>JAEEPF010000135.1 GCA_016284635.1 Prevotella sp.
ATTCCACCGTCTGTCGCATATCGTCCTGCTTTTGGGCGCTTGAAGGTAAAACAGCAAAAAGGCATAAGGGCAATGCAATCACCCATGTAGCCTTTACCGTCACCTTATTTAATGTAATCATACCTTGTTCCCTTTTTTTTCGGGTGCAAAGGTACAATGATTATTTCAATCTCGCAATCCCTATTTATGGGGATTTTAAAGGCTTCATATCTTTAGGCAATGTATAGAATGTAATAAATATTCATAATTATATAATGTGCAAAAGTTGCCGTTTTAGACCGTTTTCCGTGCTTTTGAGTTTCCTTGCTGCAAAGTTTGACTTTCCCTAACCCAAACTCCGACTTTCCAGTAAGGAAACTCTCAGTTTACATACTGCTTCGCATCAGAGTGTTTTAAATGTTTGCAAATGTAAAATAAATTCAACTAACATTTATAAAGATCAGACATAATCCGAGTTATTCAGTTATTCACTTATTCAATTATGACATTTATATTTTCGGAATCGTTTTCCTTTTCGTTTTGTATTATTAAAATTATATTATTATATATATTATTATAATAATATATATAATAATATAATTTATAAATGACAATTTCTAACTTTTAAAAACCTAAATGTCATAATTGAATAAGTGAATAACTGAATAACTTAAACACAAATAAAAATAGGGTAGGGCGAAAAATTTTTGAAGAAAAGTTTGCGTATATGAAATATAATGTGTACCTTTGTACGATAAAAATTACGAACACCCAATGATGAAGCAAGTTTTGGTTAAACGTCTTTCGGTCCTCTTGACGATGCTTTGCATCGGGATTGTGGTAGAAGCCGCAGTCATTCCTGACATGAGATTCCGTCGTGTCGACACCCGTGAGGGCCTGTCGAATTCCGAGGTTTTCTGTATCCTTCGCGACTCCCAGGGATACGTTTGGTTTGGTACGGGCTATGGTCTGAACCGCTACGACGGTTACCGTATCCGTACCTATTTCAGTTATGACAAGGATACAACCTCGTTGCGTAACAACCGCATCGACGAGATCCAGGAAGGCTATGGCGGGCGACTGTGGCTTAAGCAGCGTATGAACTATACGATGTACGACCCGGTAACGGAGAAAGTGGACCGCAATCCGACACACTGGCTGAACGAACAGGGCATGCTTGGCAGTATGGAGAGCATCCATCTCGACTCGAAGATGAACTACTGGGTGAAGAGTTATGAGGAAGGTTTCTACTATTTCAACCCTGTGACGAAAAACCTGAAGCACTTTGCTTTCGGCTATGGACCGTATGAGTTCTCGAAAGATTTTGGCATATCTGCCTATACAGAGACGGAAGAGGGTATGGTGCTTGTATCTACTTTCGGTGAGTTGATGTGTATCGACGGAGAGAAGGGCAAGGTACTGTGGAAAGACCCCTATGTGAAGAATGCCATGAACGCCTATAACGACTACTGGGTGACTACTGACAAGCAGCAGAACCTCTGGGTGATCACGCACTCGGTGGGTACATATATTTACGTGAAAAACGAGAAGCGTTGGTACTCGTCGTTGACGGAGTGGATGAGGGCGCAGGGCTATGAGAACGTGCCGGAGGACGTGCTTGTCTGGGAGGTGCGTTACGACGCGAAGGGCCTGATGTGGGTGGCCACCGACCACCAGGGCGTGTTCGTGCTCGACGAGGAAAACCGTCAGTGGCGGCAGTTCCTGAATGTGAAGGGTGACGAGACCTCATTGCCCGACAATACCATCAAACACTTGTATCTCGACCAGCTGGGCCGTATGTGGCTCGCCAGCTATAAGAACGGTGTGGCGATGTGCTTAGAGTCGATGACGAACTTCAAGAGTATGCCCATCGGCGATATCAACACTATCACCGAAGACAAGGAGGGCTATTACTGGATTGGTCGTAACGACGGTGGTATCATCAAGATGGACCCGAAGACGCTGGAGCCTGTGGAGCAGTTCACGAAGCAGAGTCTGGGCGTTCCCAGCGATATCATCGTAGGCAGCTATACAGCCAAGGACGGCTCCTTGTGGTTCGGTACCTACGAAGGCGGTATCCTGCGCTATCAGGATGGTCAGTGGAAGAACTACCGTACGACGGATCCCGGCAGTGCACTGGTGACAAACAACATCTGGGGCATCACGGAAGACAAGTGGGGCAACATCTGGGTGGGTGTGCTTGGCGGCGGTGCTGTGCGCATCGACAAGAAGACCGGTCAGCAGCGGGCCTTCACAGCTGATAACTCCGCACTGAACACTGTCTGGACGAACAGTATCTCGACAGGCAGCAACGACTGGATCGTATTGGGAAACTCAGAATACTACGCCCTGATCAATCCTGGCAATTTCAAGATCATCAACGGTACGTTCCCTGTGGATAATGACCGCAAGGCCATCACCGTATCTACCGCTACGACACAGGCCATCATCGACAGTCGCGGACTGCTGTGGCAGTGTTCACCCTCGGGCGTGGTAATCTACGACCTGAAGACGAAGCAGAAGACACTGCTCGATATGAAGTCAGGACTCTTCGGTTCGAATGCCGTCTCCGTGACGGAGGACACACGGAACACGATGTGGGTGGCGACAGATCACGGTGTGTCGAACATCACGCCCTTGAAACAGGAGGACGGCACGTGGACCTTTACCATCCGCAACTTCAACAGTCGCGATGGTCTGCAGCCCGGCCCGTTCAACCAGCGTGCCATCTTCTGTTCCAAGACGGGTGAGCTGCTTATCGGTGGACAGGACGGTCTCGATATCATCAGTACCCTGAAACTGGGCAATGGTGACTCGAAGGAGCGGCCCGTGTTCAGCGGACTTGTGCTCTTCGACCAGGAAGTGGAGGTAGGCCAGGAATACGATGGGCGTGTCATCCTGGAGCAGGCGCTCGACATGCAGCGCAGCATCCGTCTGAAGTACGAACAAAACCAGTTCACCATCCACATGGCTTCCGACAATGGCGGCATCAACAACGCCACGCGCTTCGTGTACCAATTGGAGGGTTTCAACGACAAGTGGATCAAGTCGTCGGCCAACAACCCCGACATTACCTATATGTCACTGCCTCCGGGCAGTTATACCCTCTGCGTGAGGATGCTGCGCGACGACGGTACGATGGGTGAGGTGGAGAGCCGGCTCGACATCACCATCGACGCTCCGTGGTATCGTTCGTGGTGGGCCATCGCCTGTTACGTACTGTTGATTGTGGCCGTTTTGTTCCTTCGCAAACCCTACCGTCGCTGGAGGCGCAGGAGGAAGATGAACCGTCTCCACCGTCAGGAGGAAAAGGCCGCTGAAGCCGAGGAAGCAACTCCTGAGGAGGAAGAGGTTGAGGAGGCTGTGATGATGGAAGAGGAAGAGAAAAGGTGAAAAAGTGAAAAGGTAAAAAATTAAAAGATTAAAATAGGACAACAATTTATGAAACGATTATTAGGCTTAACACTGTTGTTGATGAGTCTGTGGGCTGGTGCAGAGAACACCATCCCCGACATGAAGTTCAAGAGGTTGGATACCCGTGACGGACTGTCGAACTCGACCATCAACTGCATCTATCAGGACTCGAAGGGATTCGTGTGGATCGGCACGTCATACGGTCTGAACCGTTATGACGGTTACCGCTTCCGTACCTATTATTCTGATCCGAACGACACGACGACGTTGCGTAACAACTACGTGGATCAGATCTTTGAGGACGCAGCCGGACGACTCTGGCTGAGGCAGGGCATGAACTACTCGCTGTTCGACCCAGTGACGGAGCGCACAGTGAGAAATCCATCCAAACAATTGGCGGAATACGGTGTCGTCGGTGGTATCGACCGCTTTTACATCGACTCCAAGAAGAACATCTGGGTGAAGACCTACGACGAGGGTCTCTACTGCAATGTCTATGGCAGGAAGAAGCATACGTTGACCAAATACGGCTATGAGGACGGACAGTTGCCCAAGGAATTCTACTTCTCGTCGATGGCGGACTGGGACGGTATGCTGCTTGTGGCCTCCAGCGACGGTGAACTCATCGGTGTGGATACAGAAACTGGCAAGGTGAGATGGAAGGACAGATATATGATCGAGCACGGTGGCAAGACCAGTGAGGCCTATAACATCATTGTGGATCCTGAGGGCAACTACTGGGTGCTCTCAAACTTGATGACTTTCGTCTACGACCAGAAGGCCAAACAGTGGCATCCCTCGGTGAACAGCTTCTTAGAGGCGCATGGCATCGCTCCGTTGCCCGACCCGCTGCAGATCTGGGATGTGATGACCGATAAGCGCGGATGGATCTGGATCGGCACCGATCATGAGGGCGTCTTCGTGATTGATCCGAAGAGCAAGGAGGTGAAGCAGTTGCTGAACAATAAGTTCGACGAGACCTCGCTGAGCGACAACACCATCAGGCACCTGATGACCGACCACAGCGGTAACGTATGGATCACGGGTTATCGCAACGGCCTGAACCAATATATTGAGACCCTCTCCGGCTTCCGGACCTTGGAGTTGGGCGATATCAACACCACCACGGAGGACACGGAGGGTAACTATTGGTTCGGTACCGACAACCGGGGTGTCATCAAATATATGCCTCATACGGGTGAGACGGAGGTTTACGATAAGGCCCACAACGGCTTTGCATCAGACATTATGGTGGCCAGTTACGGGGCTAAGGACGGCTCCGTATGGTTCGGCACCTACAACGGAGGTCTCATCCAGATTGCCGACGGACGGGTGAAGAACTACCTCGCCTCGAATGCCGACGGTGCCTTGTTGAATAATAATGTGTGGTCGGTGACGGAAGACAAGTGGGGCGACATCTGGGTCGGAACCCTTGGCAGCGGTGTGCAGAAGCTGCAGATGAAGACTGGGAAATTCCTGACCTGGAACTCCTACAACGGGAAGTTGCCCGAGAACTTCATGACCTCAGCCTCGTGGACCCGGAAGGGCTGGCTGTTGGTAGGACACTCCAACTACTATTCGCTCATCAACCCCGTGAGCGGCAAGGTGATGAACTTCACCATCCCCGCTGTGCCTGGGCAACAGGTGGCAGTGGCCACCACCGTCTGTGTGGTGGAAGACAGTCGGGAACTGATCTGGCAGGGTTCTACGGCAGGCTGTTGCATCTTCGACCCGAAGACCGGTCGTCAGAAGCTGCTCGACATGAACTCCGGTCTCTTCGGATCGAGTGTCGTGGGTATCGCTGAAGACCAGTTGCACACGATGTGGGTGGTGACGGAGCACGGTATCTCGAACGTTGTACCGAAGAAGGAGGAGAACGGTGAATGGTCGTTCCTCGTGCGCAGTTTCAGTAGCAAGGACGGTCTGCAGCAGGGCCCCTACAACCAGCGTTCAATCAGCCGTACTCACGACGGTATGATCCTCGTGGGCGGACTTGGCGGTGTCGATATTATCAACCCCAAACTGATTACAAATGTCCACAACGACGAGCGTCCGATGTTCAGTGGCCTGAAACTCTTCGGACAGCAGATGGGTGTCGGACAGGAATATGAAGGTCGTGTGATTCTTGAGAAGGCCCTCAACGAGTGCGAGGAGCTCGTGCTCAGGCATGATGAGAACCAGTTTACCATCCAGCTCGCTACCAACAAGGGTGAGATGCACAATCCCTCGCGTTTCATCTATCAGCTGGAGGGCTTCAGCGACAAGTGGATGAAGACGGAGGAGAACGATCCCAACATCACCTATATGTCATTGCATCACGGCAGTTATATCCTGCATGTGCGTATGCTCAATGATGACGGTACGATGGGAAAGACGGAGGCCACCCTCAAACTGACCATCACCCCGCCACTGCTGCGTAACCGTTGGCTGATGCTGTTCTTCCTCGCCTGTGTTGCAGGAGGCATCTGGTTCTGGCGTAAGCAGTTCATGAAGAAACAGCTGGAGAAGGCAGAACTCGAACAGCTGCGTCGTGAGGTGGAGAAGAAGCAGTGGATGAATGAGATGAAGGCACAGATGATGAGTCAGGAGTCAGGAGACGGGAGTCAGGAGACAGGAGTCAGGAAACAGGCGGCTGAGTGGGAAATCACCGGCCTGAACCGTCAGCCTGCCGATCTTCAGGAGTTTATGAAGGAACAGTGCGCACAATTTGTGGCCCCGGAGGGCAAGAAGTTGAAGTTCTCATTCTTCCCCCTCGCCAACGACCTCGTGATACCCTTCGACCGTGATATGATGGGTCAGGCCATCCAGATCCTGCTGAACAACTCGGTGATGTTCTCGCCCAGCAACTGTGTCATCAAGGTGTTTGTCGACAAGACGCCTTCCGCCGGTACCATCCGTATCTCCGACAACGGCATCGGACTGCCTGAGGGTGCGAAGGAGCACATGTTCGATCCGGTGGTGAGCGACGATGATCCCGGCATCTGCCTCTCTATCGTGAAGGATATCGTGACGGCCCACGGCGGTACTGTCACTGGTGACAACAATGCCGGTGGTGGTTCGGTGTTCACCATCACCCTGCCCCTGGAACAGCCGGAAGAGGTAGAAGAGGCCGTCTTGATGGATGATGATGAAAAATGAATAGAGCCACAGATTACACAGATTATCACAGAGATTTTGATTTTCACAGAGACACGGATGATTGATTTATTTAACACGGATTATAAGGATTATAAGGATGGCTGCGCAGCTCTCCATAAAATCCATAGACTCGGCTTTGCCGCTTGCTACCGAAGGGACGCAAGAATTCGTGTCGAAAAAAGAATCTGTGTGAATCTCTTAATCTGTGAGAATCTGTGTAATCTGTGGCTAAAAGAGGAAACTTGAGGATTATACTGTAAAAATAGAATAGAATTATGAAAAGAATCTTTTTGTTAGGGTCTGTGCTGATGGCGGCGATGACGTCGCTGGCAGCAGACGTACAGACCAGTGAGAACCAAGTGACCATCCGTCCTGACGGAGGACAGGCGAAGGTGATTCGTCTGGAAGTGATGAACGGCAACATTATCCGTGTGCGTGCCACATCGAAGGAGGCTCTGCCTGAGAAGCCTGCCTCGCTGATGATCGTGCCGCAGACAGCACCCGCCAAGGGCTCGTACAGCATCACGGAGAATGATGACGAGGTCATTGTGAAGGCCAAGAACGTGAAGGCCGTCGTGAAGAAGGATGACGGACGCATCAAGTTCTACGATGCTGAGGGCAAGGAGTTGCTCAAGGAGGTGGAGAACAGCAAGCAGTTCACAGACTTTACCGTGCCTGAGCGTGAATATGGTATCAAGGGCGGTGCCCCCATCACCGAGGAGATGAAGCACGGCCTCACCTGGCAGATGACCTTCGACTCACCGGAAGATGAGGCCTTCTACGGCCTCGGTCAGCATCAGTCGGAGGAGTTCAATATGAAGGGTAAGAACGAAGACCTGTTCCAGTATAACACGAAGGTATCTATCCCCTTCGTCCTGTCGAACAAGAACTATGGTCTGTTGTGGGATTCATATTCCTACTGTCGTTTCGGCAATCCAGAGGACTACCTCCAGCTGAATCGTGCCTTTAAACTCTACGACAAGCAGGGTAGGGAAGGCCATCTCACAGGCACATACGTCGATCGCTTCGGCAAGAAACTGGTACGCGACGAAGACTCCATCTATTATGAATATGGTACGCCCGAAAAGTCGCAGATTGCCCTGAAGACGGACAATGGCGGTATCAAGAACTTCCCCAAGGAAATCAACCTGATGGGTGCGAATGTCACCTACGAAGGCTTTATCGAGCCGGAGTGCTGTGGTAAGTGCAAGGGAAAGAAGCAGCTCTACCAGTTCATCCTCTATTATTCTGGCTATGTGACGGTTTACATCGATGGCGAGGAAGTGGTGCCTGAACGCTGGCGCACGGCCTGGAATCCGAACACCTATAAGTTCTCCAAGGAACTGGCCAAGGGCAAGCGTGCCCAGGTACGCATCGAGTGGCGTCCTGACGGTGGCGAGGCCTATTGCGGTCTGCGCGTCAGCAAGCCCCGTAGCAAGGAGGAACGTGAACAGCTCACCATCTGGAGTGAGATGGCGAAGGATATGGACTACTACTTCATCGCTGGTCAGAACTTCGACGAGGTAATCTCTGGCTATCGCACACTCACAGGAAAGGCTGCACTCTATCCGAAGTGGGTGCTGGGCTTCTGGCAGAGCCGTGAGCGCTATAAGACCTCTGGCGAGATCGAGGAGAACCTCGCAGAGTTCCGCAAGCGTCATATCCCCATCGACAATATCGTGCAGGACTGGAACTACTGGCCCGAGGACCAGTGGGGCAGCCACAAGTTCGAGCCCTCCCGCTATCCTGATCCCCAGGCGATGCTCGACAGTGTCCACGCCATGCACGGACGCTTTATGATCAGCGTCTGGCCTAAGTTCTATGTGAATACCGACAACTACAAGGAACTCGATGCCAAGGGCTGGATGTACGTCCAGTCGCCTACAGACGATATCCACGACTGGGTAGGTCCTGGCTATAAGAACGGCTTCTATGATGCCTACGATCCTGATGCCCGTAAGATGTTCTGGCGTCAGATGGACGAGAACCTCTACACGAAATATAATAAGAATGGTGTGCCTGGTGTCGATGCCTGGTGGATGGATGCCTCTGAGCCCAACGTCCGCGACTGTACACCGATGTGGTATCGTAAGGCCCTCAGTGGTCCTACGGCCCTCGGCACCTCTACGGAATATTTCAATGCCTATTCGACCGTCAATGCCGACGCCATCTACAATGGTCAGCGCTCGGTCTATAAGGGCAAACCCAATGAGCCGCGTGTGTTCCTGTTGACGCGTAGCGGCTTTGCTGGTGAGCAGCGCTTCTCTACGGCTACGTGGAGTGGTGACATCGGCACCCGTTGGGAGGATATGCGTGCACAGATGACGGCAGGTCTGAACTACTCGATGTCAGGCATCCCCTTCTGGGGTATGGACCAGGGCGGTTTCTGTGTGGAGAACCGTTATGTGGCCGCCCAGCAGATCTTCGACCACTCTGGTGTGGAGAACGAAGACCTGAAGGAGTGGCGCGAGCTGCAGACCCGCTGGAACCAGTTCGGCACGTTCATTCCCCTCTTCCGTGCCCACGGTCAGTGGCCGCTGCGTGAGATCTGGAACATCGCACCGGATAATCATCCTGCCTATCAGTCGTTCGTCTATTACGACAAGCTGCGCTATCGTCTGATGCCTTATCTCTACTCGATGGCTGGCTGGGCACACTTCAAAGACTATACCCTGATGCGTGCGCTGGTGATGGACTTCAACGGCGACAAGAACGTGGAGAACATTGGCAACCAGTGGATGTTCGGTCCTGCGCTGATGGCTTGTCCCGTAGGCTACTACAAGGCTCGTAACCGTAGTGTCTACTTCCCCGAGCAGTGTGGCTGGTACAACCTCTATACCGGTGAGTACATCGCTGGTGGTCAGCGTCTCATCGTCGATGCACCATACGAGCAGATTCCCGTCTTCGTGCGTGAGGGAGCCATCATCCCCTTCGGCCCTGAGATGGAGTGGAGCGACGAGAAGCCCGCAGAACTCATCAACCTCTA
>JAEEPF010000136.1 GCA_016284635.1 Prevotella sp.
GGTCCTGGGATGAATGCCCGTCTGAACCTCTCGCTGCGAGAGCGCCACGGACTGGTCTATACGGTGGAGAGTTCGATGGCGGCCTATTCAGATACAGGCGTCTGGAATGTCTATTTTGGCTGCGACCATCATGACATCAACCGTTGCCTGCGACTTGTAAGAAAGGAGTTGGATCGTGTGATGCTCCGTCCGCTCTCTGCCTCGCAGCTGATGGCAGCCAAGCGACAGCTGAAAGGACAACTAGCCATCGCCTGTGACAACCGTGAGCAGTTTGCCCTTGATTTCGGCAGGAACTTCCTTCACCACGGGTATGAGCGCGATCTCGATAAGCTTTTCAGAAAGATCGATGCCGTTACGGCAGAGGATGTACAACAAGTGGCTGGAGAACTTTTCCCGGCTGATAACCTTACCACCCTGATTATCAAATAAAAAGCACCGCGACGGTTGCTGGCATAACCAGCAGCTCGTCGCGGAGAGCAATGTAATAGTTGATTAAGTTTATTCGTTGAAAACCTTGATGCTTTGCATCGAGCTTGTTCGCGTTCGAAAATGCAAATACGTTTGCATTTTGCTCACTCATTCACAACCTTTTGTATCGTTCCGTCCTCATTGTAGAACAGACGCTGCACCTTCAATGAACGCAGGTGCGTGATGTCGTTGGAGGGGACGCAGTCGTGATAGAACAGGAACCACTCGCCCTTGTACTGGACGATGCTGTGGTGAGTTGTCCAGCCCACAACGGGATCGAGAATCACACCCTGATAGGTGAACGGGCCGTAGGGGTTGTCGCCGATGGCATAGCAGAGGAAGTGGCTGTCACCTGTAGAATAGCTGAAATAGTACTTGCCATTGTACTTGTGCATCCACGATGCCTCAAAGAATCGATGGGGATCACCAGCCTTCAAGGGCTGTCCGTCCTTGTCGAGGACGATCACATCGTGTGGAGCCTCTGCAAACTGCATCACATCGTCGCTCAGGCGAACTACGCTGCTGGGCAAGGCTGGCACGTCGGCAGGAGCGAAGAGCTGTGTCTTCTTGTCAGCTGCAGGACCGAGGTCGATGCCTTCCTTCAGGAGTTGCTTGGGTGACTTGTACCACTGGAGCTGTCCACCCCAGAGACCGCCGAAGTAACAGTAGATCTGTCCGTCGTCATCCTTGAACACGCAGGGGTCGATGGAATAAGAGCCGCGCATAGGCTGCTCCTGGGGAATGAACGGGCCCTCGGGCTTGTCGGCAACGGCTACGCCCAGGTGGAATACACCGTTGTAGTCTTTGGCAGAGAAAATGAGGAAATACTTGCCGTCTTTCTCAACGACATCGTTGTCCCACATCTGCTTCTCGGCCCAGGCCACCTGTTCTACGTCGAGGATCTTACCGTAGTCAGTCACCTCACCGTTCTCCACGTCCTCCAAAGAGATCACGTGGTAGTCCTTCATCTGGAAGTGTCCGCCGTCATCGTCGAAGGCAGCACCAGCCTCCCAGTCGTGGGAAGGATAGACGAAGAGTTTTCCGTTAAACACATTGGCAGAAGGATCTGCATAATAGTCACTGGGATAAAGATAACGTGGCTTCATAATCTTTTTTCTTTTTGTAGTTAATATTAGTCTTATAAATACTCGTCCTTTTGTTTTTCTATCATACGACGGCGCCCGGCCAGTTCGGCCTGCATGCTCTCATTATACTCCTTGCTGATGGGGTAGAAGTAGAGGGCGATCACACCGACGCCGAAGAGGATAGCGGGCACGATGCTCGACACGATGCGGATACCCTCCATTGCCGTCTCATTCTGAATGGCCTCACCGCCAGAGACATAGCCGAACATACTGATGATCACGCCTGCGATGGCGCCTCCCAGTCCCAGTCCCAACTTCAGGGCGAGGGTGATGCCAGAGAAGCAGAAACCCGTAGCACGACGGTAGTTCTGATACTCGATATGGTCTGCCACATCGCCAATCATCGCCCACAGCAGAGGAACCGTCGGAGCATAGGCCAGCGACTTCAGGATGTTCAGCACAAACAACAGACTGATATCCGTCGGCGAGGGGATATAGAAGAGGGCTGTAAAGAAAGCAGTCAGCGAGAGACACACGATGAATACCTTTTTCTTGCCGTATTTGTTGGCCAGATATCTGGAGAGGCAGATCACACCTAAGAACTGTACAATCGCGGTCGTCATATTAAATATGGAGAAACCGATGGAGTAGGCCTCCTTCTGTTCGACATTCAGTCCGAAGAAGTTCAGGAAGTCTTGTAGTGACTTTTGGTCGATGTTGTATTGGAAATAGAAGTTGATGGCTGATCCCCACATCGCCAAAGTGACGAATATGGCGAAGGTGAGCAGGGCCATAGAGTTCCACGATACGTCGGAAATGGTGTCCTTGATATCTTCTTTGATATTGATCTCCTGCGAGGGGGGCGGTTGAATACGTTCCTTACTTATCAAGAAGGTAATAATGAACAGTACCATCGCTATGCAGGCAAAGACACCGATGGTACAGACCCAGCCGTGCTGCAGGTTCCCCTTCCCGAAGGTATCGACGAGTGGGAGTGTCAGACCCTGGACAACGAACTGGGCAATGGTGACGGCGATGAAACGGATGGTCGTGATGCTTGTGCGTTCCTTGATATCGCTGGTCATCACGCCGCCTAACGAAGCATAGGGGATGTTGTTGAAGGAGTAGGCCGTCATCATCAGCACGTAGGAGATGGTGGCATAGGTGGCTACCATCGACTTCTCCTGGATGCCGGGGTTATAGAAAGCGAGGACGTAGAATACGCAGAAGGGAATGATGGTCCACAGTACCCACGGACGGAATTTGCCCCAACGGGTGTTCGTGCGGTCGATGAGGAGTCCCACCGTAGGATCTACGATGATGGCAGAGAGACTTCCAATCATCAGGATGCTGCCTGCCACTGCGCCATCCAATCCGAAGATGTCCGTATAGAACTTCAACTGGAAGATGACCATCATCTGGAACACCAGATTGGCGGCAGCGTCTCCTAACGAGTAGCCGACCTTCTCTCCGAGTGAGACTTTTTGTGAAGCATAATCCTTCATCGTCCTGCTTTCTATTCCTAACTAAGTCTGATTTTGTTTGCAAAGTTAAGCAAAAATACGCCAACGGACATTACGATATGTTACAGACACTTTTGAAATTGTTTCATCTGGTAAGAAAAATAAAGTTTTTGATGATTTCATCGAAGTTTTTTAGTATATTTGCATCATCAAATTGTTATCTGATGAAGAAATTTCTTTTTTTTCTGACAGCACTCCTGAGTGTGTCATTTGCAGAGGCAAAGGTGTCATTACCCCAACTGTTCCAGTCGGGTATGGTACTCCAACGTGGTAAAACCATCCCCATTTGGGGAACGGCTGACGCTGGTGAGACCGTGACCGTTACCTTTAATAAGAAACAATATACTACCCAGGCTGATGAGCAAGGCCGTTGGCGAGTGGACCTGCCGAAGATGAAGGTGGGGGGACCTTACCAATTGACAATTAATGAATTGATAATTGATAATGTCTTGATTGGTGACGTATGGCTTTTGTCCGGACAGTCGAACATCGACGTGACCATTGAGCGTGTCTATCCGCAGTATACCCAGGAGATTGATACTTATGAGAATCCCCAGATCCGTCTGTTCCGTGTGCAGAACACTACGAGCACTCACGGGGTGAAGGACGATATCCTGCCCACATCCATCAACTGGAAGCCTGTGACGAAGCAGAACGCCTGGCTCTTCTCGGCTGTGGGCTATTTCCTCGGTAAGCGGATGTTTGAGAAGACGGGTGTGCCCCAGGGTATCATCGTCAACAGTTGGGGTGGTACGCCCATTGAGGCGTGGATCTCTGCCGATTCCCTCCAGCGCGACTATCCGATGCTGGTGAAGCGGATGGCTATCTATCAGAATGACGAATATGTGAAAGCACAGATGAGAGCCAATATGGAGGCTAACAGACAGTGGGAAACCTTGCTCAATCAAGCCGATGCCGTGCAGGATTATATCCGGCCAGACTATAACGATGCTGACTGGAAGGCCATTAATCAGAATGACTGGACTTGGCGAGGTACGGGTACCGTATGGCTCCGTCAGCATATAAATATTAATAAGGAACACGCGCGTAAGGCAGCCCGTCTGTTGTTGGGTACGCTCTTCGACCAGGATATCACCTATCTTAACGGACAACAGATAGGCCATACCGGCTATCAGTATCCCCCGCGGCGCTATGACATCCCTGAGGGGCTGTTGCGTGAGGGTGACAACGTGATTGCCGTGCGCTTTATCAACAAATACGGGGCTGCTCACTTCATTCCTGAGAAGCCATATATGATTGCTTTTGGCGATGACCGTTTCTCCCAGAATCCGATGCCGAAGGATGTCATCCCTCTCGGTGAGACCTGGAAGATGCATGTGGGTGTCGAGATGCCATCATGCCCCAGTAGTGACGTGTCGTTGCAGAATCTGCCTACCACCCTCTATAATGCCGTGCTCCATCCTTTGGCACCCTACGCTCTCAATGGTGTGGTATGGTATCAGGGAGAATCGAACACAGGCAACCCCGCTCCCTATGCCGACTATCTGAAGAAGTTGATGGGATGTTGGCGTGACCGTTGGCAGGATCAGCAGATGCCCTTCGTCATCGTACAGCTCGCCAACTATGACGGTCGTCAGCAGACGGGTATGCCGAGGCCCATTACCTATCAGGAGGCACCTGTGAATAGCGGATGGGCACAACTTCGTGAGGCTCAGCGCACCGCTGCGAAGGCTGATGCTTATGCCGAACTGGCTGTCATCAACGACTTAGGTGAGACCGTCGACATCCATCCCTTGCGCAAGAAGGAAGTGGCAGAGCGTGTTGGTCTCTGCTTCGACCGTCTGGTCTTTAATGACAAGAAGGTGAACCTCGCGCCAGAGATCATAGAGAGTCAATGGACAATGGATAATGGAAAATGGATAATTTCCCTGACGCTTAATCAGCCTGTTGTTTCAGGTGCTCTTTACGAATTTGAGGTTGCTGGTGAGGACGGGAAATTCGTGAATGCTGAGGCTACTGCCGATGGCAACCGCATCACGATTCTCTCTAACTTCTCGCCTCTGAAAGTCCGCTATGCCTGGAAGGACAATCCCCTCAAGGCCAATGTCCGTTCACTCACCGGACTCCCGATGAGTTCATTTGAATTGGTAATAAATCGAAAACAATAACAAATAATTATGTCAACAACAAACGAATCAAAGGGCTTCTATAAGCTCAACTGGGTACAGCGCATCGGCTTCGGTTCCGGTGACCTGGCGCAGAACCTGATCTTTCAGGTCATTTGTACTTATCTGCTATTCTTCTACACCGACATCTACGGACTCACGCCTTCTGCGGTGGCCGTGATGTTCCTGGTGGGTAATGTGGCAAACGTCATTTGGGACCCCATCGTGGGAACCTTGATCGACAAGAGCAATCCGCGTTACGGTAAATACCGTTCGTATCTGCTCTATGTAGGTATTCCTCTTTCGGGTTTTGCCATCCTGTGTTTCTACAATGGCTTCGCACCATCGTTGATATATGCTTATGTCACGTATATCTCGATGCAGTTGCTCTATACGTTTATCAATGTGCCTTATGGCGCCTTGAACTCATCTCTGACACGCGACACCGACGAGATTACCATTCTGACATCTGTTCGTATGTTTATGGCCAACCTTGGCGGTCTGGCCGTGAACTCTGGCTTGCCCCTGTTTATCGCCCTGATTGCAGGTGCACCGTCTGACAGTCTTCCGAAGGATCCTTCGGCATGGTTCACGACGATGACCATCTATGCTATCGTAGGCTTCTGCCTGCTCTTCTTCTGTTTCACGCAGTGTAAGGAGCGTGTCGTGATGGATGAGAAAGCTACGGAGGATGTGAAGGTCAGCGACTTGTGGATGGAGTTCCTTCGTAACCGTCCCTTGCGCGTTCTCGCTTTCTTCTTCATCACCGCCTTTGCGATGATGTCTGTCGGTAATGCCGCAGGTGCTTATTTTATGAATAGCAATCTGCACGGTTCGGCTCAGGAACTGTCAATATTCATGGCTTTGGGCTCGGCTCCGGCATTCTTGTTTATGCCGCTGGTACCTTGGTTCAAGCGTATGGTCGGCAAGAAGAATATGTTCTATCTCTTCCTGAGTGCTGCCATCATCGGTATGGGAATGCTCTATTTCATCTCCAAGATGGAGCAGCCGAGTATGATGATGATCTATGTGGCACAGTTCATCAAGTCTACGGGTGTCATCGTCGCTACGGGTTATATGTGGGCATTGGTTCC
Source organism: Prevotella sp. (assembly GCA_016284635.1). Taxonomy (GTDB): domain Bacteria; phylum Bacteroidota; class Bacteroidia; order Bacteroidales; family Bacteroidaceae; genus Prevotella. Next base: position 6,297 of record JAEEPF010000136.1, read on the forward strand.
AGAGGTCATCTCATACGGTGAGTACACCACAGGCCGTCGTATCTCTGGTATCGTGAATGCCCTGACGGGACTGTTCTTCAAGGCTGGTATGACTTTTGGTAGCATTGTCGGCCCCGCTGTCCTGGCATTCGTGGAATATGACAGTAACGTTATCGAGCAGACTGCTTTTGCCGAGGAGGGTATCCTCTGGCTGGTCTGCGTCATCCCCGCTATCCTGCTCGCTCTCGCCATGTTTATCATCTCGAAGTATGAGTTGACTGACGAGGTAATCGACGATATCAACAAGAAAATCGAAGCAAGAGGCTAACGCCACACAATAAAGCGGAACAGAAGAACGTTATTATCCTAAAGATTTCAGCAGAACGTGAGAAACGTCTGGAGAATGATGATAGGATGCGTTCTTCTGTTCCTTTGTCTGCTTGCAGAGGCACAGGAGTATGTGAACCTGACGGCACAGCAGCTCAGGATAGATTCGCTATTGCCTGTCTATACGTATCAGAAGCAGTTGGGCAGCCATTATGCCGACTCCGTCTGGCACGTCAGCATCGAATATCCTTTATTTATAGATATGTCACCTGCCGATGTCAAGCGCTATCGGCAGATCAGTGGCGAACCTCTGCCAGCATGGCCGGAGGTGTCGCAGTCTGTGGAGGTGGCCCGTAAGCAAGGCGTACTCGAGGTGTCGTTCGTGCCATTGGTGTACCGTAACGGGAAATATCAGAAAATGGTGTTTTTCAAACTGAATGTGACGGCTACGCCTGTTGCCAGGACCCGTGGCACTCGCACGGCCAAGGATCGCTATGCCGACCACTCTGTCCTCCAATCCGGTACCTGGGCGAAGATCAGTGTCCCAGAGACGGGTTTCTATCAGTTAACGGATGCCCTTATCAAGAAGGCTGGTTTCTCCGATCCCTCGAAGGTGAAGCTCTATGGCTATGGCGGAGCCCTGCAACCAGAAAAGCTGACGGGTGACTACCTTGCTGAGACGGACGACCTTGAAGAGGTGCCCACCTGTGTGATCGGTGGCCGTCGTCTGTTCTATGGTGTCGGACCCGTCAACTGGGAGACTGCCGCCACTACCACCCGAACGCGGAATCCCTATTCCAGCGCCGGCTGTTATTTCTTGACAGATTGGGAACCCAGTCCCTCTCAAGGGGAGGAGAGCCAGGATTCTTTGGGGTCGCCGGTTTATGTGAGTGAGGAGGAGTTTGTAGCAACACATTACCCCACGGCCAACGACTACCACGACCTGTATGAGGTTGACAATTTCGCCTGGTACCACGGTGGCCGTAACCTCTTTGATAAGACACTCTTCTCCATCGGTAATCCGCGAAGCTATACCCTTTATGCCAATGGAGATACTGGCACCTTGTCCGTTGCCCTGACTTACGACGGCAGCATCTCTGCGACGATTGCTGTCAACGACTCCGTCATCGGCACCGTTACACGGAAAGTCTCCCTCGACAGTTACACCGAGGCCGAAAAGAACATCACCAACTACGACCTGACGAACCTGAAGGCAGGTGAGAACACCGTGACCATCACCCAGACCTCTGGTGCGAACCTGCGTCTCGACTATCTCTCGCTGACACTCGCCACACCCAAGGCGATGACGGACCTCCAGGCATCAGACCTGCCCGTACCAGACTTTCACTACCTGATTATGAATCAGGACCATCACGCCGATGAGGCTGTCGATATGGTCATCATCATCCCCACCAACCAGCAGGTGGTGTCGGAGGCCGAGCGTATCAAGGCCTGGCACGAGGAGCATGACGGCTTGCGCGTCAGGATTGTTCCTGCCGATGAACTCTATAATGAGTTCTCTAGCGGCACCCCCGATGCCACGGCTTATCGCCGTTATATGAAGATGCTCTACGACCGTGCCGACACGGACCAAGACCAACCGCGCTATCTCCTGCTCTTTGGCGACGGTGCCTGGGATAACCGGATGCTTTGTGAAGATTGGGATGACTACAACCCGGACGACTTCCTGCTCTGCTTCGAGAGCGAGAACTCTTTCAGCCATGTCAGTTGTTACGTCAGCGACGATTTCTTCTGCCTCCTCGACGATGAGGAAGTGATTCAGGAAGGTTCGTCGTATAAGGGTAAGCCGGATGTGGCCGTTGGCCGTTATCCTGCCCGAACCCTCGATCAGGCAAAGGTGCTCGTCGACAAGACACTCAGTTATGCCGCCAACGAATTTGCCGGTCCCTGGCAGAATGTCATCTGTATGATGGGCGACGACGGCAACGGCAACTCCCACATGATCACTGCTGACCGTGTGGCCACCCTCATTGAGCAGAATTATCCGGGTTATCAGGTGAAGAAAATCTACTGGGATGCCTTCCAGCGCGTCTCTTCCGCCACGGGCTACTCCTATCCCGAAGCTACCCGTCAAATCAAACAACAGATGACCGATGGTGCCCTGTTTATGAATTACAACGGTCACGGTGCACCCTACGCCTTCTCTCATGAACTTGTGATGAAACTCGCCGACTTTGAGGCTTCCACCACCAACCGTCTGCCCCTGTGGCTTACGGCCTCCTGCGACATCATGCCTTTTGACGGGCAGGAAGACAACATTGGTGAGACCGTGATGCTGAGTCAGAAGGGTGGGGGTGTGGCCTTCTTTGGTACCACGCGAACCGTCTATGCCAACTATAACGAGGCGATGAACCTTGCCTTCACCGGCTACGTGCTCACGCCTGGCTACACCATCGGCGAGGCAGCGAGACAGGCGAAGTGTGACCTTGTCAGCACAGGGCGTGACACCTCGCCCAACAAACTGCAATACACCCTCTTGGGTGATCCTGCCCTCCCGTTGGCTTGTCCGAAGGCGCAGGTGGTGGTTGACAGCATCAACGGTCAGCCCGTAGGCTCTGATATCACTCTCGGCGCAGGCTCCATCGCCAAAGTCACGGGCCATGTCGTCCGTGGCAATGAGGTGGCTACAGACTTCCGCGGCATTGTGGCGGCTACGGTCCGCGATGCTGAGGAGACCATCGTCTGCAAACTCAACGACACTTCATCGCAGGGTGCTGAGACACCCTTCGTCTATAAAGACCGCAC
>JAEEPF010000137.1 GCA_016284635.1 Prevotella sp.
ACCATTGTGATGCTTCTCTTGCTGGCCCTGACGATGTGGGCACAGGGGAACGGCGCGCTCGACCAACTGAAGGCCGACCCGAAGAAATCGTACGGTACGGACTATCCGTATCAGTTTGCCACACCTCAGCTGACGAAGGCGCCGAAGGGCTACAAGCCGTTCTACATCAGCCACTACGGACGTCACGGCTCGCGCTACTACTGGAACGCAATGCTCTATCAGGAGCTGGCGAACCTGTTGACGAAGGCCCACGAACGGGGTCAGCTGACGCAGGCGGGCGAGGCGTTCTGCGAGAAGTTCATGGCGGCAAAGGACGAGTTGCAGACGGGCGTGAGCGAGCTGTCTGACCTGGGCTGGGAACAGCACCAGCGCATCGCAAGGACGATGTATAACAACTTCCCCGAGGTGTTCAAGAAGGGTGGCAACGTGCTGGCCATCGCCTCGCTGTCGGGACGTTGCGTGCTGAGCATGTCGTCGTTCTGTCAGGAGCTCGTGCAGTGCAATCCGGCCATCGAGATCCGTGAGCAGTCGTCGCGCTTCACGCTCGACGGCGTGGTGCCCTCAGACCGCCAGAACCCGAAGAAGCGCCAGTTCCCGAAGGTGAAGGCCCGCTGGGAGCAGAACCGCGATAAGTTCACGTTCGACGAGTCGTTGCGCGAGAAGGTGGTGAACCGGACGTTCACGAGCACCGACTCGCTGCCGGGCAACATGCACCACATCGGCAGTAACCTGATCAACCTCTACACGTCGCTGCCCAGCATCGGCCACGAGGGGATGATGGAGGGTCTGATCACCGACGACGAGATGGTGGCACAGTGGGAGCAGTCGAACCTCGGGTCGTACTCGTGGGTGTTTGAGCCGCAGAACGAGATGATCCCCATCCTCGAGGATATCATCCGCAAGGCCGACGCCGTGATGGACGGCAGCAGCGACCGCATCGCCGACCTGCGTTTCGGTCACGACACGTGCATCGGACCGCTGACGGTGCTGATGGGACTGAACGGTGCCGACAAGGACCCCGAGGATCCCTACGAGGTGAAGAACATCTACCAGAACTGGCAGACGTGCAAGGCATCGAACCTGCAGCTGGTGTTCTATCGCGGCAAGAAGGCTTCGGACGACGTCCTCGTGAAGGTACTGCTGAACGGCTCGGAAGTGTCGCTCCCCGTGCAGACGGACTGCTATCCGTATTACAAGTGGTCGGACTTCAAGGCGTATTACACGGCCAAGATCGCAAAGATTGAGAATACAAAGACAGAATGAATACATTAGATTTGTTTTCGCTGAAAGGCAAGACGGCCCTGATTACGGGTGGCTGCGGTCATCTGGGCAGGGCGATGACCGAGGCGCTGGCAGACGCCGGAGCGCTGGTATATGTGGCGGGCACCAGCCACGAGAAGTTTGAACAGGTGTTCGGTGCCGATACGAAGCTCCGTTTCGTGAAGATCAACATCATGGACTCCGCGAGCATCCGCGAGGCGTTCACCGAGGTGGCGACGGAGGCGGGGAGCATCGACGTGCTGATCAACAATGCGGCACAGTATGCGGGCATCGGCAAGCGGTCGGAGGATCTGACTGACGACGACTGGGCACGCTGCATCGACGGCATCGCGGGGAGTGTGTATAAGTGCATCCGTGAGGTGTTGCCGTTTATGAAGAAAGGCGGTTCGATCGTGAACATCGCGTCGATGTACGGCATCGTGTCGCCGTATCTGGCTGTGTATGAGCCACCCTGCGAGGCATCGCTGATACCGGTGAACTACAGTGCGGCGAAGGCGAGCGTGATCCAGACGACGCGCTACTTCGGCACGTATCTCATCGAGCGAGGTATCCGTGTGAACAGTATCTCACCGGGGCCGTTCCCCTCGCCGAAGGTGCAGGAGAACAAGGTGTTTGCCGACCGTCTGAGAGACAAGAACCCGTCGCACCGGCTGGGTGATCCTGAGGACTTGAAGGGCGCTGTGCTCTTCCTGGCTTCCGACGCCTCGCGCTATGTGGTGGGGCAGAACATTCAAGTGGATGGAGGATGGACGATTTGGTAAAGGTAAAAAGGTAAAAAAGTAAAAAAGGTAAAAAAGGTAAAAAAGTAAAAGGGTGAAGAGAGTTTTGTGTATAGTGCAGGCGAGGCTGACGTCGTCGAGGTTGCCGGATAAGGTGATTATGCCGCTGGCGGGGAAGACGATCGCCGAGCATGTGTTTGAGCGTCTGAGCCTGAGCCGACATATTGATCAGGTGGTGTTCGCCATCCCCACGGGTGAGCGCAACGACGAGCTGGAGCAGTTTCTGGAGGAGCGGGGGATTCCGTCGTTCCGAGGGAGTGAGGATAACGTGCAGGAGCGCTTTATCGGTTGCATCCGTGAGTACCGGCCGGAGATTGTGGTGCGCGCCACGAGCGACAATCCTTTTGTGGACTGGGAGCAGGCCGACCGTCAGATAGAGGGTCTGAAGGACTGCGACTATGTGTCGTCGGAGGGTGCGCCGTTGGGGACGGGTGTGGAGGTGTTCTATGCCGAGGGTCTCGAGGAGGCGTACAGGCTGGCGGAGAGTGACCGTGAGAGGGAACACGTGACGCCGTATCTGTATACGCATCCAGAAAGGTTCCGTGTGAAAAGGGTGCCGTATCATCTGACGCTGAACGGCAGTTATCGTCTGACGGTGGACACCGATCATGACTATGCGCTCGCCCAGCGTATCTATGAGGCGCTCTACGACGGGAAGCCCATCGCCAACGAACGCATCTATGCGTGGCTCGCCGAGCATCCCGAGGTGAGTCATCTCAACGACGATGTCGAACAGAAAGAAGGAGACCTTATCGCAAAGCGATGAAGAAAAATTGAAAAATTAAAAAATTAAAGAATTAAAATATTATGCTGAATTTTAACAAGAACATCAAGATCGGGAACCGGATGATCGGTCCGGACTATCCCACTTATTTCATCGCCGAGATCGGCGGTAACTTCGACGGCAGTCTCGACAAGGCCAAGCGCCTGATCGATGCCGCGAAGGAGGCAGGTGCTGACTGCGCCAAGTTCCAGACATTCAAGGCCGAGAGCATCGTCTCGGAGGGTGGTTTCTCGAAGATGACCCTTCACGGCGTACACGGCTCGTGGGGCCGTACGGTGACGGAGGTGTTCCGCGATGTGGAGTTCCCCATCGAGTGGCATCAGGAGGTCGCCGACTACTGTGCAAAGGTGGGCATCGACTTCTCCACCTCGCCGTATTTCAAGGAGGCCATCGACCTCTGCGCCGACATGAAACTGCCGTTCATCAAGATCGGTTCGGGTGAGATCACGTGGCTCGAGATGCTCGACTACACCGCCCGCAAGGGCATCCCCGTGATGCTGGCTACCGGCGACGCGACGATGTCGGAGATCGACGAGGCCGTGCGCACCATCGAGAAGACGGGCAACAAGGATCTTGTGCTCATGCAGTGCATCACGAACTATCCCTCGAAGATCGACAGCGCGAACGTGAACGTGCTGAAGACCTATCAGAGCGCGTTCGACTGTCTGACGGGCTATTCAGACCACTCGCCCGGTCATGTGGTGGCGCTGGCATCGGTGGTGCTGGGCGGTCGTGTGATCGAGAAGCACTTCACGCTGAACAAGACCGACAAGGGTCCTGACCATCCCCATTCGATGGAGCCGCAGGAGTTTAAGTTTATGGTCGACTCGATCCGTGAGGTGGAGCGTGCGATGGGCTCTACGCGCAAGGAGGTGGTCGCCGAGGAGGGTGAGACGGTGTTCGTACAGCGTCGTTGCCTCTATGCGAAGCGTCCGCTGAAGAAGGGTCAGGTGATCACCGCCGAGGATATCGACGTGTTGCGTCCCGCCTTAGGCATTCCACCGAAGTTCAAGGATACCATCATCGGCAAGACCGTCAACAAGGACATCCCTGCCCGTGATCCAATCTTCTGGGAGGACCTTTAAAAGGTAAAAAGGTAAAAAAGTAAAAAGGTAAAAAAGTGATAACGGATAGGGAGAAGATTCTGGCGATTGTCGATAACGACTGTCTGTCGCCGTCGGACGCCATCATCCTGTTGGAGGGTGACGGCTTCGACAGGTTCCGCAAGGCCGTGAGCCTGTATAAGCAGGGACAGGCGCCGAAGATCGTGTTCAGCGGGAACATCACCGACTACGACTATGGCAGTTACCCCTTTGCGGAGGTGTTGCCGAGAATGTTGGAGGCGGGTGTGCCCGAGGAAGACATCATCCACGAGGACAAGTCGCTCAATACCCGTGAGCAGGCCGTCGAGGTGGTCAGGATGGCGCAGGAGCGGGGATGGAAGAAACTGATTCTGGTGGCGTCGCACGAGCACCAGTATCGGGCGTATCTGACGTTCCTCCGCGAGGTGCTCGACTCGAAGAGCGGCATCGCGCTGTATAATGCGCCGGCGAGAAACCTCGACTGGTTCGTGGACAAAGGGTGGGGCACACGCTTCGAACGGCTCGAGGCGGAGATCCTGAGAATTGAGAAATATACCGAGCTGGGCCATCTGGCCAATGCACAGGAAGTGATAGACTATCAGAAATGGAAAGAAGCACAATTGACAGACTGAAACAGCTGTTTGGGAAGAACCTGATCGGGCCCGATGAGGTGAAGCCGTTGCTCAGTAGAATAGGGGATGGGGAGCTCGCTGTCCCCGAGTTGAACTATACCTTTGAGGAGCTGGAGCAGTATGCGAAGGACTATCTGCTCGTGATGGGTCTGCCCTCAGTGGGTGGGAAGCCTGTGACGATCAGGACGCTCCGCGAGGCCTTCGGCGTCGATCCTGATGCGAGCGAGCCGTGTTTCTACAATCAGGACTGGTATATGCACGAGGACTTCATCGACCGCCAGATGGATGCGCGCTGGTATCTGCTGCGCAAGGAGGTGGTCGAGGCGTCGCGGGCAGTGATGCCGGAGCAGTTGATGGCCGAGGACTATGCCTTCCCCACGGCGATACTCTGTGCGTATGCGTTCTTCGCCTATTGGTTCTGCTACGACGAGAAACTGTGGTATCATGATTTCGTGTGGTGCAGTGATACAGACCACAACGGCGACCGCATCTACGTGGGCAAGTACCACGATGTGGACGGGGTGAATAAGAACGGCTTCAGCGTGCATCGCCATCTGGCATTGAGAAATTGCTATGCTGCGGTCACAGTAAGGTAATCATAAAGCTCAAAGTTCAAAGTTCAAAGTGAAAAGCGAAGGTGGATATATGTACGAGCTGGCGGGGAGGTTGTTTCCGATCTGCCGGAGTATAACGGGCGACGGGTTCAGACGGTCGCTGGAGATGATCCGTGAGGAGGTGCCGGAGATGACGGTACACGAGGTGCCGACGGGAACGGAGGTGTTCGACTGGACGGTGCCGAAGGAGTGGAATATCCGAGGCGGCTGGATCAAGGATATGCGGGGCGAGACGGTCATTGACTTCAAGGACTGCAACCTGCATGTGCTGGGCTATTCGGTGCCCATCCACCAGACGGTGAGCCGTGAGGAGCTGTTGGAGCATGTGTATACCCAGCCGGACCAGCCGGACTGGATTCCCTACGTGACCTCGTATTATAAGGAGCGCTGGGGATTCTGCATGAGTGAGAGGCAGAAGGAACGGCTGACGGACGAGCAGTATGAGGTGTGCATCGACAGTACGCTGGAGGATGGTTCGCTCACCTATGGCGAACTGATCCTGCCTGGCGAGACGAAGGACGAGGTGTTCTTCTCGACGTATCTCTGTCATCCCTCGATGGCGAACAATGAGTTGTCTGGCCCTTGTCTGATGGCATCGCTCATCCGTTATGTGAAGAGCCTGGAGAAACGGCGCTATACCTATCGCTTCATCATCGTGCCTGAGACCATCGGCTCGATCACTTACCTGAGCCGCAACCTGAAGGAGATGCAGGCTCACGTGAAGGCCGGCTTCGTGCTGAGTTGCGTGGGCGACGACCGGACGTATTCGATGGTGTCGACGAAGTATGAGGATACGCTGGCAGACCGCGTGCTGAGGAATGTGCTTCACTATCACTATCCCGACTATATCCGGTATTCGTTTATGAAGCGTGCCTCCGACGAGCGACAGTATGGTTCTGCGGGCGTCGGACTGCCCGTGTGTGCGTTCTGTCGCAGCAAGTATCACGAGTTCCCAGAGTATCATACTTCGGCCGACAATATGGACTTTATCAGTGCTGAGGGTCTGCAGGGGTCGTACGACGCGATGGTGAAGGTAATCGATGCGCTGGAGCATAACCGACACTACGTGATGACCTGTCCGTGTGAGCCGCAGTTGGGCAAGCGCGGACTCTATCCCACCATCAGCCAGAAAGGCACGTATGATGCCGCGAGGGCGATGCAGCACTTTACGGCGTACGCCGACGGGCGCAACGACCTGATTGAGATCAGTGACATCATCGGTGTGCCTGTGGACAGGTTGATTCCTATCGTGCAGAAGCTGTTGGAGCATCAGCTGATCACGTTCGATTGAGCAACGAGGAGATGAAACGGGCGATTGTCATAGGGGCTTCGTCGGGTATCGGGCGCGAGGTGGCCAGGCTGCTGATCAGCGAGGGCTGGACGGTGGGTGTGGCTGCCCGCAGGGAGGCGATGCTGCAAGACCTTGGTGCTACTGCGATAGCATGTATCGACGTAACGGCGGAGGATGCCACACAGCGATTGCGACGGCTTATTGAGGACTTAGGCGGGATGGATCTGTTTTTCTATGCCTCGGGCATCGGCCATCAGAACCGTCAGTTGCGCGAGGATATCGAAATTTCCACGATGCAGACGAACGGGTTGGGATTCACCAGAATGATTGGTGAGGCCTATCGGTATTTTGCTGAGCGTCAGGAACAGGACGGGACGAAAGAGTGGGGGCATATCGCGGCGATCACTTCGATAGCGGGTACGAAGGGACTCGGACCGGCGCCGGCCTACTCGGCCACGAAGGCGATGCAGAACGTGTATCTGCAGGCACTCGAACAACAGGCTCATCAGCGAGGGCTGAGGATACGGTTTACGGATATCCGACCGGGATTTGTGGATACGGCGCTGCTGAAGGGGGACTTCCGTTATCCGATGATGCTTCAGTCCAAGAATGTCGCACGGGAGATTGTCAGTGCCATCAAAGCCCACGACCACATTCGTGTGATCGACTGGCGCTACCGTCTCCTCACCGCCTTCTGGCGACGTATCCCACGCTGTCTCTGGCGACACTTCAGACTATAAAACAAGCATCCCCGCCGATTGGCGGGGATGTCTTGTCTTTATCGGATGAAGAGCAGTTCGCGGTATTTGGGGAGCGACCAGAGGCCGTCTTCGACGATCATCTCGAGGTGGTCGATCTCGTTGCGGATGGCATCCATCTTCGGACAGACGGTGTCGTGATAGGCGATGGCGCGCTCGTGGATGTCGGCGATGCGGTTCGCCACGCGACGGGCTTCGGTGAGTTCCTCAACGAGCTGTTCGATGCGCTCCGTGCGCTCGGCAATCTCCTGGATGAGCTTTAGGTTACGGCGCGAGAGGCGCTGGGCCTCTTCGGCGGGGAAGACATCCTTCATGCCCTGCACGTTCTTGATGAGTTGCGACTGGTAGTGGGTCGAGACGGGAATCACGTGGTTCATCGAGAGGTCGCCCATCACGCGGGCCTCGATCTGAACGGTCTTCACGTAGGTCTCCCATTTCACTTCGTTGCGAGCCATGAGCTCCTTACGGTTCATCACCTTCGTGGTCTCGAACATGCGGATGGAGGCTTCGTCGAGGTAGTGCTCGAAGATCTTCGGACAGGACTTCTCGACGTCGAGTCCGCGACGCTCGGCCTCACGCACCCATTCCTCCGAGTAGCCGTTGCCGTCGAAACGGATGGGCTTGCAGGTCTTGATGTCTTCGCGGAGCACGTCGACGATCGCGTGGAACTTCGCCGTGTGGCCGGTGCCTTCGGCATACTCCGCTCTCTCGGCGTACTCTGAGATTCTCTGATCGACGCGACGCTTGAAGTCGATGAGGGCTTCGGCCGTCGCGGAGTTGAGGGCGATCATCGCCGAGGCGCAGTTGGCTGAGGAGCCCGGAGCGCGGAATTCGAAGCGGTTGCCCGTGAAGGCGAAGGGCGACGTGCGGTTGCGGTCGGTATTGTCGATGATGAGGTCAGGAATCTGAGGGATGTCGATCTCCATTCCCTGCTTGCCCTTGAGGGCGAAGAGGTCGTCGCGGTCGGACTGCTCGATGTGGTCGAGGAGCTCGGTGAGCTGCTTGCCGAGGAACGAGCTGATGATGGCGGGAGGAGCCTCGTTGCCTCCCAGACGGTGGGCGTTGGTGGCACTCATGATCGAGGCCTTCAGCAGGCCGTTGTGGCGATAGACGCCCATGAGTGTCTCGACGATGAAGGTGACGAAACGCAGCGTCTCGTTGGCAGTACGCTCAGGACTTGAGGCGTCGGTCTTGCCAGGAGCGTGGAGCAGGGTGTGTTCGTCACCTTTGCGCTCAGCAGTGAGACTCCAGTTGTTGTGCTTGCCTGAGCCGTTGATGCCGTCGAAGGGTTTCTCGTGGAGCAATACGCGGAAGCCGTGATTGCGGGCTACGCGCTTCATGAGCGACATCAGCAGCATGTTGTGGTCGACGGCGAGGTTGCACTCTTCGAAGATGGGGGCGAGCTCGAACTGATTGGGGGCCACCTCGTTGTGGCGCGTCTTACAGGGAATGGCGAGTTCGAGGGCCTGGATCTCGAGGTCTTTCATGAAGGCCTGCACGCGGTCGGGGATGGTGCCGAAGTAGTGGTCGTCCATCTGCTGGTTCTTCGCGCTCTCGTGGCCCATCAGCGTGCGACCCGTCATCAACAGGTCGGGACGGGCAGAGTAGAGGCCTTCGTCGACGAGGAAGTATTCCTGTTCCCAGCCGAGGTTCACCTGCACCTTGTGCACATCGTCGTAGAAGAAGCCGCAGACGTCTTTGGCGGCCTTCGTGACAGCGTGGAGCGAACGGAGCAACGGGGCTTTGTAGTCGAGCGCCTCACCCGTGTAGGCGATGAAGATGGTGGGGATACAGAGGGTGTCGTCGATGATGAACACGGGCGACGTGGGATCCCAGGCAGAGTAGCCTCTGGCCTCGAAGGTATTGCGGATGCCGCCGTTAGGGAACGAGGAGGCGTCGGGCTCCTGCTGAACGAGCAGCTTGCCGCTGAAGGTCTCGATCATGCCACCCTTACCGTCGTGCTCGACGAAAGCGTCGTGCTTCTCGGCGGTACCCTCGGTGAGGGGCTGGAACCAGTGGGTGTAGTGGGTGACGCCCATCTCCTGGGCCCACTGCTTCATGCCTTTGGCGACGGCGTCGGCGATGGAGCGGTCGAGACGGGCACCGTTGTCGATGACGTCGATGAGGTTGTTATACACGTC
>JAEEPF010000012.1 GCA_016284635.1 Prevotella sp.
AGGCGATGGGCGCCTGGGGCGAGAAGGTCATGTATGGCAAGAAGACGATGGGCACCATCCGCACCACCTTTATTATCAATGAGGAGGGCATCATCGAACAAATCTTTGCTGGCAAACAGGTGAAGACCAAAGAACACGCAGAACAAATTCTGAATAAATAAGGAATAGAGGGTCGACCCAATGGCTTCTTATCTGAACACAGACAATATCTCGCGCAGCACGGATGGAGTGGAGTATCATCCGCTACGCCCTTTCCTACCTGAGAATGCCAGCGTATTGTTTCTGGGGAGTTTTCCACCCCAGCGTAAACGATGGTGTATGGATTTCTATTATCCCAATTTCATCAACGACCATTGGCGCATAGAGGGACAGGTGTTCTTTGGCAACAGAAACCATTTTGTGGATTTGGAGGCCAAGTGCTTCAAACTCGATGAGATTGTGGCTTTCTGCCAACATTGGGGGCTCGCTTTCTTTGACACCTCTACAGCTGTTCGTCGCCTGAAGGATAATGCCTCAGACAAGTTCCTTGAAGTGGTTGAACCAACTGATATCCATTCGCTTCTCAGACAGCTGCCTCATTGTCGCGCCATCGTCACAACGGGTGAGAAGGCCACAGAAACCATCTGCGCTACGATGCATATTCCTGTCATCCCAAAGGTCAATACCTCAGTGGCCATTCCTGACACATGCAACCTTGATGGCGAACAGATTCATCTCTATCGTCTCCCATCTTCCTCCCGTGCCTACCCCATGTCTTTCGAAAAGAAAGCAGAGGCTTATCGGCAGATGTTTGAAAAAGTCACGAAACAAATATAAATCATATGACACCAAAAGAATTAAGAAACGAACGGTTGGCAGAGCGGATGATTAAGAATCTGAAGCGCCGCAACATGGAGGCCTTTTACTGCAAGACAACAGAGGAGGCTGTGAAGAAAGTATCGGAACTGATTGCCGATGGGAGCAGTGTGACGTGGGGTGGTTCGATGACCATCCGCGATATGGGAATCCCTCAGGCACTGAAAGACAGGGGAACCCTCGAGGTGCTCGACCGCGATGTGGTGACAGACCGCGAGGAAGTGGTAAAGATCTATGAGCGCGCCTTCACTGCCGATGTCTATCTGTCGAGTGCTAATGCCATCAGCGAAGATGGCGTCATTGTGAATATCGATGGCAATGGCAATCGTGTAGCTGCCATCACCTGGGGACCGAAGAAGGTGATCTTCATCATTGGTCTGAACAAGGTTGCGCAGACAGTTGAGGCTGCGTTAGCCCGTGCCCGTTCTACGGCCTCGCCCATCAATGCAGCCCGCTTCGATATTAAGACACCTTGTCAGACAGATGGTGTCTGCCACAACTGCAATTCGCCGGAGAGCATCTGCAATTATGTTCATTTCCTGCGCAACTCACCGCGAGGTAAACATACAGTTGTGTTGGTGAGCGAAGATTATGGATATTGATATGAGGAAGATAGCAATATGGCTGCTGATGTTGCCGATGATTATGTGGGCAGCGAAGAGTGATCTGAAGCCACGACTTGTGGTGTGTACTGACATCGCGCCTGCCGATGTGGAGCCCGACGATATGGAGTCGATGGTAAGGTTGATGGCCTATGCTGACCTCTTTGAAATAGAGGCGCTGATCACGTCGGTAGGATGGAACTGCGATCCTTATCCTAAGGAGTGGGCGCAGTATCTGCAGCGTGTTATCGAGGCCTATCGCAAGGATGTGCCGAAGTTGATGAAACGCTCTGAGCAGAAATCATTCTTGCCTCTGGAAAAGGAGAACGGTCAGCAACAAATCGGCTATTGGCCCAGTGCAGACTATCTTAAGAGTCGAGCCGTGATGGGTAGCGAACGAGGGGGTATAAAGGTGATAGGCGAGGGTAACGACTCGCAGGGCAGTGATTTGCTCATCCGCCTGGCAGACGAAGACGACCCGCGGCCAATCTATGTGGCTGCATGGGGTGGGGCAAACACTTTGGCACAGGCCATCTGGCGCGTAAAACAGACACGTTCGGCTGAGGACTTGAAGCGTTTTGTCCGTAAGTTCCGCATTTATACCATCACCGATCAGGATATGCAGTATAACATGCGTATGGATCGAGCCTACAGCTCTCATATGTGGCTGCGCAAGGAATTCTCCGATGACTTACTGTTCATCTGGGATGAGGGTGCTTGGCAGGAGCAATGCGAATTGGGTAAGCGCCATTGGCAGCAACATAAAGAACATATTCAGGGCAAGGGGGCCTTAGGACATGAATATCCTGATTACAAATGGGGTGTGGAAGGCGATACACCGAGTTTCCTTTATGTGATGCCTAACGGTCTTACTGACCCTGAAGATCCGCATCAAGCCGGTTGGGCTGGGTATCATGAGCGCGGCCTCTGTGCCGACTCGCTCACCACCGCCTGGACCAGTTGGCAGGAACCGCTTCGTAGTATCAGTGTAGGCTATAAGACCCGTTTCTATCCCGATGAACTCAACGATTTCATGGCCCGTATGCAATGGGCTGATGAGGGAAGTGGCAATCGCAATCCTCAGGTGATTGTTGGCGGTAATAAGGGTCGTGAAGCTTTTTTCATTAAGGCTAACCCTGGGGAAGTCGTCCGTCTCGATGCTTCCCAATCAATGGATCCCGATGGTGATGGTCTTACTTTCTGTTGGTGGCAGCAGCCTGAAATAGGAAAGACAAAAGTAACAATCAGCCAGTCAGAGGAGTCCATTGCCACAATCCGAATTCCTGCAGACGCTGTTGATGATACGATACATATTATCTGTGAAGTCCACGATAATGGTCCCTTCCATTTGGTATCTTATCGTAGGATGATTATTTCTTTCTGAACGATAAATATGGATATCAAAGATAAAATCACCGAACAATCTTCGCATTTCGATCATCTGGAACAGATGTCGGTTGCAGAGTTGTTGCAGCATATCAACGAAGAGGATGGTTATGTGGCCGAAGCCGTCAGACTGGCTATTCCCCAGATTGAGTCCTTTGTAGAGGCCGTAGAGGAGCGGATGAAGCGAGGGGGAAGACTCTTTTATATCGGTGCTGGCACCAGTGGACGGTTGGGTGTCTTGGATGCCAGTGAATTGCCTCCCACCTTTGGGGTGCCCGATACGTGGGTAATAGGGGTCATTGCGGGTGGAGATAAAGCCTTGCGTCATGCTGTAGAGAAAGCTGAAGATATCTCCGAGCAGGGCTGGGAAGATTTGTTGGCCTATCATCCTACGGCTGACGATACGGTTCTCGGCATAGCAGCCTCAGGTACAACACCTTATGTGGTTGGTGCTATTCAACAAGCCCGACAAAACGACCTCCTGACTGGTTGTATCACCAGCAATCACCATACACCTTTGGCCCAAGCAGCTGAGTATACCATTGAGACTATCGTAGGTCCTGAGTTCGTCACAGGTTCCAGTCGAATGAAAAGTGGTACTGCCCAAAAGATGGTGCTGAACATGATTTCTACTTCGTTGATGATTCGCCTTGGCCGAGTAGAGGGCAATCGGATGGTCAAGATGCAGTTGACGAATGCCAAGCTGGTGGATCGGGGCACACGGATGCTTCAGGATATGCTTGGCCTCAGTTATGATGAGGCTCAGGAGCGTTTGTTGGAGGCGGGTAGTGTGGATGGTGCCTGCCAGTAAAAATATGCGTGTGGCAACAATTTTTTCACTTTTCACTTTTCACTTTTCACTTTTTTTCGTATCTTTGCAACGTTTTAAAGCTTTAAAGACCAATTGATATGTCATCAGTAGAGATAAGGAAGGTAACGGATAAGAAGAGTCTGAAGGCCTTTATCGACTTTCATTATGACTTGTACGAGGGTAATCAGTATGATGCGCCCAACTTATTCAGCGACGATATGCATATGCTGAGTAAGGACAAGAATGCTGCCTTCGAGTTCTGCGAGGCTGAATATTTTTTGGCCTATAAGGACGGCAAACTTGCAGGTCGTATTGCTGGTATCATCAACAAGCGGGCCAATGAGAAATGGGAACGTAAGAGTGTTCGCTTCGGATGGGTTGACTTTATCGATGACATCGAGGTGAGTCGTGCCCTCTTCAAGGCTGTTGAGGATTGGGGGCGTCAGAAGGGAATGACAGAGATTATCGGTCCCCTTGGCTTTACTGATATGGACCCGGAAGGTATGCTCATCGAGGGTTTCGACCAGTTAGGTACGATGGCCACCATCTATAATTATCCCTATTATCCCAAGCATATTGAGCAGCTTGGTGGTTGGGAAAAGGACAATGACTATCTGGAGTTTAAGCTCATCGTACCGCAGGGTGGGATACCAGAGAAATATCAGAAAATAGCCGAGTTGGTGATGAAACGTTATAATCTGCATCCCGTACATCCCAAGCGCAGTCAAGTGTTCGGCAAAGAGCAAATAGGTCGTAAGGTACTTGATGTGGTCAATAAGTCTTTCGGTCATCTCTATGGCTATTCGCAGATGACGGAAGCGCAGATCGATGAGTATCTGAAGATGTATTTCCCCATGCTTGACATGAATCTGCTTTGCCTTATTGAAGATTGGAACACGCCTGACCACGATATCATTGGTATAGGTATCTCTATCACCTCGATGACCCGAGCTTTGCAGAAGTGTCGCAGAGGTCGTTTATGGCCTTTCGGCTGGTGGCATTGTCTGCGTGCGCTGAAATTCCGTAAAGCCGAATGTGTTGATATGATGTTGGTGGGTATCTTGCCCGAATATCAGCAGAAAGGTGCCAACGCCTTACTTTTCTATGACCTTATCCCTTGGTATCAGAAATATGGCTTCAAGTGGGGTGAGACCAACGTGGAGCTGGAGACCAACAATCAGGTACAGAGTCAGTGGAAGTATCTCGACCACCAACAGCATAAGCGCCGCCGCTGTTTCAAGAAGTCACTCTAACTAAAACTAAGAAAATGGCAGAAGAGAATAACATCAACCTTGAAGAGAACGTCATATATGACGATGATAATATTAGAACCCTGACGGGTTTGGAACATATTCGCCTGCGTCCAGGTATGTACATCGGCCGTTTGGGCGACGGCTCCTCACCAGAAGATGGCATCTATGTCTTGCTGAAGGAGGTATTTGACAACTCTATCGACGAGTTTAAGATGAAAGCGGGTGACCGTATAGAGGTGAATATTGAGGACAATCATCGCATTTCTGTACGTGACTATGGTCGCGGCATCCCCCAAGGCAAGCTTATCGATTCTGTCAGCATCCTGAACACCAGTGGAAAGTTCGATTCGAAGGCCTTCAAGAAATCTATCGGTCTGAATGGTGTTGGTGTGAAGGCCGTGAATGCGTTGAGCACTCATTTCGAAGTCCATAGCTATCGCGATGGCAAGGTGCGCAAGGCGACCTTCGAGTGTGGCAAACTGACTAGTGATGTCACCGAGCCGACACAGGATGAGAACGGCACTTATATTTATTTTGAGCCTGATGCAACGATGTTCCACAACTATCAGTTCCATGATGAGATAGTTGAAAATATGCTGCGCAACTATACCTATCTGAATACGGGATTAATCATCATGTATAACGGTCGTCGTATTCTCTCGCGTCACGGACTGGAGGACTTGTTGAAAGACCGTATGACCAGCGATGCCCTCTATCCCATCATTCATTTGCAGGGCGAAGATATCGAGATTGCCTTTACCCATGCCAATCAGTATGGCGAGGAATATTATTCTTTCGTCAATGGTCAGCATACCACACAGGGCGGAACCCATCAGAGCGCCTTCAAGGAGCATATTGCCCGTACCATCAAGGAGTTCTACAATAAATACGAATACGGTGATATCCGCACAGGTATTGTTGCCGCTATCTCCATCAATGTGGAGGAACCTATCTTCGAGAGTCAGACTAAGATCAAACTTGGTTCTACGGTGATGTCGCCAGAGGGTGTCAGTATCAACAAATATGTGGGTGATTTCATCAAACAGGAAGTAGACAACTACCTGCATATCCACAGCGATGTGGCTGAGGTGTTGGAGAATAAGATCAAAGAAAGCGAGCGTGACCGCAAGGCGATGGCAGGCGTTACCAAACTGGCGCGTGAGAGAGCTAAGAAAGCCAACCTGCATAATCGCAAACTGCGCGACTGTCGTATCCATTTCAGCGACGTGAAGGACGAGCGCAAGGAAGAGTCGAGCATCTTCATCACTGAGGGCGATTCTGCCAGCGGAAGCATTACCAAGAGCCGCGATGTGAACACACAGGCAGTCTTCTCGTTGCGAGGCAAGCCGCTTAACTGTTTTGGTCTTACCAAGAAGGTGGTCTACGAGAACGAGGAATTCAACTTGCTGCAGGCAGCTCTTGATATCGAAGAGGGACTCGACAGCTTGCGTTATAATAAGGTCATTGTGGCTACCGATGCCGATGTTGACGGGATGCATATCCGTCTGCTCATCATCACCTTCTTCCTGCAGTTCTTCCCAGAGCTTATCAAGAAGGGTCATGTTTATGTGCTACAGACCCCACTTTTCCGAGTTCGTAACCGTCGTACGAAGATAAAGAACAAGAAAGTGATTGCTGAGGCTGATGCGAAGGCCGACAAAAAGGGAGACTTCATCACCCGCTACTGTTACAGCGAGGAGGAGCGAGTCAATGCCATCAGCGAACTGGGTCCTGATCCTGAGATTACCCGATTCAAAGGTCTTGGTGAGATTTCGCCAGAGGAATTTGCCGGTTTCATCGGTCCTGACATCCGTTTGGAACAGGTTACGCTCCATAAGACAGACCAAGTGCAGAAACTCCTCGAGTACTATATGGGCAAGAATACGATGGAGCGCCAGAACTTCATCATCGACAATCTTGTTATCGAGGAAGACCGCCCTGAGGAGGATGTCTACGAATAACCTATTTTACGTATATCTTCTGTCCATTTACTATATTCAATCCCTTCTGCAAGGAACTGAGTCGCTGACCTTGAAGGTTGTAGATATCAGTTCTTATTTCTTTTTTATTATTGGTTATTGCTTTGATTCCTGTCGTCTGTGCATCGAATTGGCCCGTGAATGACTCACGACTATTCTCCACGTTGACGGTGTAATGGCCTTTTTCGTAGGCAGAGATGTCGATGTTGAGGCCAACGATATTGCCAGCGTTGACAGCTTTCTCGTAGACGACTTTGCCAGATACGTCAGTTATGTTTACCAGATAAGCATCGTCGAGCGGGTCAAGATTAATGCCTAGCTGTAGGTCGTTGTATTCACCATACAGCGGAAGTTCTTCTCCTCTCCTAATTGGTGCTTTTGGCTTTGTCTTGATCGTATGGGTGAAGTCGAAGCGGTTCTTTCGAGCTCCCATGCTTTCAGGTGTAGCCCCATCCTCATATCTGTCGTTGAGGTAGATAACTTCATCTCCAACGGTACATGACATCAGGAACAGTCCATGACCTTCTTCCCCATAATAGACATTTACGGTCGGACCGTCAATACCTCCAACACCCTCCAACCAAGTGGTATTGTAATTGTAATATGGATCTCCACCAAAACACCACAGAATGTCTCTATAAACGCCCTTAAAGCCTTCTAATCCTCCGGTCTGCTTTGGCCCTATCACGTATGGCTGATTACCAATAAACAGGGTATCATTGGCTTCGAGGGAAAAGTCATACGTCATCTTAAGTTGGTTTATCGCATTATAAATGTACACTTTCTTGTCTTCTTCGTACCATGCTCCAACATATCTTAAGGAAGGAATTTGTGCCATAGCAGCATAATCCGGATGATTTGGACTAACATACCGTTGACACATCATCTGCTTGCAGGTCTTTCCGCCGATAATAGTATCGCCATCGAAGTAGTAGTGGTCAATCACCTGCACAGGATTACCCGAAATGGTTCCCACCTTCCACACTTTACCCTCTTCGATAAACGGGCGGTAATCATCCTGAGGTGTTGGCTTGCTAACAATTCCTAATAATTCTTGTCGGGTATATATTCGCCCGTTAATTTGGCATGATAACAGAATATAGGCGTTGCCAGGTTCTCTAATGCTTGTTTCAAGAAGGCTTTCTGAGCCGACACCCTCAATCCAGAAGTTGTCTTCTACTGGTATGTTGGCATCTTGAACACGCATACGACGGAATTTGACACCATCAATATCAATCGTGTCCACACTGGCAACAATTAATGGGTAAGCCAACTCATTAATGACGTCCCCTGCATTCTTACTGAAGTCATACAGCAATGAAGTCGTTTCATGATGTGGATAGACAATATATATTTTCTTTCCTTTCTCACGCAAAGCATACTGATATTGTCCCCCGACTTTATCGTAAATTTTCTTATATGTCAGTCCGCCAATGATGGTATCACCATCAATGATGCGATCCACATTAAACTCTCGACCATTAAAACTATGATAGTGATACGTCCACACCTTACCTTCTTCGATAAGCGGATGATAATCATCCTGAGTCTCTTCGATGTTTGAGGTGATCTCGTTCACCATAGAATAGGCCATCACATAGCCTTCCTTTGGGATTTCAATACTAAGATGACGATAACCGACATTATTGTTATCGACCTCAAACCTGTTTCCGCCATCATTCCATCCCACAAGCCTCCATTCGCCATATAGCGATTCCATGGGGTTGGCATCTGCACTTGCCAACATTGGTGAGAGCACCAAAATGAATAAGAATAATAGTTTCTTCATTGTTGTTATCGTATTTGTTATTATTTGCTATTGAGTATCTGCTCCAAAGTGATATCCGGATTGCTCTCTCCGAACACATCTTTCTTTAGTTTGAGCTTGCGATGTTGGATGGCTGAGACGGTAATGCAGTAAATGTTCCCGATGGTGCGGTTGCTGAGGCCGAGTCGCGTGAGGATACACAGACGGATGTCATCTTCCTGCATAGCGGGATATTGTTCACGTATTTTTGCAAAACGATTGTTATCGATGGCATCGAGCGTGCGCTCTATCTCGCTCCATTCGTGCGGACTGAGGTAGATGAGCGAATCGCCGCTTTGGTTGAGTTTCTTCAGCACTTCCGTCCGTTCGAGGATGAAGTTTTGCAGGAATGCCACTACTTCATTTGCTTGATGCAACAAGGTCTTCTGATGCTCTGCCTCCTGCTGGAGCCGACGTCTCTCCTGTTCCTGCATACGAATGCGATAGCGGAGTGCCAGCACCACCGCAAAAAGGATAATCGCCGCAGCAATGATGACAATAAGGAGTGTACGAGCATACATCTGTGAGCGGTATTCCAGTTGCTGATTCTCCATTTCCTGTCGCAACGTTTCCTGATAGTACTGGTCTTTCTGCTCAAGTGCCTTATAATAGATGTCCTCTATCTGATTGAAGGCCTCATCCAAACTGTCCTCAATCTGTGTGGCGCCTATCCGTCGGAGCGCAATCTTAGCGAGGTTGCTCTGCACGATATAGGCCAGATGGACATCATCGCCTGAGTCAATCTGACGATAGATCGTTTCTGCCGAATCGAGCATGTTGAGGCTGAGGTAACTGCGGGCCAGCACTTGTAATGTGCCTTGTCTCAGGTCGGTTGTTGCTGCCGATTCTGCCCGATGGGCATAGTCGAGTGCCTTTTGATAGTCTTCCTGAGCCCAGGCAATGTTCGCAAGACTGGTGAGTGTCTGACACATCAAGTCCGTCATCTGGCTTTTCTCAGCGATATCGTATGCACGGTTGATGTAACCGAGTGCCTCATCGTATGCGCTCGGCTTTGCCGCTTCGCTCGTCGAAGAACCCTCGGTGGTGAAAGCCACTTGAGCAGCGTAGGTGCCTGCATAGTCGAGTAACAGGACTTGGTTACGCTCATCATCGGGATGCTGTTCATAAACGGTCAAGGCTTTCTTCATCAGTCGCAATGCTTCCTCAGGGTTGCTTTGTGATAGAGCTTCCGCTAAGCGCTGGTACGCGATATAATTGGTGTGCCAATCCTCTGATGCTTTCGATAGTTGTATGGCTTTGCGCAGCAAAGACTCACCCTGACGGATACTATCATTGGCCAGAGCGGCCTCTGCCTCCTCCAGAAGTCTGACTCCTGACTTCAGACTCCTATCTCCTGACTCCTGCCCACAAGCAACCATCAGAATGCCTATAATGAATATGTACAATGACCTTGCAAACATTGCTATCGTTTTTTCATTATTTCTCGGTTGCAAAGTTACGACATTATTTTGAAAGTTGTATCGCTTGCCTATGGAAAAGATGTAAACAAGATAAAAACGGAAGTTGCTACAAATCAACGGATTATGAAAAACCAGGCTTTAAACCCTATGGAAAACTTTTAGTTGTAAGGTGCCTTACACTCTGAAATAATAAGATTTGGGGACGGCTCAGACCCACTGAACCGCCCCCATGATTCCAATGAATGGATGACGTTTACTAAACGCCCATGCAGCTTGTTGCTCCCAGTGCAGTGAGAATCGCTGATGCTATTGACGCAATGATCTGCACAATCCACTTACATGTCTCTTTCTTTGTCATAACTTACCTCCTTTCTGATTAGTCTTTATCGATTCCATCGCCGTTGTCACCGCCTGTGTTACCAGTATTGATTACCAATGTTGAGGCCTGTCCGGGCATTGCGAAACTTCCGCTATATACGCCTTCCGACTCTGTCAGTTCAATTTCAGAACCGTTTACGGTAGCTGTAGGCACCTTGTCCTCTGCGGGCGTAATGCTAATTTCTACCTCGGCGTCCTCGTTCAGCGTAGCACCAGATGTAATGGCACTACCGTTATGGGTCACAGTTGCCGTACCTGAACCCGTCGTTGAGATGGTCAGTGCGAAGCTTGTGGGTTGGGTTTGGCTATTGCCCTGAGAGTTACCCTGCTCGCCGCCGCTCTGGGAACCGCTTTGCGAACCACTTGTTCCAGAGTCTGTCGAAGGAGTACCACCGCCCATAGCAGCTTTCTTTGCAGCCGCGATCTCAGCAGTAGCCTTATCGGTCCAAGCAAGCCGGCCGTCTTTGTTCAACTCCTCGCGAGTGTACTCACCAGTAGCCTGTGCCAGAAGCTTCAGACTGTTTACGGCAGGACCGGTCTTGTCGTTTGGGGCTAGAGTGCCGATGCTGGCGGAAATGGTCTTATCGGTGTCTGCATCATACAATTCTGTGCAGCCGTTACCTATCACACTCACCTTAAAGATCGCCAGATTGTCCACCTTGACTGTGTTACCATTCAAGGTCTGCTCACGCACACATTTCACGAAATCCCTTAAGATACCCTCGATGGTTCCTCCAGAGAAAGGTGTGTTGTGATCTGCCATGTGAACGGCCATGTCGTGGATGTTGAGCGTCTGCTTGTACGATACCCGGGGGTAGTGTTTGCCATACGCACCGTTCTTACTGTTGTTGTTTTGTGAAAGATAAAGTTCAATCATACAGTTTTAATTGTTAATGAGTTTCTTGTTCTTTCAGTCTTAAAACAATCCGGCCTGCGCACTGCCTTTTGTCTCTCGATTGCGGTTGCAAAGGTACGGCTTTTTCCAATACAATCCCCGAAAATACTCATCCCCAACAAATCCTAAAAACGCAAGCCGCTCTTTTTGAGCGGCTTGCGTATGCTAAAAAGACTCATAGAGAGACGTCCTCAGTGAGCCATAGTCCAACATTTTCAGGTACTGGTATTCATAATCTCCCACGTCCGCAATCCCTATTCTGATCTCTCATTCCCCTGCATTAGCGCAGAGCCTATTTCGTCATAAGTCTTCCTTTCACCACGCCATACTCAAATTTCCGATAAGGCCTATATGTATCTTCCTGATCTATTTTCGTCCATATTACAATATTCGGGTATTTCTGGTCGTCCCTCACTACAATATGATCGATGCCTATCACAAATGGTTCTCGACTCACTTCCTTCAAAGCCGCCTCCACAAGAGTTCTATATTTATACCCTACACCTTCTATAAGTTTATCATTCTTAAGAAGCATTTCTATGTCATATTCCACCTTGTTTGGACAATACTTTTCATCCGTAGGATACCTGTCCTTCAGTTTCTTCAACGACAGTTCGTACGAATTCTCCTTAAGCACAATCTTTGAATAATCCAAATCACGGCCAGAAAAGGTTTTCATGATGAAATCTATGTCCTCCTCAGCCATCCTATTTCCAAATATAAATCCCTTAACTGCCCTATAGTCTATCTTCAACCTCCTACCTCCTTTCTCAAACACAAGCCTATGTTCTGCCTCATGCTTCCAGGACTTCGACTTATTTCCCACAAAGCATTTCAGCATATCAACGATTGATTGTCTCATAATCTTGGTTATATCAAATTGTGGTAGCTTAGTTGAATAAGCTACATCAAACTCGTTCACATTATCATATTTCACTTCCTTAAACGACCGTGAAATCACCTCAGTATCGAAAATGATAGCATATCCACAATGACCGCTGGCATAATAGGCCCACATCAACTCATTGGCAGGTTCCTTACTTAGAGAATATATACCCGATGAACACACTTTATTATATAAATCACGTACACTATCCTTCACCCGCTCCATGGCGTCGCTAGAAGCTAATGGTTTAACCAGTTTCATCTGCAAATTGAAAAGACTGTCGTCAAACAAAGCCTCGGCAGGATCATTCAATTGCTCTATAGTCGGAATGTATATAGTATCATGCGACAGGAGTTCTATATCTCGTTCAAAGACATCCTTCCCATTACCATCCTTCGTCCCTCTTCCAGATCTATACTTATATGCTATCATATGCTTCTTTTTTCTTCTTGCACGTTTGTCGCTATGTCATAGCGACCTTCCACCTGCCACTGTTCCCTGCGTGTCAACGCAGGGTCTTATCTCCTACTGGTACTGATTCTTCCTCCTATATTGTTCCGTCAATTCAAAAAGTTTTCTAAACTTCTCTACTCTCTCCTCCTTCTGTTAGCCTTCAGCCAGTTGAGCATATCATGCTCCTCTATCCGGTACTTAGACGGATTTCTATGATTCTCATCCAGAAACCCATCACCTCCAGATACCTCACTATCCACTTCTCATCTTGCGTCATATTTCAATTCACATCGTATAAAAAGGAAACTCTTTCTGAGTATATCTTCCACAGGAAAGCTTGTATATATACAATAAAACCCTCCTCACCTATTTATTGCGAGAAGGGTAAATATATACGTTGAAGAATATTTGGCGGGGGAATATACTAACTCCTCGTTACTTGGCAGTGGGTACATTATAGACTCCCCCATATTCCCCACCACCAGGAATATTTTTATTCCTGTTGACAACTTATTCTTGATAATAATACTCAGATTTCTCATACGCTTTCCTCCTATGATTATTTTAAGTTTAACTCGTGTGGTGATAAGTTCCTAAAAGTTTGTGTACCTCGGGAAAAGTGAGTACCTTTGCGGCAAAATCATAAGTTATGCTGCTCAGTCAATTCGAATATCGTTTTCCTACAGAGGACAGTTGTATAGATTATTTCAAGGATGTTCGCTCGAAAGCACTTGGAGCGTGTCCGAAATGTGGTCATACAGAATACTATTGGCTTAGAGGGAAACAGGCCTTCGAATGCAAGTTTTGTCGTCATCGGACTCCCTTGACAAAAGGCACTGTGATGGAGCACAGTAAGCTTCCAATGCGCACATGGTTTTATACGATGCATCTAATGACTTCAATCAAGCAAGTGCTTTCTGCCAAAGAAGTGCAGCATCAGCTGCACATGCCAGAATATCCTCCTGTGTGGTTAATGATGATGAAGCTACGTAACATCATGGGCAAACGTGAGAGCATATACAAACTCTCCGGTACTGTTGAACTGGACGAGGCTTTCTTCCCAACGCGGATGGAGGCAGACGAAAAAGCAGAGCCGATGAAGCGCGGAGCAGGAAGCCAAAGGCAATCCAAAGTCTTGGTAATCGTTGAAAGTAAGGCGGTTGACGACATCCTAAGGCATATTTGGAGTCAAAGGACATCCCAACAGCTATGGATAAGGCTGCAAAGCTTACCAAACGGTCAAAGAGGCAGTCTGTGAAGAAGGTGGTTCATTACATCAAAATGTTTGCCATTGACGACCTGAAGGCTTCTACCATTGATGAGCTGCTTGCACAAAACGTGGATGCAAAAGCTATCATTCTCTCCGACGGTTCCTCCTCACATGTGAACTTGGACAAGAACTTTGCTAAGCATATTCCAATCGTAGAGAAGGGAAACGTGGACGAAGTGGTAAAGAAGGGACTACCTTGGGTACATATAATAATAGGTGAGTGTCGAAATGGCATTGCCGCTATCCATAAGGAGATTGACGGAAGATTCCTACAGCTGTATCTAAATGAATATTGCTGGAAGTTTAACCGCAGGTTCTTCCGTGACTCCAACGATCCAAAAAATTTTTTTTCCAATTCTTCTACTGTCTTGTGTTTTTTTGCTATCTTTGCACACGTAATTCATAATAAGTATAATGAAAGCAGGAAACTGTTGAAGTAAAACGATTATGTACGATCAGATCCGAAACGATACCCTCTTTGGCATGTTATATGCCGTAGTGTCAGCACTGTTTCTGGCAGCTTGTTGCTATCTGCTGTTCCGTCAAGGCAACGCCTTTGCCCGTGACGTTACACCGCCAGTACGACTGCGCCGGTGGACTGCGGCCTATTTCGCCGCCACTGCCGTGTGCCACTTGTGGTATATGCAGATATTCTTTCTTACCTCCGCTGAGGACATTATGATGACCGACCTTATAGGCGGACTGCTCGACAGCGTGCTCGCCGTGCCGTTGGTCATCTGCGTCATGCTCAACATGCTGCAAGACCGCCGGCGACCGCTGTGGCCCATTCCATTGATGATAGCACCGTTTGTCGTGGGAGAGGTATATAGCATTGCCACCCTTAGCTATGCCGTTATCCCGATGCTACATGTCTATCTGCTGCTGTTGAGCATATGTATCGCGATATACATGTTTCGCGCGACGAGACAATACGGACGCTGGCTGCGCGACAACTATGCCGACCTGGAGCACAAGGAGGTGTGGCAGAGTCTTGTGGTACTGGCCCTCATGCTCCTGCTGTTCGTCTTCTATACGTTTTTAGGCAATGTCACGCTTTTCCTATACGCCTATCAGCTGTTCGACATCGTGTTTCTCGGCTATCTCCTGTGGCGGGTAGAAACGTTGAGCGACCTGAGCATCCCAGTCAACGACCCCTCATCACCCACGCGCAATTACCCGGCCTTGCCGCCCGGCACGTGCAAGAACATCGGACAGTTGCTTCAGCAGCGTTGCATAGATACGCAACTCTATTTACAGCACGACATGACCCTTGCCCAACTTGCCAAGACCATCGGTACCAACCGTCTTTATCTCAGCCAGTATTTTTCCAGTCAGGGCACCACCTACAATAACTATATCAACGATTTACGCATCAATCATTTCATCCATCTCTGTCGCGAGGCAGCAGATGCCCAGCGCTCATACACCATCCAACAGTTGGCTTTAGAGAGTGGCTACCGCAGTTATAGCACTTTTAGTGATGTCATTAAGCGCAAGACGGGAAAGTCGGTGAGAGCTTGGATGAAAGAGTTTGGAGAGCCCTAAAGTCACGAAATCAACAAAAAAAGTCACGAAATCAGCAAGAATCACAGTTCAAGCCTTGGGACCGTGACTTTTTTTTAGGGAATATTGCTAATTTTGTAAGCGCAAAATTTCAAAAAAATGTCTATTCATATCAATCACATGTAGCAATGAAAAAATCGATTATCTTCGGCAATATCATCACGATGGATGAAAAGCGCCCCTTTGCCAAGGCCGCGTTAGTGAAAAACGGCATATTTGCCTATATCGGCAGTGCAAACGAAGCGAAGCAGCTCGCAGGCGCAGATGCGCAGGTGCTGGATTATGGCGACAACTATATCTATCCCGGATTCCTTGAGTCGCACAGTCACGGTCATCTGGCGGGAGACCGCTTTATCGGACAGGCCAACCTGAGCCAGGTGGGCTTGACCGACTATGCCAAATACCGCGAAATCATCAAGGAGTTTATTGCGAAGAACCCGCAGCGCCAACTCTATATGGCTGCAGGGTGGGTGGAGAATGATGAATACGTCACCAAAGCCTATCTGGATGATATCTGCGCAGACAAGCCTCTGATCATGCAAACTGGTGGCGGGCACTCCATGCTGCTCAATACCAAAGCACTTCAGTGGGCCGGCATTGATGCGGCATACGCGAAGAGATATGGCTATGACATGGTGCACGTTGACAAGAATGGCGACCCCGACGGCTACATCTGTGAAAATCCCCTGATGGATGTCATCGCCATACTACCCTGTTCGGTGGAGGATGCCAAGAGCTACTTGCTTGCGTGGCAGGATTTCGCCCTGCAGAATGGCTATACAGCCGTAGCCGACGCTGGTGTGGAACTCTTCTGCAAGGATTGTCCCCAGGCCTACTATGAACTGGAGAAGGAAGGCAAGCTGAAGATACGTACCTATGCTTATATGTACGTTACCGACAATATTGCCGACCCGAAGGCAGAGATTGCCCGCATTGCCGCACAGCGTGCCGAACTGAGTGGTGAGTATTTCCATATTGTCGGAGCCAAGGCGTTCCTCGATGGTGTGACCGAGGCGCATACAGGTTGGCAGAACCAGGACTACCTGGACCAGCCCGGCTATCACGGTGTGGAGCGCTACAACGACCACGACAAGATGGTTCAACTGATTGTTGAAGCCGACAAGGAGGGCATGTCTGTTCATGTACACTCAGAGGGCGGTGGTGCTACCCATTTCATGCTGGGCTGTATTGAGGATGCAGAGAAGATTACCGGAAACCTTGACCAGCGTAACGTGCTGGCCCACCTGCACTTCGTCACCGATGAGGATATCCGCCGTATGGGCGCAACAGGCTCCATACCCGCTGTTGCACCGCTGTGGACTCCGAAGATTCCCGGAGGTCCTTACGAACAGGAAGTCTCCTACGTCGGTAAGGAACTGACCGATCAGGCCTATCCCATCAAGTCGTTCTATGATGCAGGTGCCAACGTGGTATTCCATTCCGACTATCCCGTCTCGCCGATGATGAATGTCAAATTCAGCATTTATACGGCAGAAACGCGCTCGGCTCCAAAGGACATGTTGGGCGGGATATGCCAACCGCGTAATGTCAAGGAGGCCATCACCCGCGAGCAGTCGCTGCGTGCCATGACTATCAATGTGGCCCGTCAGTGGCACCAGGAGCATCGCATGGGTAGCATTGAGTTCGGTAAGATTGCCAATATGGCAGTATTTGATTGCGACTTCCTGCACGACGACATCGAGAAGGTCGCACAAGCTAATATCGTTGCCACAATCGTTGATGGCGAAGAAGTCTATAAAGCGTAATTGACTAAATGATTATACTTAGAAAACTATCGCAGATTCACCCAGACATCCCACTGGTGTGGAAACTTTTCTCTGAATCGTTCCACGAGCATGAGCGTATTATCTTTTCCGACCTATTGGACTGTCCACAGGCAACTTTATATGGCATTTACCCTGATGAAGAGTCCCTGCAGTTTGCGGGATTCTTCATCGTCCTCGACTGTGAGCGAATCGTGTATCTGTACTATTTAGCCGTCTGTCCTGAAATGCGCTCTACTGGCATAGGTGGAAAGGCGCTGCACACCTTAATAGACATGTATAATGGCAGACAGATAACGCTGGCCTACGAAAGCATCCTCCAGCCCAGTGACAACGCTGGTCAGCGTAAGCGCAGGCAGGCGTTCTATCTGCGAAACGGTTTCCATGAAAGCCCTTGGTATTTTTGCTTTGATGGTACCGAATATGTATTGGCTAGTACAGAAGAAGCAATCGATATTGCTGGCACCAAAGAGATATTTTATCAATTTGCCAACTTTGATTCCGATTTTTACACTCATAACATAACAGAAGACAAATAGTCAAATAAAGCAGCAAAACAATGAAAGAGACAGCAGACAAAGTTTATAGGAACGCAAAAGTTTATTCCGTTGCATTGGATGGAACAGAAACGCATGCGGAGGCACTTGTTATCAAAGACGGCAAATTCGCATACGTTGGAGATGAGACAGGTGCCACTGAGTGGATTGGGAATACCACAGAGGTCATTGACTGCAAAGGGAAGAGCATTATCCCCGGTCTTGGAGACGCACATTTGCATCATGCGCAAGCTGTGCTGAAGTACGGCACGTGCAGCTTTAGCCATATTGTACCAAATCCAGAGACTGACACCCCCGACGGTGTGGTCAAGCTGATTCAGGAGAAACTGAAGACCTATGCTGAAGAGCACAAGAATGCCCCTGTGATTAGAGGATTCGGCTGGGATAGAATGTGGTTTGCCGGTGTACTACAGGGCATTGTGAGACCGTTTACCAGACATGATGTGGATGCGGTTATACCTGATAAACCAGTCGTTCTCACATCGTTCTGCGGTCATCTTGTCTTGCTGAATACGAAGGCTCTGGAAGCTGCCGGTGTTACAAAAGATACTGATGACCATCATGGACTGATTGTCAAGGAAGCCGACGGAACGCCCAGCGGCTATATCTCTGAACCTGCCATATTCCGCCCTATCATCTATAGTATTCCGAACTATGATTTCACGCCGGAGGAGTATCACGACTGCTTAAAGAAAGCGTTTAATGACTTGAACGCAAGCGGATACACACTTTTATGCGACTGCCAACAGGTAGAGTCCTCTTATGCTGTGCTTTCAGAAATGGCCAGGAATGGCGAATTTACCGCCAGAGTATCCGGTGTTCATAATGTCAACGATGCAACAAGGGAGTCGGATCTCGAAAAGGCCATTGCCAACCGCACGAAGTTTGATGTCGATGAGCTCTTTATGGTGGATACGGTAAAATACTTTGCCGATGGTTCCCTCGCTATGATTGAGCCATACACAGAGCGTGCGTCCGACAAAGAACCAGGCACCAGAGAGCCGCTTCTATGGGATGAGGAGCATCTGAAGGAGTCGATGGCACTTGCCAACAAGGAAGGCTTCAACATCCATACACATGCCATGGGAAGTTATGCCATACGCAGAGTGATTGACTGCTATGAGAACGCGCAGCAGTTGTACCCGAATCCCAAAATCAGAAACATCATTGCGCATTGCACATTCATAGAGCCAGAGGATCGTGTGCGTATGGGCAAGAGCCATATCATAGCCAGCAATCAGCCCGGTTGGTTCAGTGACAACCCCACCGAAGAACCTGTCATGGTAGCTTGGTGGGGTGAAGATGTTGTCAGGCAGACCTATCCAAGTAAGTCCCTGATAAGCAATGGTGTGGTGTGTGCTTACGGTTCCGACTTTCCTGTCAATGCCGCTTACGGTCTTGCAGGTATTCAGGTAGCTATGACGCGAAGGCATGTTAAGTTGGATCCGACTTATGAGTTGTTCAAGGATTTACCCGCTGCCTTGCCCAATGAGTGTGTATCCTTGAAGGAAGCGCTTCAGGCACATACCATCCATGTGGCATATCAGGCACATCTGGAAAAAGTAACTGGCTCCATCGAAGTCGGAAAATCCGCAGAGCTGGTTGTTCTTGATAGTAATATAGAAACCACTCCTGCAGACCAAATTCAGGATATCAAAGTGCTTGAAACTGTATTTAAAGGGAAAACAGTATTCAAAAACACTTAATATCCCATGAAATCCTAACTTATGCAGACAAGATTCAAAAAAAAGGCAAAACTCTTTGACATTGGCATCACTGCCGTGGCAGGAATGCTGTCTGTGGGTATGATGCTCTATGGCGTGTTTCATTTCGGACAGGCCAAGATATTGCCTGAACTGGTGCTTAACCTGTTCTACATCGCCTGTCTGGTGATGATCTGGATGTACTTCTTCAACCGACTCAAGCCTCAGCAGTTCAACTACCGGTGCACCATCTGCGTGGGCATCACAGTACTGCTGCGCGACGTTCTGTTTCCACCACCATTGGCTTTCTACGCGCTCCATCTGGCTTGTCTGGCACTCTCGGTGCTGCTGCTACTCATGCTCACCTACTTCTATGCGCGCAAAGACTGGAAAAACTACACCAAGCGCAACATGTGGACTATCTGTATCATCGACATTATCATTGCAGCACTCTACAATGTGGACATCTACTTAGAACCCATCGATGAGTACACCACGTATTTGCTCACGGAAATTTGGATTCGCCCCACCATCACCTACGGTCTCGTGGCCTGTTTCATAACGGAAAAATCATAACTTTATATTAACATTATTATTCAATTAAAACAATTATGAAAAGACTGCAGAAAGGGCCCGCATTTGTGATGCGAGCCCCTTAATTATTTGTCAGTGGTGACTTCACTTTACACGAACTCCGAATGTCTCTTTCTTTGGGGTTCCACCTTTAACACGAATACCACCGTTTACATTCTCCAACTCTCCCATGTTCAGAGCGCGTGCGCTCATAAAATTCTTCTGTGTCATAATCTTATAAATTTTAAATTGTTAAACTTACTGTCTTTTCTCTTGTCGCTCAGACGTTGTTTGTTCTGATTGACGATGCAAAGTTACGGCGATTTTCTTCTGATTCCAAGAAAATTCACGAAATCTTCTCTCACTTGTAGCGACAACCGTCCCCACAGGCGACATATTAGGCAAACACCCTCATAATCTGTCGTCTCTAGACAAGATAACACGGATCCAGGCACGTTTGAGATACCCGGCACTAGTTATTATCTAGTTTATCTGGCGTTTCCCATATATATAAATAAGGTGTAGGAGAATAACAATGAAGCCGCTGGCGATTGCCAACGGCTTCACTATGTTTTCTTCATCTAATTCTATTTGGTGCAAAGATACTGTTTTTATTTACGAACTGTGCAAGTTTTTGGATGAATATTTGCATGGGTGCATTATTTTGGTGCAAATAGTTTGGAGGATCGCGTTTTTTGTACTACCTTTGCGTCTCAATTCAAATGATCAACTAAAACCATAGATAACTAACCCCGCGGACAAAGTTTCTTGGTAAATTTTTAACACTTAAAACAACAAGAAAAATGAAAAAGAAAAAAAACATACTGCCTGGCAAGCTATGCTGGGCCGCTAAGAGAACATGCGGCCCAAAAGTCAGGTTTTGTAACACACTGTGTATTATGATTAAGGTGGATCAGCTGAATGCCATCTTTGGTAATAACCCTAACATCAGTTATGGCCATGGGAAAGACAAATAATCCTGAGATTCTGAACGGACTGTTTGAGGGAGGGAACTTCCCCAATGCCCAGATCATCGTCATGACGGGCGACGGTGTCCACGTAAGCTATGAGGCTTATAAGAAGAGAGATGAGAAAGAAGCGAATGCCGGTCTCAGACAATCGGTGATGGAGTATGTGAACAGGCTGATGCCGGTGGTGGCCTCTGACTATAAGGAGGATTACTCGAAGATCTGGTTGGACATCCTGGAGGAGGAAGCTGTGAGCAGTGTGATCTATAACCGGGGAAAGCAGCAGGGAACAGTGTTTAACCGGAACCTCGTGGCACAGATATCCCGTATGATGGCATTAGACGGAATCATCGTCAAGGAAACGAATGATGTGATGATGGCAGAGCTGTTGGAGCCAGAGAAGGGGAAGCATCATCCAGTAAGGAATCAACTTGGTCTTGTGCCGGATGACAATAAGGTGAAAAAGGCCGTTGAAGAGGTTTTTAAACGACACGGCGTGGAAGTTCCGTGAAAGTTGAGGGTGCTGAAAGGCACCCTTTTTATTTGATATTCAGATAGTTAGACCGTGGAAGTTTCTCGTGGAAGTTTCTTTTTTTTCTCCACCAAATCATTTTTCCGACCTTTGCACCCAGAAATTCTTAATTAATCATTTAAAGGTCGCCTAAAAGGGGGCGACGCAAAACAAAACTTCAAAGATGAAGAGAACAAGAAATTTTTCGACGGTGAGAAAAATGGTCAGGGGTGTAAGAATGGTACACCAGGATCTTCTTCGCAGACATCCGCTCGATCCTGTGGCAGAGCGTATCCTGGACTGTATGCGCGGGAGGATCAGCCCTGCACTGCAAGGTCATTTCATGCAGCTGCTGCGTAGCTTCGACGAGGAGATGCAGGTGGAAATGGCAGATGACCTGAACGACTTCGCTCATGATCACACGGCTCACACTACAGGGGTTATTTCAGCAGACCTCATTCTTGACATCAGCTACAAGCTGATAGCCTATGAGCACAACATCCTGAAGAAGGGTGTGCGCAGCAGAATTGACAACAGGGGTAATAGAAATAAGGTACGCGTATGAAATACAGATTGATCATTCAGGATCTGAAAGAGTCGGGCGATGCTAATGTGCTGGCTTTTCTGAAGGACACGGAGAAGATTAAGCCCATGTCAAAGCGAGAGAGGGACTATTGCCTGCAGAACAGGTATAGGCCGGAGTTGGTGCAAAAGCTTGTGGAGGAATTCATTCCTTATATCATCTGGGTGGCATACACCTTTGGCGGCAATGCCAAGATGCTGACCGTGCTGGATCTGATTAGCGAAGGAATCCTCGGAGCCTATGATGCCTTTGGCAAGAGTGCAAAAGGCGGATTGCTGACCAGAAGAAGGGTATGCAATGCCATAAAAGCCCGTATCAAAAGAGCCATTGCCAAAGTGGAATGCGTGAATATGGAAATATACTCCATAGAGGAGTGTATCTTAAGGGGGGACGACCAAATGGACGACGATGGCATCCTCAAGGTAGTAAAGACATTAATTTAAAACAAATAAGAAATGACAGAAGAAATGTATGTTGAGAAGCCGGACGGAAAGCCGGTGAAGGCTTTTAGGGCCAGAGTGAAGATGTACGGCAATGATGTCGTAGTCGTGAACCCCGAGACTCCCAAGGAGAGTAACCGAAAGATGATTAAGCAGAAGGGCAAGAGCTCTTTCTACAAGTCAGAGGGCGAGAAGGAATCAAGCTATTCCATTCATATTAATGTGGATGCGAACGATCCGGATCCCGTGGCTACTATGCAGGAACGCTTCAATGAACTGACGAAGGGGGAATTGAAGAGTGAGCTCAAACTGATCGTCAAGGGTAAGCTGCTGTATGAGACGCCCGTGTTGAAGGTGTATCTGAACAAGACGCAGAAGAAGGTGGTGATACAGACCACCCTCGATTGTGGGCCTACTATTGAGCGGGAACTGCTGCAGCTGCAAGGCGACATGGGTCGCGTGATCGGGGCGAACTACTCAGAGATTATCAAGGTGTTTAACCAGAAAGATAGGAGAGAAGGAGTCAGGAGTCAGGAGTCTGGAGACAGTAGAAAAGACTCCGAATTCCCGACAGTTGAGGAGATCATCGACAGAGTGTAAATCAAGAATTAGAGAATTAAAGAATTAAAAAATTAAAGGATACGAATAGCCGAAATAAACCGTAATTAAAAGGAAACTAATGACCATAATAACCCATAATTTACATAATAATAATTATTCAAATTAGTGGATAAAATTATGGTCAATTAGGATAATTTGTTTCTAAAATAATATGGTCAATTCTTGCGTCCTTTCAGTAGCAAGCGGCAAAGCCGAGCGAGGGTGATTCGTTTCAAAAAAAGAAAACTTAAAACGAAACTGAATGATAACATTTCAAGAGAATACACATTTTTCTCAGGCTCTTCCCTGCACAAGGGAGGAGTTCTGGGAGCAAGTAAAGAAACCGACAACAAGGTGGCGCATTGATATGCGAAGGGCCATTTTGGCGGCGGTGGAGGCTTCGAAGACTCAGGGCGCAGTGGCTCTGCATAACCTGCTCCAGAACAGCGAATATCAGAAGTTCCTGATCAAAAAGCAGGGAATGAAGAAGAAGGCTGCCAAGGAGGCATGGGAGAAAAAGACAGATGCAGAGAAACTGTTGGCCTTTGCACAAGAGGTTAAGGATAATCTGCCGGCGTTTATCTTTGCATGCAGAGAGTTTGATGAGACGGAAACTGCGAAAGGTGGGATGTTCAGGCACAGAAGACTCGCTGATTGTCATCTGAATGGTCTCTTTATGCTCGACATTGACCATGTGGAGAATCCTATGGCTATCTGGTATAAGATGAGAGAGGATAAGGAGCTGATGAAATCAATAGCATTAGTCCATATCACCAGCAGTTCTTTCGGGATTCGCATCGTAGGTGTTGCTGACATCACGGTAGGAAATCTCGCTGATAATCAGATTGCACTTGCTCAGAAGTTAGGCTACAAGGCTGACGAGAGTTGCATCGATGCCACCAGAAACTCTTTTGCTCCTAAGGAGGAGGATATCATTTATATTAATGAGGAACTTTTATTTGATTACTACAATGAAGCATTTGACAAGAAGTACACAGATGAGTACCGTCAGAAGAGAACTCAACCACTATTTCATCAGTTTGGTGCTGAGGATGAGAAAACGACAAGTGCCAGTAATAAAACGACAACTGAGACAACTAAGACAACATTTAATGGCGACAACATGTCGCCTCAGGCAGAAGTTCTGCCTGAAAATAAGTTGTCTATGTTGTCAAAGTTGTCGTCAGAAAAGAACTCTGAATTGTCGTCAATAAAATGGAGAGGTTATGATATTCAGAGTATTATTGATCAGCGCTATGCTGATAAACTGCCATGCGCAGAGGATAGCAATAGACACAAGGAGAGTCTTAAGCTTGCCACAGACCTCCTACTCATGCTTGACGGCGACAAGAAAGTGGTGCAGCGTATCGTCGAGGCTCAGCCCTGGGTGCAGGAGATCATTGAGGAGAGAGATGAGAATGTCGAGCAGACGGTGGAATCAGCAGCGGGGTGCGTGGCGGAGAAGGAGAAGAAGTATGCAAGCTCGCTGCCATCCAAGGCCATGCTGGAAGCGGTGAGGAAGGTTGCGGGAAGAACGTATCAGGAAGTGGTCAAGGGTGTGAATGCCGATAGGGACGAGGCTGATGGCATGAGCATGTATGCCCAGCTTGACGCTTGGGGCGCTGAGATAGAAGCGCTGTTCGATGACTTCCCATTGCTGAGGGATGTGTGTGCCGGGTTGAAGAGACCTCAGTATCCTGCAGCGGTGTTCACTGCCGGCGGTGCGCTGATGACACTGATGACCAGATGCACCTACAGGTTCTATCATCGTGCCTACGTGGACCGAAGGCTCAATTGTTCCTTATATATTAT
Organism: Prevotella sp.; assembly: GCA_016284635.1. GTDB lineage: Bacteria > Bacteroidota > Bacteroidia > Bacteroidales > Bacteroidaceae > Prevotella. Next base: position 25,091 of record JAEEPF010000012.1, read on the forward strand.
AGGACATCCCGCATCGAACAAGTCGATGGCAGATGACATCTGTGAGATACTGATAGCACCCATAGAGGCGTCGGACAAAGCCGGCAAGGCTGCGCTGAACCGCTATAAGAAGGATACGAAGAAGAAAGCCGCCAACAAGGAGGGCAAGGACAAGCCCCAGGGCATCATCCGTATTCATCCATCCCGTACTTCTAACGGTCAGCTTATCGAGGATATGCTCAATGCAAAGGAAACGGTGGACGGCAAGGAGATGCAGCTGCATATGTTCACGTTTGACACGGAGCTGGACAACTCGATCATGCTGCAGAGTGGCGGTTCTTGGATCAACAAGCAGGCGATGGAGCTGAAGGCCTTCCACAACGAGAAGGACGGACAGATGTATCAGAATTCGGATTCTCCCGTGGATGAGTTCCGTGTGACATGGAACTATATCTACTCAGGCACGCCCATTGCATTGAAGAAGAAGGTGAATGAGAAGAACTTCGGATCTGGTCTCAGTACGCGTCTCACCGTGATTCCCATGCCGAAGACGAACTATAAGATGATTGACTACGAGGAAGAGGAAACCATCGACTGGGAACGTCTGGAACGCATGAAGACCTGGGCCTTCAAACTCGACTGTCGTGCAGGACAATTGCCCGTGAAGCCGCTGGTGAAGAAGCTTTACGACTGGACGAGTAACCGCATGGCGGACTGTGAAGAGGATGATTCGGAGGCCAACGAGCTCATGCTGAAGCGTGTGCCGTATCACGCCCTGAACTATTCCGTGCCTTTCATCGACATGCGCCACTACGAGAGCCTGCATCAGGAAGGAAAGTTCTGGGAGGGCACCTACGAAGTGGATGATACGGACTGGAAGCTCTGCGAACTGATGGCCCGCATCCAGTATGCCACGCAGCAGCATTTCTTCGGAGTCCTGGCTGAGAAGTACTTCGATGACATGAACAATGATGTGCAGATCTCGGGTAAGCGTCATCAACAGCGATCCGTCGATGGCTATAACAGACTGCCTGATGAGTTCACGAAAGAGGACGTTGACAGATGTTTCGGCTATAAGAATGAAGATTCTGGCTATATGAAGATCAAACGTCTTCAGGAGTCTGGCATGGTGGCGCTGCTTGAGGAAGTCATGCAGAACGGTCGTATGCGCAGGAGGTATCGGAAAGTGAATAAGATGGTGGTATAGCCCACCTATCACCTAACAACCTAACAAAATGTAAAATCAAAATGGAAAAAGTAACAATCAACAAATCTATCAACCTCTCCGAGCACATGACGCTCGGGGAGGTAACCAAGAGCAGACATACTGAGGTGTATAATATTCCCAGTCATGTGGCGATTGAGAATCTGAAAAGGGTTTGCGGGTGGTTAGAGGAACTACGCAGGCGGTATAATCTGCGGTATGTTCTGCGCCCGGTTTCCCCTCCTGAGTTAGGAGGGGTTAGGGGTGGTCTGAACGAGGGAATGTCTGGCGCTTCTTCAGACCACCCCACCCATACGGGCACCCCTCCTAACTTAGGAGGGGAAATAGATACCGAAGAGCCGATAATCATCAGCAGTGGGTATCGTTCGCCTCAGCTGAATAGGAAGGTGGGAGGTTCTCCAACGAGCAATCATCTGACAGGCTGCGCCGTGGATATCCGCGTCGCTGGTATTGAGCAGGCGATGCGCTATGCGGTGATCCTGATGGACTACGCCGACGAGACGAAGCAGGACTATGACGAACTCTTCATCGAGAAGAATCGCTATGGCGCCATCTGGGTTCATTTCGCAGTGAGGCCGAAGGATAATCGGAGAAAAACGATGTTTATTCAAAAGTGACATCAAAGGAATCGCCCGCTACCTATTATAAAACGAATCCCAGCCGCGTTTGGCAAGGATTCGTTTGTAATTTGCGTTGATTACCACAGGGCGGGGGGAATGAGACGCTGGGCGTTTTCGAAATCCTCGGGGGTGTCGAGCTCGATGGAGAAAAGATCGGTGGTATCGACGATGCGGAAGGTGTAGCCCTGGGGTATGAGACGCTCAAAGGCTCGCTCGTAGAAGATGTCGATGAGTCCTTCACGCTCGATCATCTGCTCGAGTTCGCGGAAGAGGGCGGTGCTGTAGTCAGCGGTCATTCGCTCGACGCCTACACTCTCACCCGCAGCATCTTCAGGACGACAGGTCTTACTGATCTCCGTGATGCGCCCTTCGGCATCTGCCACGACCTTCATCTCCTCCTCACCCAGTTCGTGGCGATTGAGCGCCAGAGCACTATCACCGACATTGATGACGGTGGGGATGATGGCAGGATCGCAGAGAATGTCGCTGTCCATGAGCAGGAAGTCACGGCCGTCGGTATAAGGACGGGTGAGCCACAGCGAGAAGATATTGTTGTTGTGGGCGTAGTCGGGGTTGTCGATGAAGTGGATTTTTATTCGAGGAGGGAGGAGGGAGGAGGGAGGAGCGAGATTAGACTGAGGGGTGAGATAGTGTGAGGTGAGGAAGTCGCGGATCATGTTGGCACGGTAGCCGGTGACGACGACGAGTTCGTTGATGCCAGCGGCGAGCATGGCATCGACGGTGCGCTGGAGAAGCGTACGCTCTCCCACTTTGAGAAGACACTTCGGACGTTCGTCCGTGAGCGGCCTCAGCCGCTTGGCCATTCCGGCCGCAAGAATTACTCCAATCATTGTACTTTGAACTTTGAGCTTTGAACTTTGAACTTTATGATTACTACTGCGGCAGTTTTTACACTTTCACCTTCTCAACCTTTCACCTTCACAACCTTTCACTTTTTCACCTTTCACTTTTCAGCCTTTTCACTATTCATAAAGTTTTTCACAAGCTCAAGCATAAATGCAAAGCTCAAAGTTCAAAGTTCAAAGTCATTTCAGCGCTCCTGATGCTCCTTCATGTAGTCACGGGGTGACATGCCGTAGTATTTACGGAAGATGGTGGAGAAGGAGGCGCTGTTGGCGAAGCCGCAGGCGTACATCACCTCGGTGACGTTCATGCCCTTCTCGGCGAGGAGCTGGGCAGCCTTCTTCAGACGGATGCTACGGATGAAGTCATGGGGCGTCTGACCCGTGAGTTCCTTCATCTTACGATGGAGGTGTACGCGGCTAATGCCGACCTCGTCGGAGATCATGTCGATATTGAGGTCGGAGTTCGTGAGGTTCTTACGGATGCACTCCATAATCTTCTCGAGCAACTTCTCATCGGGCGACTTCAGGCGGATGTCCTCGACGCGCTCCTCAAGGTCGTCGGTACGCTCATACTTCATCTTCAACAGCCGGCGCGAACTGAGCAGATTGAGGATGGTACGCCGCAGGATGTCCATATTGAACGGCTTGACGATATAGGCGTCGGCACCTGTCTCAAGGCCTTGGAGACGGTCTTCGTCGCGGTTGCGGGCGGTGAGCAGGATGACGGGTATGAAGTTCGTCGAACTGTTCGTCTTCAACTGCGAGCAGAGGGCGTTGCCGTCCATCTCTGGCATCATCACGTCGCTGATGACTAGGCTGGGCTTGACACGGTAGATCTCCGTGAGTGCCTCGCGGCCGTTGACACAGGAATGGACAACGTAGTCCTTTGAGAGTTCTGCCTCAAGGTAGTTGCGGATCTCGTCGTCGTCTTCGGCAATGACGATGGTGGTACCACTGGTGTCAGCCTGCTCGTATGGCGTCACCTCTTCTTCTGTCTCTTCGAGTTCGGACTGCAGCTCTGCCAGCGGCTCCTGCGGGAGTTCACTCTCGCTGATCATCTCCTCAGGTTTGAGGTGGGCGTTGCCTAACGGGATGGTGATGACGAACTCACAGCCCTGTTCGAGGTTGTGGACAGTGATGGTGCCGTGGTGCATCTCGACGAGCGAGCGGGTGAGGTCGAGGCCGATGCCCGTACCGGCATTGCGGTCGTTGGTGTACGACTCGGTCTGATAGAAACGCTGGAAGATCTTCTCGAGCTTATCCTCAGGAATCTTCTCACCATTGTCGCGGATGGCGATGGTGGCCGTCGTGTCGTCGTGAGTGAGGCGGATGCCGATCTCACCGCCGGCAGGGGTATATTTGAAGGCGTTGGAGAGCACGTTGACAACGACCTTGTCGAAGTTCGAGCGATCAATCCATACGGGCAGTTCCTCACAGTCGTGGTCGAAGGTGAACGTGATCTGCCGCATCTTCGCCTGATGGTCGAAGAGGGTGTAGATATCATTGACGAAGCCTACGAGGTTGCGCTCGCTCATGCGCATCTGCATCTGTCCCTTGTCGATCTTCCGGAGGTCCATCATCTGGTTAATCAGGCTGAGGATGCGCTCGGCATTGCGGCGGATGGTCTCGTAGACGCTCTTGCGCTCGGGATCGTCCTCCTTCTTGATGAGGGAGAGCAGCGGCGTGATGATGAGCGTCATCGGGGTACGTATCTCGTGGCTGATGTTCATGAAGAAGCGGAGCTTGGCCTCACCCATTTCCTCGGCATGGATATGTGCCTGGAGGCGCAGGCGGTTCTGCTCCCGATGATGACGGTAGGCGAGGTACTGCCAGGCGAAGAGTCCGATGATGAGGGCATAGAAGAAATAGGCCCATGCCGAACGGTACCAGGGACTATGGACGATGACGGTGAAGTTGCGCTGGGGCGTCTCGATGCCACTGCGCTCGGCCTTCACACGGAAACGGTAGGTGCCTGGCGGCAAATGGGTGAAGGAGAGTTCGTTGGTTCCGGCAGGCAATGCCCGGAAGGGTTCACCGTTGATGCTGTAATGATAGACGATGTGCTCCGGGTTCTCGTAGGTGAGCGTGGAGAGCTGGATCGCGAACGAGTTGTCGTGATAGCTCAGTTCAAAGTGGTCGCTGGCATTGATGGTCGTTTCCGTCACCTGACGGCCACCTGAACGTGTGGCGGTGTTGACGGGTTCGCCGTTGATGGTGAGAGCCGTCAGCTGGACATTCGCCTTCCACTGGCTCTGCTGGATGTTCTCGGGTTTGAACCAGGTGATGCCGCCCGTACCTCCGAAGAGGATCGTACCATCTGGAGCGACACATGAGGCTCCGTCGCTGAATTCATTGCCCTGCAGGCCGTCGTCGGCAAAGTAGTTCATCTGCGCCCCCTTGACGGGGTCGAAGATGCAGAGGCCGTGGTCGGTGGAGAGCCAGAGTTGTCCCTGACGGTCGCGCTCGATGGATCCTACGGCATTGTCGGGGAGACCGTCGGCCGTGGTATAGCTCGTGGTCTGCTTCGTCTTGAGATCATAGCAGAAGAGGCCATTGCTCGTGCCGTACCAGAGACGGCCGTCGTATTCGCGGGCCACACGGATGGGCACACTGTAGTTGAGACAGTTCACGCCGAAGGTCTTCGTCCAATTGTCGCTGGCGATATCGAGGCAGCAGACACCCATTGAAGAGGCGACATAGAGGCGGGCACCGTCGGGCGAAACGGACACCTGGGAGATGAAGTTGTTGGTAATACTGTTGACGGTCCGGTCGTTCGAAGCATCCCCTTTCACCTCATAGGTACGTATCTGTCCGTCGGCGGGATTATAGCAGAGCACGCCGTGGCGCATCGTGGCGAACCAAAGGCGCCCCTGACGGTCGACATCGATGTCCATAATCATCAGGTGTTCGTCGGCAGGATATTCCATCCGTTTGTACTGGAACGTATTGGGGTCGATGCTGCCACCACCCTCGCCATAGGAACCGATCCAGATGCGCCCGTCGCGACCCTCTGCCAGCGTCATCACGGTGGAGGGATAGCCTTCCTGGAGATGCTTTACGAACGTGCCGTCGGGATTGATGATATAGATGCCGTCCTTGTCGGTACCAATCCAGGCACGGTTGCGGCTGTCGATAAGTACGCTAACGACACAGGCGGAGCCAATGACATTGCGTTTGCTGCCGAGCTTATAGCCCATATACTGGAAGCCGTTGAAGTCGATGGGCTGACGGTAGAGCCCCTTCTGGAGCAGGCCGAGCCAGAGGTTGCCGTTGTGATCCTCTATGATAGAATAGACCTTGCTCTTCGTGAGGTCGATCTCCTGACTGAAGAAGGGGTTGTCGGTAAGCTGATCCTTCTTCGGATCGTAGATGGCGACACCCTTTCCGTCGTAGCCGACGATGATACAGTCGTAGCGGTCGCAGAAGAGCGACGACACACTCTTGTCGCCCGTGGCGGCCACATGTACGAAGTCCATACCCTCCTGACTCCCGACTCCTGACTCCCGACTCCTGACTCCTGACTCCTGACTCCTGACTCCTGACTCCTGACTCCTGTAAAGCCCCGCATTGGTAGCCACGTAGATATTTCCCTCGCGGTCGGCACAGAGCTGTCCGAGGATGAGTGACTTACGGTCGGCGAGGTAGTGCTTCATCGTCTTGCCGTCATAACAGACCAGTCCCTGCTCTTCGGAGACCATCCAAAGGCGTCCCTGTTTGTCTTCGAGCAAGGAGTTGACGGTATGGAGATCGGCAAAGACGCCTCCGAGCTGCCGCGCCGTCTTCTGGTCGGTAATCTGCATCACGCCGAGACCAGAGGATCCCACGAGCAGGTCACCATTGGCCCGCTCCAGGAAACAGGTGGCATAGCCGTAGCTCGACTTACCCTGATGGTCGAGGAGGGTGACCTGATGGAACTCCTCGCCGTCCCACGTCTGCAGGGCACCGTACATACCGAAATAGAACAGGCCGCGACGGTCCTGAATCATACAGTTCACGTAGTTGCTGGCCAAAGTCTTGTCGGCCTCGTTCTCCTTCTTGAAGACCCGGAACTGGTAACCGTCGTAGCGGTTGATGCCGTTACGGGTGGTAATCCAAAGAAAACCGTCCCGATCGAGATACACCTGGGACACGAAACTGCTGGACAGCTGATGGTTGTCAGTTGTGAAGAATTTGCCCATCTGAGCATACGCGCTCAAAGTCAGGCAGAGGGTGAGTAGCGTTAGTAGCAGCCTAGACTTCATTGCTTTGTTACATTTTCGACTGCAAAGATAGTCCTTTTTTTTTAATTAACAAGAAAAATGGAACAAATTATAAAAAAAATGAAACAAATAGCAACTTTCGTTCCATTTTTTAGTGGTAACTTTGCCGTCGAATTGTTAATTTATCACTTTTAAGCCACATGAAACGTTTACTACAGACTAAGAAAATCATGGTACTGGCGATGCTGTCGCTGGTCATGTCGACGGATGTCAAGGCTGCTGACACCTTCGTCGTGTTTGAACCCGCTGCCGGCGCCTGGCAACTGAGTAATCCCACCATCAGCCTCGCCGAGGGAGAGCACTCCTGCGTGACCATCGCCGCTGCCAACCTCGCCACCGACTTCGAAAAAGTCACCGGCACCGCCGCCACCATCACATCTCTCACCTCTCACCTCTCACCTCTCACCTCTAAAAGCATCCTCATCGGCACCGTCGGTGTCAACAAGCAGATTGACCAGTGGGTAAAGCAGGGTGTGCTGCGCGACCTGAAGGGCAAGACGGAGAAATACATCATCAAGACTATCGGCGACCAACTGGTCATTGCCGGCAGCGACAAGCGCGGCACCGTCTATGGCATCTACGAACTGTCGCGCCAGATCGGTGTCTCGCCCTGGCACTACTGGGCTGACGTGCCTGTGGAGCGTCACACCTCTTTATATATAAAAGAAGGCGAATACACCGACGGCGAACCAGCCGTCAGATACCGCGGTCTGTTCCTCAACGACGAGGCACCCTGTCTGACCACGTGGGTGAAGAACACCTTCGGCACCGACTTCGGCGGACACAAGTTTTATGAAAAGGTCTTTGAACTCATCCTTCGCCTCAAGGGCAACTACCTGTGGCCGGCCATGTGGGGCTGGGCTTTCTATGCCGACGATCCTGAGAACCTGAAGACCGCCGACGCTATGGGTGTGATGATGGGCACCTCACACCACGAGCCGATGGCCCGCAACCATCAGGAGTATGCCCGTGACCGTAAGGGCTGGGGAGCCTGGAACTACGCCACGAACAAACAGAACCTCGACCGTTTCTTCCGTGAGGGCATCGAGCGCATGAACGGCACCGACGACATCGTGACCATCGGTATGCGCGGTGACGGTGACGAGGCTATGGGCAACGGCACAGACACAAAGCTTTTAGAGAACATCATCAATAACCAGCGCCGTATCATCAAGGAGGTGACCGGCAAGTCTGCCGACAAGACCCCGCAGATCTGGGCACTCTATAAAGAGGTACAAGACTATTACGACGCCGGCCTGCGCGTGCCAGATGACGTGACCATCCTGCTCTGCGACGACAACTGGGGCAACGTGCGTCGCCTGCCCACCGCCGAGGAACAGAAGCGCAAAGGCGGCTGGGGACTCTACTACCATGTGGACTACGTCGGTGCGCCCCGCAACACGAAGTGGATCAACGTCACCCCAATACAGAACATGTGGGAGCAATTGCAACTGGCCTACTTCGGCGGCATTCAGAAGCTGTGGATCCTGAATGTCGGCGACCTGAAGCCGATGGAATATCCCATCCAGCTGTTTATGGACATGGCGTGGGATCCTTCGAAGTACCGTGTGGATAACCTTCTCGACCATACCCGCGCCTTCTGTGCCGAGAGCTTCGGCGAAGACCAGGCCTGCGAGGCAGCCCAGCTGCTGAACCTCGTGAGCAAGTACAACGGCCGCATCACCTCTGAGATGCTCGACGCAAAGACCTATACCACCTGGGAGTTTGCTCAGGTTGTGGCAGATTACCAGGCGCTTGAGACCCGTGCCCTCCGGCAGTTCATCACGCTCAAGCCCGAAGCCCGCGACGCATACCGTCAGATCGTGCTCTTCCCCATCCAGGCGATGGGCAACATCTACGAGATGTACTACGCCCAGGCCATGAACCACCAGTTGGCCGCGCAGAACGACCCCGAGGCGAACTGCTGGGCAGAGCGCTGCCGCAAGGCCTTCGAGCGCGACCAGCAGCTGAACCTGCAATACAACAAGGAGATCGCCGGTGGCAAATGGGACGGTATGATGATCCAGAAGCACATCAGTTATAGGATTTGGAACGACAACTTCCCCGCCGATGTCTGTCCGGATCTCATCGAGGTAAAGGCTCCCACGGAGGGACCGACGTTCAGTGCCGTCCACGGCTATATCAGCATCGAAGCCGAGCACACCTGGAACCGTCAAGATGCCTCTGCCGCCAAGTGGACGGTCATCCCTTACATGGGCCGCACCCTCAGTGGCATCTCCCTGATGCCCTACACCGTCGGCACAGATGATGCAAAATTGACTTACCGTTTCAAGGACAACGGCACAAAGACGGCTAAGATCCACGTCATCACCAAATCGACCCTCGACTTCCTCGACAAAGGCGGCCTCATCTACGATGTAGCGGTCGACGGCAATAGTCCCGTGAGCATCAACTTCAACGCCAACCTCAACGAGAAGCCGGAGAACATCTACAGCATCTACTACCCCACCATCGCCAGTCGTGTGGTGGAGAAGGAGGTGACGCTTCCCCTCTCAGCCTCTGAGGATATCCACACCCTGACCATCCATCCGCAGGATCCCGGCATCGTCTTCGAGAAGATCGTCATCGACCTTGGCGGCTACCAGCGCCAGTTCCTCTTCGGCAGTGAGTCGCCCAAGACCTACAAGAAATAGAGAATTGCCCGTAACGCTCGTCATGTTCGTTGCGTTCGCATAACTTAATTAATTCCCGAAATGCTTGGCCGTTTCGGGAATTATCCGTATCTTTGCACACGATTATCCCAAAACTGATTAACAATATGAACAAACGAACCCTTCTCGCTGCATGCTTTGCAGCTGCCACCATGGGTCTCAGCGCCCAAAAGGCCATGACACCCCCGCAGGGTGGCAAACAGATTAGTGACGAATTGATCGGCATCTTCTTTGAGGACATCAACAACTCTGCTGATGGCGGCCTCAATGCCGAATTGGTACAGAACGGCTCCTTCGAGTTCTCGCCTTCCGACCGCGACGGCTGGGGTCCTGGTACGGCATGGAAGCAGATACGTCCAGGACACTCTTTAGGAAATGTGCAGGTGCGTATGGACAATCCCGTGCATCCCAACAACGCCAACTACATGCGTCTCCACACCGAGCGCGTCAAGGAGTATTATGACTATAAAGGCTGGAAAGGCTACGGTCTCCAGAACGACGGTTTCGACGGCATCTCCGTGAAAGCCGGGGAGAAGTATGATTTCTCTGCTTTTATGCGCAACGTGAACGGCGGTGCCAAGCAGGTGCGCGTGGTGCTGGTGGAGCAGTTGCCGGGATGGCCTCCCAAGGATCCGAAACTGTTGGCAGAGGCCATCATCGACGTGAAAGACAATGCCTGGAAAAAGTACGAGGCTGTGCTGACACCAGACTCTACCAGTCAGAAGGCATCTCTCCAGCTGCTCGTGCTGAACACCGGCGACATGGATATCGACGTGGTGTCGCTGATGCCCGAGGACACGTATAAGGGGCACGGCATCCGCAAGGATCTTGCCCAGGCACTGGCCGACCTGAAGCCAAAGTTCATGCGCTTCCCCGGCGGTTGCGTGGTTCATGGCGGTGGTGACGGATTCTGGAACACCTACCGTTGGAAGACCACCATCGGACCGAAGGAGACACGCCGTCAGCTGAAGAACACCTGGGGCTATCACCAGAGTTGTGCTGTGGGTTACTTCGAGTACTTCCAGTTCTGTGAGGACCTCGGTATGGAGCCCGTACCCATCCTGCCCGCCGGCGTGAGCTGTCAGGGAACCAACGGTGGCTGGAACATGTGGCCCACCCAGGCTCAGGATGTCGTGCCGATGTCAGAGATGGACGAGTGGGTGGCAGAAGCCATCGACCTTATCGAGTGGGCCAATGGCGACCCCGCCACGAACAAATGGGCGAAGATGCGTGCTGACGCAGGTCATCCGAAACCCTTCAACCTGAAGTACCTCGGTATCGGTAACGAGGAGAAGATTTCTCCGGAGTTCATCGAGCGCTTCAAATATATCTATGAACGCGTGATGAAGGCTCATCCTGAGATCGTCATCGTGGGTACTGCCGGTCCTGGTTCGCATGCAGGAAATCCCGACTTCGAGGCTGGTTGGAAACTGGCAGAAGAGCTGGGTATGCCCATCCTCGACGAGCACTACTACGAGCCAAACGACTACTTCCTGAACAAGCGTCAGTATGACAACTATCCGCGTGACCGTAAGACGAAGGTGTATCTCGGAGAATATGCCGCCAAGGACAAGAAACTCATCGACGCCCTCGCCGAGGGTCTGTATCTGCTCCACGTCGAGCGCAACGGTGATGTGGTGGCCATGACTTCTTACGCCCCGCTTTTCGCCCGCAAGGACGGCACCCAGTGGAACCCCGATCTGATCTATTATGACAACGAGCGCCCGTTCCTCACCTGCAGCTACTATGTGCAGCAGATGTTCGGTCTGTCGTCGGGTAACTATTATTATGGCAACTGCGTGAAGTTCGAGGGCGACGAGGCCGGTGTCTGCCAGCCGGAGGAGAACGTGCACTATGGCCAGAGCGTCGTGCTCAACACCAAGACGCGACAGCTCTTCGTAAAGATCTGTAACGCCACGGCTGAGGCAAAGACCGCACACCTGGACCTCTCGCGTTTCAAGGTCGGGAAGTTTGCTGAGAAGATGACCATTTCCGGACAGCCGGAAGATGAGAACAACTTCGACAAGCAGCCCATTGCTCCCGTGAAGGAGACCATCAAGATGAAGAAGCGTATGGACGTGGAGGTCGCACCCTACTCCTTCTCGCTCTACACTATAAGTTTATAAAAGACCACGAATTACACGAATTACACGAATTTAAGAAGCGCGAAGAATGGCTCAAAGAATTAGTGTGATTCGTGTAATTAGTTGTAAAAAATAAAAAAATCAAAGTATGAAAAAAGTATTATCAATTATTCTGTTGTGCGCCATTGCTCTGACGGTGAGTGCACAGAAAACCAGCGGTAAGAAGGCTGCCGTGAAAGAACCAGATCCAAACTTCTACATCTTCCTCTGTTTCGGGCAGTCGAACATGGAGGGAGCCGCACGTCCTGAGGCTCAGGACCTGAAGAGTCCCGGTCCACGATTCCTATGGATGCCTGCTGTTGACTATCCCGCCACAGAGACCTTGCCCGAAAGGAAGATGGGTGAGTGGTATGAGGCCATTCCTCCCCTCTGTCGTCCGAATACCGGTCTGACACCTGCCGACTGGTTTGGCCGTACACTCGTGGAGTCACTGCCCGAGAACATCAAGATCGGTGTGATCCACGTCGCCATCGGCGGTATCGACATCAAGGGTTTCCTGCCCGACAGCATCGACAACTACGTGAAGACGAAGGCTCCTGGTTGGATGAAGGGTATGCTCGAAGCCTACAACAACAATCCCTATGAGCGTCTGGTCACGCTGGCCAAGAAGGCTCAGAAGGACGGTGTCATCAAGGGTATCCTGATGCACCAGGGTGAGACGAACACAGGTGATCCGAAGTGGGCCGGTATGGTGCAGCAGGTGTACGACCACCTCTGTGGCGACCTGCAGCTGAAGCCCGAGGAGGTGAACCTCTATGCCGGTAATATCGTACAGGCCGGCGGCAAAGGTGTCTGCATCGGCTGTAAGAAGCAGATCGACGAACTGCCACAGACACTGCACACCGCACAGGTCATCTCTTCCGATGACTGCACGAACGGCCCGGATCGTCTGCACTTCGACGCTGCCGGCTATCGTGAGCTGGGTTGCCGTTATGGTGAGGCCGTCGCCCGTTTCTTAGGCTATGAGCCCAAGCGCCCCTATATCGAGATGCCCAAGCGCATCGAGGCTCCTGCCGATGCCATCATCGCCGAGACCACCATCCCTGGCAATGAGTATCCGAAGGTGGACAAGGAAGGCCGCGCCTATTTCCGCATCTCCGCTCCTGAGGCCCGTAAGGTCATCGTCGACATCTGCAACAAGAAGTACGACATGATTCCCGACGGCAAGGGTAACTTCATGGCTATGACCGATCCTCTCGTGCCCGGCTTCCACTATTACTTCATGAACATCGGCGGCGTGAACTTCATCGATCCCGCTACAGAGACCTTCTTCGGCTGCAACCGTGAGTCGGGCGGCATCGAGATCCCTGAGGGCAGTGAGGGTGACTACTATCGTCCGCAGGCTGGTGTTCCCACAGGTGAGGTACGTTCGTTCTACTATTATGCCGAATCTACGAAGGAGTGGCGTCATGCGATGGTCTATACCCCTGCTGAGTACGACGCGAAGAAGAACGCCAAGAAGCGCTATCCCGTGCTCT
>JAEEPF010000013.1 GCA_016284635.1 Prevotella sp.
TTATCGAATGAAACCCTTGCGATGACGATGGCCGCGATGATGGCGAACATGGCGAACATGGTCAGCAATGACTTCAGGTTACGTTTACCCGTATCCTTACGTAATTGATAAGCTCCGTAGGCCTGGTTCTTACCTTCAAACACAAGGTCGACCCAGCCATTATCTATAAGATCTATTTTTCCCATAGTTCTTTTTCGTTTTTAGGGGTTACTTGACGCCAGCCTTCTCAATGAGTGCCTTATCATCGTCACTCATCTTGTCGATGTCGTCAATCACATACTTATCAATATTGCTGATCAGCATCTCGTCAAGAGCGGCGACCATGTTGGCATAGGTAGCTGTCGGAAGCGGACGGATGATACAGGTCAGTGTGGGCACCTTCTCACCAGTGGGAAGCTCACCCTTCTTCAGTTTCTTCAACTGCTCCTGATACTGCTCGTCGGTCATCTTCGAGTTGTACTCGTTCTTCTTCGCATCGAGCTCCTTCTTAGCCAGCTTGATCTTAGCGACAGGGTTTATACCCTCCTCAGTCGTATGCTCATTGAGCACCTTCTCGATACCGTCCTTACCATAGGTAGTCTCCTTCACGCATGATGCGGGATCATCGTAGTTGGGCAGACCGGCCACATAGTAGATCTTGTCGTTTGCACCCAGATAGAGTGTGATGGTATGAGAAGCCTTCGTTACCTGCTTATCTTCCTTCTGCAAGTTCTCGTCGTTACTTGGCATTGTCAGCTGCATGGCCTGCGGCTTTGCCAGCGTAGTACACAGCATGAAGAAGGTGATCAACAGCATCATCATGTCTACCATCGGCGTGAAGTTCACGCGGGTATCCATCTTTTTCTGCTTGGATAGATTTTTCTTTGCCATAATACTACTCGTTTAGACGTTTAACATCGAGATTGGTGATGAGCTGGAAACGGTTTTCGCTCATGTCCTGAAGTTCTGACATCATCTTCTTTACGACTGCATAAGAAGTGTTGGCGTCGCACTTGATGGCGAGCTTCATGTCAGGGTTAGCACTGCGGGCCGCTGAGACCCACTCCTGGAACTCGCTCTTTCCACCGCTGATACTGTCGAGCGGCAGACCGAGCTTCTGGATTGCCTCTGTCATCTTCTCCGTAGAGAGGTTCAGATAGTCAGCAAGCTTACCCATGGGAGCACCCACCATAGCATCCTCGAGGAAGTGCTTTTCCTGGGTGGCGTTCAGAGTGATACCGAACTTGTCGGTCATCGTCTCCAACATCTCCTTCATGTGGTTCTTGTTTTCGGTACCCACGTAGATATTGCCGTCTGGGTTCACCAGAATGGTCAGCAGATCCTGCTCGGGTATCTTGACTTCCGACACAGAGTTAGGCGCGGTGACTTGTACTGGTTCCGGTGTCAGGAATGTTGAGGTCAACATGAAGAAACACAGAAGCAGCGTCATCACGTCTGACATTGGCGTCATGTCAATCCAGATGTCTTTTTTCTGTATCTTAATTTTAGCCATTCTCTAAATGCTTTTAATGCGTTAAAAAAATGGATAAAGATTAAGCCTCGTTGTGGTTAGAATCGTAAGTAGCTGAGATAGTGAAACCGATCTCGTCGAGAGCGTAGGTCAGCTTGTCGATCTTGTTTGAGAAGAAGTTGTAAACAACGGTAGCAACCCAAGAGGTCAAGATACCAGATGCTGTGTTCACAAGGGCCTCGGAAATACCGGCAGACAGAGCCATAGAGTCAGCACCACCACCTGCAGACAGAGCCTGGAACGATCCGATCATACCGAGCACAGTACCGAACAGAGCGGTCAGGGTACCCAGAGATACGATGGTAGCGACCATAGGCATGTTCATCTGGAGAGTAGGCATCTCAAGCTGAGTAGCCTCTTCGTGAGCCTGCTGGATCTTTGCAATCTTAGCAGCCTTCTTCAGCGTGTCGTCAGTCTCAACGGTCTGGTACATGTTGATAGAAGCCATCACCACGTTACCAACGGTACCCTGCATCTTGTTGCAGAGATCCTTTGCCTTTGCGAAGTCCTGTGCCTTGATGGCAGCCTTCACGTCTGCGGTGAACTTGGCGAGGTTCATCTTACCAGAAGCGGTCTTGATGGCGAAGAAGCGCTCGATACCGAGGCAGATTACAGTGAAGAGAAGGGTCAGGATCAGACCTACCACGAAACCTCCCTTATACACTGTACCGAGAAGGTTTGCGGGATGACCTGAGCGGTCGCCGCCGACGAAGTTGTCGGGGTTACCCATAACGAAATACCATACACCATAACCTGCAAGAGCGCAAATCACGAGGATAATCCATGCAGCTTTAACACCTTGGAAGCCCGATTTTTTAGCTGGGGCTGCAGCCTTTGTTGTTGTTGCCATAATTGAATGATTTTAATTTTTTTAGTTATTAAAAATGAATGTTTAAATATAGTCAATTTCAAATCACCTCGCAAAGATAACAATTAAAAGTGGTATAGAAGACGAATTAATATCTTTTAACTACGAATTTTTCGATTTATTTCAATTTCGCCACTATCTCCTTGATTCGTTTCATTGCTTCGATGATATTTTCGTCACTTGTTGCGTAACTCATGCGGAAACATTCCGGGTCGCCGAAAGCGTCGCCTCCGACGGTGGCCACATGCCCCTTTTCGAGCAAATACATCGCAAAGTCAGTAGAGTTGTTGATGGTTGTCTCACCATCGCTCTTGCCATAGAAACTGGAGCACTTGGGGAAGAGGTAGAAGGCACCCTCGGGCACGTTCACCTCCAGACCGGGAATGTCCTTGGCCAGTTTCACAATCAGATCCCTGCGGCGCTCGAAAGCCTTCCGCATATCTTCCACACATTGCTGGTCGCTCGTGTAGGCAAACTCTGCTGCCTTCTGACTGACGCTGCACGGACCACTGGTGTACTGTCCCTGCAGCTTGTTGCAGCCTTTGACGATCCACTCCGGTGCGGCGATGTATCCGATGCGCCAGCCGGTCATAGCGTATGCCTTCGACACACCGTTGACGATGATGGCGCGCTCCTTCATGCCGGGGAACTGCGCAATCGACTCGTGCTTACCAATATAATTAATGTGTTCGTAGATCTCGTCTGCCAGCACGAACAGGTCTTCGTGCTTGAGGATGACGTCAGCCAGCGCCTTCAGTTCCTCTTTGCTGTACACGCTGCCCGTCGGGTTGCTGGGCGAACAGAGGATGAGCATGCGGGTCTTCGGCGTGATAGCGGCCTCCAACTGCTCGGCGGTCATCTTGAAGTTCTGCTCGAAGCCGGCCTCCACGAATACGGGCTTGCCGCCTGCCAGGAGTACCATCTGTGGGTAGCTCACCCAGTAGGGAGCGGGGATGATCACTTCCTCACCATCGTCCACCAGCGCCATCACCGTGTTGCAGACGCTCTGCTTGGCACCGTTCGACACGAGGATCTCGTCGGGAGAGTAGTGCAGGTGGTTCTCACGCTCCAGCTTACGGGCGATGGCCTGACGCAGGAAGGGGTAGCCGGGAACGGGCGAGTACTTGGAGTAGTTCTCGTCGATGGCTATCTTGGCCTCTTGCTTGATATGGTCGGGGGTGTTGAAGTCAGGTTCGCCGACGCTCATGTTGATAACGTCGATACCCTGAGCCTTCATCTCAGAGCTCTTCTGCGACATTGCCAGCGTGGCAGAAGGTGCCAGACGCTGTAATCGATTGGATAGTTTTGCCATTTGGTTTCTAAATTTGGATGCAAAAGTACCAATTTTTGGGGAGTTAAAGGAGTTAAAGGAGTTAAAAGGAGTTAAAGACTATACTTTTTTCACTTTTCGCTCTTTTCTTTTCACTTTTTACTTCAGATGAAGTGTATGCCCCATACGGTTCTTTTTCGTTTCGAGATAGCGCAGGTTGTAGGGGTTGGGCGTCACCTCGATGGGCACGTTCTCGACGATCTCCAGCCCGTAGGCCTCGAGTCCGACGCGCTTCACGGGGTTGTTTGTCAACAATCGCATCTTGTGCACGCCTAAGTGTCGCAGCATCTGGGCCCCACAACCGTAGTCACGCTCATCGGGCTTGAAGCCTAAGTGTACGTTGGCATCGACGGTGTCCAGACCCTCTTCCTGCAGCTTATAGGCGGCGATCTTGTTCATCAGTCCGATGCCTCGGCCCTCCTGTTGCATATAGATCACCACGCCCTTGCCTTCCTGCTCGATGGCCTGCATCGCCTTGTGCAGCTGTTCGCCACAGTCGCAGCGCTTCGAGCCGAGGATGTCGCCCGTCATACATGAGGAATGCACACGCACCAGCACAGGCTCGTCTTCGCGCCATTCACCCTTGATGAGTGCCAGGTGTTCCAGGCCGTTGCTCTTCTGACGGAAGGGCACCAGCCGGAAGTGACCGTAGTCCGTAGGCATATCCACTTCCTCGCCGACTTCTATCAGCGACTCTTTCCTGAGGCGGTAGGCGATCATATCCTTGATGCTGATGATTCTCATGTTCCATTGTTTGGCGAAGGCCATCAGTTCCGGCAGACGGGCCATCGTGCCGTCTTCGTTCATGATTTCCATCAGGGCGCCGGCAGGGTAGAGGCCTGCCATGCGGCAGAGGTCGATGGCGGCTTCGGTATGTCCGCTGCGACGCAGCACGCCGTTGTCCTGGGCATAGAGCGGGCAGATATGTCCCGGACGTCCGAAGGTCTCTGGTCTTGAAGATGGGTCGGCGAGTGCCTTGATGGTCTCCGCACGGTCGTGGGCAGAGACACCGGTGGTACAGCCTTCGAGTTTGTCGACGGTGACGGTGAAGGGTGTGCCCAGCACCGAGGTGTTGTCCTGCACCTGATGGGGCAGGTCGAGTTCCTTGCAGCGGTTGAGCGTGATGGGGGCGCAGAGCACACCGCGGGCGTGGATCAGCATAAAGTTGACCATCTCGGGGGTTATCATCTCGGCGGCACATATCAGGTCGCCTTCGTTCTCGCGGTCTTCATCGTCAACGACAATGACGAACTTACCTTCCCGGAAGTCTGTCAGCGCCTCCTCGATCGTATTTAATTTCAGTTGTTCCATTCTTACACCTTATTTATATATATTATGTATTGCATTTCTCGGCTTGCGAGTCGCCCAGTTCGACGACACGGGGGATGAGCTTGTTGTTGACGCGGATGATGTGCTGCAGGTCACGATAGAGACGGATGCGGAAGCGAATCATGCGGATATAGAAAAACAGTCCCGTAGGCAGGAAGAGTCCCGTGATCGCGTTCAGCCATTTGCGCTGGAAGGGACGCGTGTGGGCATGGGTGGCAATGACGGGGAACTGGTTGAGCTTCATCAGCACGTAGTTGTTCCTCGTGTACGAGAGATCCTCGATGGCCGTTTCGAGCACATTGTTGATGGATTCAATGTCGTGGTCGTCGCCAGAGTGGAAGAAGACCTTGATGGGATTCGGCCAGCGCAGCAGATGGTGCTCCTCGCCGTAGCGCTCGATGGCGATACTGATATTCTTAAGCATCTCGGCATCAAGCAGGTATTTCGGATCTTCGATGATGACCTCCTTGCGGGTGATGTTACGCTTGGTGCGCAGACCCAATATACGGCTGACGATCTGTTTGTACAGGTCGATATTGAACACCACCGAGTCTTTGTTCGCCTTATAGGTGAAGAAGGCGGCGACGGGGGCAAGTGTCCACGTAGAGATCGTCATGCCGAAGGCGACGGTCCACTCTCCTTCACGGGCCATCTTATAACCAGAGTTGTCGAAGATATAGTAGATGATGAACACCAGCACCGACACGATGACGGGCACTCCGAGACCGCCCTTGCGGATGATGGCACCCAGCGGAGCGCCGATGAAGAAGAAGATCAGGCACGAGAGCGACAGCGTGAACTTCTTGATGGCCTCCAACTGGTGGTGACGATAATACCGGTGCAGGCTGTAGGCGTATTCGGCCTTCATCTCCACGTCCATCTTCGCAGACTGCACACTCGACAGGGCGCTCTTGACTGCAGCCTGACGGTCAGCGGGCGACTGTCGCTCGTAGATGGAGTCGATGGTCGTCTTGTCGGCAGCCAGCTCCTTCATCATCTTCACCGAGTCTTGGGGAGTTATCTCGGGCAGACGCAGGCTGTAGCGCTTGGCGTCGACGTAGAACGAATAGCCCACGCTGTCGTTATGCTCCTTGATGGAGTCGACGTCGTGCAACAGCCTGCTCAGGGGTTTCATACGGGCGTCGCCGGCGATGTCGGCCATATCTGTCATGTTCAGGCCGCTGTCGAAGTCGATGACGATGCGCTTCGTCGAGAATGTCTCACGCCGGTAGGGGATGTTGGCGCTGTTGGCGAGGTCCTGCGAACGCATGTTCTCAAACCACTCGCCGCTATAAAGAGTCAGCAGCAGATGCTTCTTCTCTTCCGTCGTCTGCATCATGCCTGAGTCGGCGAGGATGATGGCCTGGTCTTCGTAACTGCCCGTCTGGCGGTAGATCATGATACCGTAGAGCATACCAGTGTCCATATTCTTCTTCTGGACGTAGATGTTCGAGCCGGGCAGACCGTCGTAGAACACACCCTCGGGAATCTCGAGTTCAGGACTCTTGTGCTTGACCGAAAGCAGCATCTGGTAGAACGACAGGTTGGCCTTCGGACCGATCACGTCCTGGAAATAGTAGGAGATGCACGAGATCATCAGCACGATGATGATGAGCGGGCGGAAGGTCTGCATCAGCGAGATGCCCGCCGCCTTGATGGCCGTCAGCTCCGAACTCTCACCCAGGTTGCCGAAGGTGATCAGCGCCGACAGCAGGATGGCCAACGGGAAAGCCTGCGGCATCAGCATCAGACCCATATACCAGAAGAACTTGGCCATGATCTCGAGCGACAGTCCCTTGCCGATCAGTTCGTCGACGTAGCGCCACAAGAACTGCATCATCAGCACAAACTGGCAGATGAAGAACGTACCAAAGAACAGCAGCCCGAACTGCTTAATAATAAATATGTAGAGTTTCTTAATTCTCAATTATCAATTTTCAATTATCAATTAATTACAGTCCGCTGGCGCGGTGCAGCCTGTCGAGGTTGCTCTCCCACAAGATCCGCAGTCCGTCGGCATCGTCGTCATCGGCGAAGTCGGTGATCAGCAGGGTCAGGTGGTTGGTCAGGTCACTCTTCCCGATGCGCATCTCCCAGTAGCTGTCTTCATCGCCCTCGGCCTCGTCATCCTCCCATTTCAGGCGGATGTGGTCGTACTTCACATACTCTATCAGTTGCGCCTTGCGCACATCCTGTTCCGTCCAGGGCTCACCCCAGGTGAAGATGAACTCGCCGTCTCGCTCTTCCACATGGTCTGCCAACCAGCGTTCCAGCCTGTGGGCACTGCTGATCTGCTCCCACACGATGTTGTGAGACTTCGTCGTCAGGGGGTATTCGATGTCGATTCGTTGCTTTCCCATACGCTTCCGGTAAGTGCTTGTTGTTGCTTTTGATTGTCTATTTCGGCACAAAAGTACGAATTTTCTGCGGAAATACAAAATATTTCCCTAAAAATTTTGTTAGTTCCGGAAAAAGTAGTACCTTTGCACCCGCTTAACGAAACAGATGATGGCGGGATAGCTCAGCTGGTTAGAGCGCATGATTCATAATCATGAGGTCGCCGGTTCAATCCCGGCTCCCGCTACCAAAGAGAGAAGCAAGAAAGAAAAGCAGTCACGGACGATTTCCGCTGACTGCTTTTATTTCGTTTCAGGCCACTCGTAAAGCTATAGCTGTTTCACGGGGAAGGTGAAGTAGGTGTCGGGGAAGGGCTCGTCTTTGAGGGTGAAGTGCCACCACTCGCTGTCAAGGGCCTTGAATCCGTGACGGAGCATTGCCTGGCGCAGGATCATGCGGTTGGCGAACTGCTCAGCCGTGATGCTTCGGCCTGTGGGACTCTTGCTGTTATCACCTGTATATTCGCCTGTCTCTGGATTGCCGCAGAAGTCTGGATGGCTCTCGGGACCGAACCAGTCGAAGGTGCCGCCCATGTCGAGTTCTTTTTCCGTGGTCATGTCGAAGAGGGTGAGGTCGACGGTAGAACCGCGTGTGTGGCCGCTTTTCTCATAGATGTACTCCTGTTCGAAGAGCACGCTCTTGTCGAGGTTGGGATAGAAGTAGGTCTTCATCAGTGTGTCGGGGATGTCTTCCGCCCAGCGCACAAAGTGATCTACACCCATCTGCGGACGGTAGGCGTCATAGATCTTCAACCGATAGCCTTGTGCCTTCACGTCGTCGCTGACGGCACGGAGAGCCTGGGCTGCCTGTTTCGTCAGCAGGGCAGTGGGTTGCAGATAGCCGTCTACGCGCGCGCCTACGAAATTATAAGTACCGTAATAGCGGATCTCGAGGATGGCGTCGGGCACCACATCGGTGATGTTCGTAAACTGGCTGCTGTCTTCCGTGGGAGACGCTGCGGCCTGCTGCTGGTCATTGGAACAGCGATAGGCTGTCATCGCGCCGCTGATGATGACGACGATGGCAATCATCAATAGATAATTTCTCTTCATATTCTCTTTTTTTGGTGGCAAAGGTACAAAAAAAGCCACAGATTGCACAGATTATCACAGATTTTTCGTACCTTTGCGATGTAAAATAACATCATCGAATGAGAAAACTGCGTTTCTTCTGTCTTCTGACACTGATCATTTGTCTGTTCTCAGTTGTCACCGCCTCCGCTCAGGAGGTCATCAGCCTGGCGGGTTCCTGGGATCTCTCCCTCAACGACTCGACACATTACGACGACTACGTGATGCTGCCGGGTTCGCTGCTCACCAACGGAAAAGGCAATCCCGTAACGGCCGACACCCGCTGGACCGGTTCGACCTACGACTCGTCGTACTACTTCAACCCCTGGATGGAGCAGTACCGTCGTGAGGGTAATGTGAAGTTCCCCTTCTTCCTCACGCCAGAGAAGCACTTCGTCGGCAAGGCGTGGTACCGGAAGCGTGTCTACATCCCCCGCAACTGGAAGAACCAGCGTGTGACGCTCTTCCTGGAACGTCCGCATATCGAGACCACCGTCTATGTCAACGGCATAGAGGTGGGGCATCAGATGTCGCTCTCCACGCCGCATCAGTACGATGTGACGCAGTGTCTTGTTCCAGGCCAGCGCAACACCATTGCCGTCTGTGTGTACAACGGCATCGAGAATGTCTGCGTCGGACAGGACTCCCACAGCGTCACCGACCAGACGCAAGGCAATTGGAACGGTATCATCGGAAGGATGGAACTCTGCAGCCGGCGCCAGCATATCATCATCAAGGAGGTGAAGATCAACCCGGAGCCTTTGGATGGTATGTTGCAGGTGAAAGTACAGTTCGACACCAAATATGATCCCATTCTGTACGATGAGGATATGCAGGTGATCATTTTGTCGCAGGATAAGGAGGAGCTCGTCTTGTCTTTCTCGCAGCAGATCACCGAATCGACGATGGATCTGCGCATCCCCATGAGGAAGAATTTTACCTTATGGGATGAGTTCAATCCGAAAATCTATAAGATTGGCCTCTTTACCAGTTCCGACAGTTACGAGACCACCTTCGGCATCCGTCAGGTGCGGGCGGTAGGCAGGCAGCTGTATATCAACAATCGTCCTGCCTACTTGCGCGGTACGGTGGAGAACTGCTGTTTCCCTGAGACGGGATATCCTCCCACCGACGAGGCCTCGTGGATTAGCATCTTCACGAAGATGAAGGAGTACGGTCTGAACCACATGCGTTTCCATTCCTATTGTCCGCCTGAGGCTGCTTTCGCTGCTGCCGATAAGATGGGCATCTACTTGCAACCGGAGGGTCCCTCGTGGCCAAACCATGGGGTGAAGCTGCGTCGGGGACAGAAGATCGATGAATACTTGTTGGAAGAGTCGAAGCGCATCGTCGATACCTACGGTCATCACCCCTCGTTTGTGATGATGGCGGCAGGTAACGAACCGGCTGGCGACTGGGTGTCGTACTGCAACGACTGGGTGCAGGCGATGAAGCGCTACGATCCCTCGCGCCTTTACTGCGGTGCCTCCGTTGGTGGAGGCTGGGCTTGGGACAATGGGTCGGAGTATCACGTGAAGGGTGGGGCACGAGGCCTCGACTGGGACAAGCACGCTCCCCACGCCGATGATGACTATTTTATTCAGATAGAATACCCTCGCAACTACAAGGACAGCATCCCAAACAATACGCCGATCCTCGCCCATGAGCAAGGTCAGTGGTGCGCCTTCCCCGACTTCCGTGAGATGGCCGAATACGTGGGAGTTTATAAGCCTCGTAACTTCGAAATCTTCCGTGACCTGCTCCGTGAGAACGGTATGGAGTCGCAGGCTGAGAAATTCCTGATGGCCAGCGGACAGTTGCAGACGCTCTGTTATAAATATGAGATCGAGCGTAACCTGCGCACGAAGGACTATGTCGGATTCCAGCTCTTGTCGCTCAACGACTACAGCGGACAGGGTACGGCTCTCGTCGGACCCTTGAATGTACATTGGCGTGAAAAGGGGTATGTCTCTGCCGAAAACTGGCGGGAGTTCTGCTCACCCTTGGTACCTCTGGCGCGGTTCCCCAAATTCGTCTATACTACCGCCGACACGCTGCGGGTGCCCGTTGAGGTATATAATGCCTACTACGGAAATGTCTCGCCGATCCGGAAGAATTTCTTCATCACCGAGGGTGAACGGGTCATCATGGGTGGTGGTCTCTCCTCAGACAGCATCCCCATTGGTAAGAACTGTGAGATCGGTACTATCGTCTATCCCCTCGACAGCATCAGTCACCCCTGCAAACTCACGCTGACTGTCAGGATTGGCAGACAAGTGTCGAACCATTGGGACTTCTGGGTTTATCCCGATTCCATCGCCCAAGCAGAGAACGGCGGAATACATATCTCCGATACGCTCGACGCCAAGGCGATCGCCGTGCTGAAGAAAGGCGGCAAGGTGCTGCTGACGGCTGCGGGCAAGGTGCGTCTGGGCAGCGACGTCGTGCAGCACTATCTCCCGGTGTTCTGGAACACCTCGTGGTTCAAGATGCGGCCGCCCCATACTACGGGAGCCTATATCGACACGCAGCATCCGCTCTTCAAATACGGCTTCCCCACCGACGACTGGAGCAACCTGAACTGGTGGGAACTGCTGAACCGGGCGCAGGTGATGAACCTGATGGAGCTGCCGAAGGACTACCAGCCGCCCATCCAGCCCATCGACACGTGGCACGTCAGCCGCAAACTCGGTATGCTCATCGAGGCGAACGTGCTGAAGGGCAAACTGCTGATGACGACGATGGATATTGACAGCCATCTCGACCGTCGTGTGGTGGCGCGACAGATGCGACACGCCATTCTTGATTATATGTCGGGCGATGACTTCAAGCCCTCTCTGACTCTCGATCCCAAAACCATTGCCGATTTCTTCACGAAAGACGGCCCGCAGGTCAGTATGTTCACCAAGGAATCGCCTGATGAACTCAAACCCAAACTGAAATGAACAAGCCGAGCCCGAAGACTTGTCTAGTCGTCTTTTGGATTCTGCTGATGTGGAGCGGTCAGACCCTCGCCCAGCAGCAGGGACGCGAGAAATATGAGTTCACGCGCAATCTGCCTGTCTATGCCGACTCGCTCATTGCCGACCTTACCTATCCCCTGGCTTGGGGGCACAGCGATATCCGCGATTTCGATGCCTGGAAACGGGCCGCCCGTGAAAAGGTGTTCGACTGTATGTTCACCCCGCCGCCGGCACCCGCCAACGGTTTTGAGGCAAAGGTGCTCTATGAGGAACAGCGCGAGGGCTACAAGGCACGAAAACTCGAGATCCGCCTCTCACGATATTATACTGTGCCTGCCTATCTGCTTATCCCCGATGGCAAAGGCCCTTTCCCAGCTGTGAATGTGCTGCACGACCACGGGGCCCATCTCTTCATCGGCAAGGAGAAGGTCATCCGTCCGCTGGCCTGTGAAGATTCTGTCGTCATCAAGGATGCTGAGGCTTGGGTTCAGAACTATGAGGGACAATACTTCGGCGACTACCTCGCCCGGAACGGCTTTGTGGTGTTTTCTACCGATGCGCCGATGTGGGGAGAACGGGGGCAGAAGGAAGGTCCACGTCGCGACCGCTATGATATGATTGCGGGGAATATGATGATGTATGGCATCGATCTCTCTGCCTATATGACCTACGACGATATCCGTGCTACTGACTATCTCGCCTCTCTGCCTGAGGTGGACTCGAAGCGTATCGGTTGCACGGGCTGGTCGATGGGAGCCTATCGCACTTGGATGCTCTCTGCGCTCTCCGACCGTATCAAGGCCGGGGCTGCCGTCTGTTGGATGGTGACCACCGACGAACAACTCACCTTGCATTATAGTCGCACGGAGAATGGTGGCTTTGCCAATAGTCTGCCGGGTTTGCGCCGTTGGCTCGACTATCCTCACATCGCCAGCATCGCCTGTCCCAAGCCGATGCTCTTCATCAACGGCTCCAAGGACAAGCTCTTCCCTGTGGCTGGTGAGCAGAAGGCCTTCGCCATCATGCACGATGTCTGGGAGAGTCAGGGTGCAGGCGACAATCTCGAGACCGAACTCTGGGATATGCCCCACAGCTGTCCCCTCAAAGCCCAAGAACGGGTTCTCGCCTTCTTCCAGCGCTTTTTGTAATCACTTCCCCTTCTGAGTTCTTGCGTCCCTTCGGTAGCAAGCGGCAGAGCCGAGCGGGAGGGGTGAGGGGTGGTCTGAGCAATGGCAGGTTCTGAGGCTGATCAGACCCCCTCTGGCTCCCCCTACTCAGGGGGAGAAACAATTACATAAAAAAGAGAGGTTGTTGCAACCTCTCTCTTCCGTGATCCGTTTGGGGCTCGAACCCAAGACCCCAACATTAAAAGTGTTGTGCTCTACCGACTGAGCTAACGGATCGACCTTCTTTTCGCGCAATCTTTCGAAAGCGGGTGCAAAGGTACAATGTTTTTTTGAATCTGCCAAATTTATTGGAAGGATTTTTACTCAGAAGGTGCTTTTTGCCTTGATTTCTCCTCTTGCAGGGCCTTCTGATAGCACGTTCGGCATAGCGGTTCATACTCAGCCGTCTCGCCCAACAGCACCCGTTGCGAGCCCTCAACGGTACGGTGGCTGACGTAAGCCAGGTTGCCGCACTTCACACAAATGGCGTGCACCTTCGTCACATCGTCGGCGATGGCACAGAGGGCTGGCATAGGGCCGAAGGGTATACCCTTGTAGTCCATGTCGAGTCCTGCGATAATCACACGGATGCCTCTGTTGGCCAGTTCGTTACACACCTCCACGAGTCCCATGTCGAAGAACTGGGCTTCGTCAATGCCCACCACGTCGCAGTCCGACGAAAGCAGCAGGATGCTTGCCGACGAGTCGATGGGCGTCGACATGATATGCTTCTGGTCGTGACTGACGACATCCTCCTCGGAATACCTCACGTCGATGGCGGGTTTGAAGATTTCCACCTTCTGACGGGCGAACTGTGCCCGGCGAAGACGGCGGATCAGCTCCTCGGTCTTGCCCGAGAACATCGAACCGCACACCACCTCAATTCTTCCCGGGCGATGCGCCTCTCCTGTCATGTTTTCTGCTATCATGACTGCAAAATTAGCAAAACGTTTTAAAATTTGCAAAGATTTTGCCGCTTTTTTTGTCTATTCTGAATATTTACGCTAATTTTGTCCCCCGAAATGGGCATATTGTATATTGTTCCAACGCCTGTAGGCAACTTGGAGGATATGACACTACGTGCCATACGACTGCTGAAAGAGGTCGATCTCATCCTTGCCGAAGATACCCGGACGTCGGGCATCCTGTTGAAGCATTTCGATATCCGCAACTCCCTTATGTCGCATCACAAGTTCAACGAGCACGGCACCAGTGCCGCTGTCGTCAGCCGTCTGTTGGCTGGTGAGAACGTGGCACTCATCAGCGATGCCGGCACGCCAGGTATCAGCGATCCGGGCTTCTTCCTCGTCCGCGAGGCGGTGAAGGCTGGGGTAGAGGTGCAATGTCTACCCGGAGCGACGGCCTTCGTTCCTGCCTTGGTGTCGAGCGGGCTGCCCTGCGACCGATTCGTGTTCGAGGGCTTCCTTCCTCAGAAGAAGGGACGCAAGACGCGATTGGAGGAACTTGCCGCCGAGACGCGCACGATGATCTTCTACGAGTCGCCCTACCGTCTGGTGAAGACACTCCAGCAGTTTGCCGAGGTCTATGGTGCCGAGCGTCAGGTCAGCGTCTGCCGTGAGATCTCAAAGGTGCACGAGGAGAGTGTCCGGGGAACCCTCGCCGAGGTCATCGCCCACTTCACAGCGACGGAGCCCAAGGGTGAGATCGTCATCATCCTCGCAGGCCGGAGTGATAAAAATTAATAAGTAATCAATAATTCAGATATTAAACTTCAAAATTCAAACTTATGAGAAAATTGATTGTTTTGGCCCTAGGTGGCCTGATGGTTGCAAGTTGCAACGAAGGAGTGAAGAAGGCAGAGCAGGCAGCACTCATGCAGCGTGACTCGCTGGAACAGATCATTGCCCAGAAAGACAATGAGATCAACGACATGATGACCACCCTGAGCGACATCGAGGAGGGCTTCCGTGAGATTACAGAGGCACAGAACCGCGTGACGCTCGCCAAGGAGGGTGAGGGAACCAACACCCAACTGCGCATCAAGGAGAACATGCAGTTCATCCAGTCTGCCATGAAGCAGAACAAGGAACTCATCAACAAACTGAAGCAGCAGGTGCGTGAGAGCAGCGTCAAGGGTGATCAGCTGAAGAAGATCATCGACAACCTGACCGAGCAGATGCAGCAGAAAGACCAGCAGCTGCAGGCCCTGCGTGAGGAACTCGACAAGAAGGACATCCACATCGCCGAGCTCGACGAGCAGGTGGCCGACCTCAACGAGAACGTTGCCAACCTGAAGCAGGAGAACACCCAGAAGGCCGAGACCATCTCTACACAGGACAAGCAGATCAACTCTGCCTGGTTCGTCTTCGGCACGAAGAAGGAACTCAAGGAGCAGAACATCCTCGACAAGGGTGAGGTGCTGCAGGCCAACTTCAACAAGGACTACTTCACCAAGATCGACATCCGCATCGACAAGGAGATTAAGCTCTACAGCTCTTCTGCTGAGATTCTGACCAACCATCCCGCAGGTACTTACACGCTCCAGCGTGATGCCAAGAAGCAGTATGTGCTCCGCATCACCGATCCACAGCGCTTCTGGTCTACCAGCAAGTACCTCGTCGTACAGGTGAAATAGAGAAGTGAAAAGTGTGAAGTGAAAAGTGAAAAAATAATCCCCTCGTCAGCCGGCGAGGGGATTTTCGTTATTTGCGTATCAGGGTCGAACCGAGCCTGCCTAGTTGTAAGGCATAGACGCCCTTGGGCAATCCTGCCGTGCTGATCGTGCCACCCTCAATGACTGTCTCTCTGACGAGCACGCCCTTCAGGTTGTAGATGGCTACAGGTGTACCGTCTTCAGCCCCGTCGGCATACACGATGTCGCCTGTTACGCGGAAACTGACGTTGCGCGGCTGTTCCTTGCTGAGTGTAGGGATGCTGGTCTCCATGTCGAGCACGTAGAGCAGTCCCTTGTAGGCATTGATCTTGCCGTGTCCGAATCTCTCTGGTGAAGCCTCCGTAAACTCGTCAGTATCGCTCGAATGGGCGATGATGTCCTTGATGTCCTGACAGGTGAGCGTCTTGCCCATATCGTTGGCTGCCTGCATCCATAGTGCCACTATGCCTGCTGCAGCCGGGGTCGACATCGATGTGCCGCTGTTCGTGCCCCAGAGGTAGTCGCGCTTCTCAGTCTGGCCTGTAAACTGTCCGTTGTAGCCCTTGCGCTGATAGATGGCCCAACTCTCCACATCGGGGTCGAAACTGTTGTAGGCAGCCACCACGTTGGTGCCGGGTGCGCAGACGTCGGGGTGCTTGTGGCCAGCCAGGTCGGTGCCGTAACTGCTGAAGAAGGCTACGTCGCCAGCCGTCTCGCCTGTCTCCTGGGCTTCGGTGCCTTCATACTTGATCTTGTCGTTGGCACACCAGGCTCCTATCGACACGGGCTCGCCCGAGGTGTTGAAGTCTCCAACGGAACACTTGTTGGTGCCCTTGACTTCTTCGCCGTTTGCTTTCACAGCAAGCAGGTTCAATCCCTGGTCTCCCCAAGCGTGCAGTTCCGTATCCTCTTGGGGCACTAAGTAGAGATTGAATCCACACTCGATTGGATCGCCGTTTTCGTCCCTATCGTCGATCCATTCCGTACCAGTCTGAGAGATAGCCACCTCAGTATAGGTATACACGTTGTAATTCTCGTCGTACGCCTGATTCAAATAGCAGAATATATCCACGTTTCCGCCCCTGATATACTTCTGGAATTCCCTTTTGGCTGCGGCCTCCTTGCGTGAAAGTTCCTGCTTGTCGTCGGTGAAGTTGAACCAGACGCCGTTGCCGCCCTCGCCGTCTTCATCCACGATGCCGTCATTGCTGAAGGTGATGGGTATGCGGTAGTATTCCTTGTTTTCGCTGAGGTTGACGATGCCGATCTCAAACATCACCTGCTTTTCGGTCTTCATACCGCCCCATAAATAGTTGTCAGAATAGTTGCCGTACGGGACGAGTCGCAGTGTGTCCCCGGCGTTTATCTTCTCGTTGATATAGGAACCGTATCCGCCCTCGTTACTGGAGCAGAGCATCAGTGCGAGATTGGCGTCCTTGCAGAAGGACCCTAAGTAGCGGGCTTGATCGCTCATGCCGTCGTGCCATCCCCAATGCGAGTTCTGGCTCAGGCTTGCCACGAGTGGCTTTTCGGCATTCTCTGCCTCCGACTGCAGGAAATATATACTTTCCACCACCCCCCATGCGTTAAAGCCGAGTTCAGACTGGTAGTTGTTGCAGATCAGAATGTCTGCCTCTGGTGCGATGCCGCCGAGTGCCTTGCCTGCCGTACCCTTGACGTCGTTTATGATGCTGCCAGCCGCAATGCTGATGCAGTGTGATCCGTGCGAACCGTATACATCCTTCACCTTCAGCGTGTCGAGCAGGTCTTCGGGCTTATAGAAGGCCGAGCCGGAGAGCGTGTCTTTCTGGCCGTCGTCGAAGGTAATGATGACGCTGTCACCGCCGAGGGTCGTGTTGCCTGTTGCATAATAGCCCTTGATGCGCAGCTTGCCGTCTTTGTCCTTGAACATCGGGTGGGTGAGGTCGAAGCCGCCGTCAATGATGCCCACGATGACGCCTTTGCCCGTATAGGCCTGTGGCAGCTGGGGGGCCGAGCCGTCGATCACCTCTTCGGCCTGCGTCACCTGTCGTGTCACGTCAGTCTTCTTCGACATTTTCGGCGGCATATTGATGATCTCTACGCCCTTCACTTCGGCCAGTGCCTCCAGCTTGGAGTAGGGGATGTCGAGCACGATCAGGTTACCCTTCACCACTCTCACCTTGGCTCCTGCCTGCTTTGTGGCGTTGGCCACCTCACGGGCATCGGCATCCTTGGCGCAAGTCACGAAGAGTTGCATGCGGGCGTTCTCGTCAGTGGCCTCGCCTCGGGCGCGGGCATTGGCTGTCTTCTGTTCATACTGTTTCTTGGCCAGTCTGGCTTGATGGCTGATGAATCCCTGCGCGGCAGCAGTCAGTGTGCCGAGGAGCAGGAGGGCAAGTAATAGCTTTCTCATATACCTTATATATTATATTAATGCCACAAAGATAGTTCTTTTTTCCCAAGCCACCAAGGAAAAACCTCAGAAAAAGCTTGCAAGTCTCAAAAATAATTCCTATCTTTGCCCCCGCGAAGTGTTAATTGTAGAAATAAGAGTAGAATCTCCTCATTTCATGCGGTATGAAATATAAGCCAGTTCATCGCCTCTCGTTGGTGGCCGTAGCCCTCATCCTGCTGCTGGCCCTTATCCCCATGTCGTGCCAGCGGGGCGCGGGAGTGGGCGATGCCTCAAAGGCCGATACCGTCTCTTGGAAGGAGACGAGGATGAAGCTGAATTCCCTTGTTCTTAACTACTATAACAATGACCAGCACGACTCTCTCATCATCATGTCTGATGTCTTAATGGATCTTTGTCGCGAACATGAGGATTGGTACTATTATTACGAGACTTGGATAAGACTGGGTGAGGAATACGTCTATGTCGGACATTCCGACAGTGCCCTGGCGGAAGCCCAGAAGATGCACGACGAGGCCTTGAGCCGTGGACATGAGTTCGGGTTGGCCGGTGCCGATTTTGTCAATGCCGTTGTGTACGAAGCGCAGGGAAACACGCTGGAATGTACCCATCTGCTCCGTAAGGTTCTCGACAAGCTGAAGGGTGTGGACAAACCGCACTTTGAGAACAAGGTCTATACGTATTACCTGAGCGAGCTGGGCAGCCTGTCTGATTATCCGGAGATGAAGCAGGCTCTGAAGGAATGGAGGCAGAGACTCGACTCGCTGTCTGGGAATCAGGATACAAACATCGTCTTGAAGGAACATCTGCTGAACTTCTTCTATATGTACCAGCGCGGGAGCTATAATTACCACTTCAAGATGAAGGAGTATCGTGAGGCAGCCAAGGCCGTCGACTCCATCGCGTACTATAATGAGTTGACAGGCATGACGGATGTCGCCCGAAATGAGGTACTCTTCGATCGCATCATGTTGGCCGTGGCCCAGGAACATTACGGGGAAGCCCTGAAACTGAGCGACGAACAGTTGAGTAAGATTCCGGCAGCCAACAAGATGAGCTATCAGAACGCCTTGGATCAGCGGAAAAATATTCTGTCAGGTTTGGGCAGGTGGCATGAGGCCTATGATTGTCTGTTGGAATGGAGTAATATCAAAGACTCTCTTAGGACTAAGTCGACAACCGACCAGCTTAACGAATTGAACAAACGCTTTGAGGTGGACGAAGTAAAGATGCAGGGCGAAAGGGAGAAGATGCAGGCAGAGCGTAGGCAGCTGTATTTGGTACTGACCTTTATATTGTTGGCTGCGGTTGGTGCTACATTCTTTATCTTCCAGCGCTATCGTTCGGCCAAGCGTATGGCGAAGATGAAGGCAGCCCAGGAGCGCATAGAGGGTGAGCTGAATATCGCCCGCAACATCCAGATGTCGATGGTGCCCAGCACGTTCCCCGAATACGAAGGACTCGATATGTACGCCTCGATGATGCCCGCCAGGGAAGTGGGCGGCGACCTCTACGGCTACATCATCAACGGCTCGCAGCTGTACTTCACCGTGGGCGATGTCTCAGGCAAGGGCGTGCCCGCCTCGCTCTTCATGGCGCAGGTCACCCGACTGTTCAGCACGATGGCCCATCAGGGACTGGATCCCGCCGCCATCTGCAACCGCATGAACAGCGAACTCTCGGGCGAGGACAACGTCAACGGCATGTTCGTCACGATGTTCGTCGGTATGCTCGACATGCAGACGGGCCACCTCTCGTTCTGCAATGCCGGCCACAACCCGCCCGTCATCGGTGGCGGCAAGCACCAGGGCGATTTCCTCAAGATGATTCCCAACGTGCCCATCGGCCTGTGGCCCGACTATGAGTTCAAGGGCGAGGAGATGGACAGCGTGAAGGGCCGTGCCCTCTTCATCTACACCGATGGCCTGAATGAGGCTGAGAATCCGGAGCAGGAGCGGTTTGGCGACAAACGTCTGTTGGACATTCTCCGTGACACCAACTTCGACACAGCCCGCCAAGTCGTTGAGGCCCTTGAGGCCGAAGTGGCCCAACACCGCAACGGTGCCGAGCCCAACGACGATATGACGATGCTATGCCTCCGTGTACAGTAATGTATGATAGGCACGCCCTGCTTAACTTCACATAAATATCTTACCAGCGTCTGTTGCCGCCGCCACGGTTGTTGTTGTCGCGGCTGCCCCATTTCTTATCGTAGCGGCCTTCAGTGTCGATCTTGCCGCCAAACATGTTCAGGCGGTAGCGCACGTGGAGCATGGCATACGAGTTGACGCTGTTGTAGCGTGTATCGGTACGGCCGTTGGCGTTCACCCAGCGTTCGTAGTTCGACTGCTGGCCGAGGAGGTCGTAGAAGTTGAGGGCGACGATGAGCGATTTGTTCTTGAGGAAGGGTTTGGAGATCTGACCGTTCCAGAGCAGCTCGTTCGTATTCATTGTGGCATCGTTGTATCCCCGTCGACTGCGTTCGTGGAGGTTCATGCTGATCTCGAAGTCGTAGGGCAGTCGTACGAGGAACTGTCCGCCGTAATGCAGCAGCCAGGTGTCGAGGTCGGCCGTGGGCTGCAGTTCGTTGCGGGAGTGCTGGTAGGTGATGTTGCCGTCGAGGGTTACCTCTAACCAGTCGTTGCGGTAGCCGAAGGAGAGGCGCTCGTTGAGGTTGTAGGAACGGGTGGTGTTCTTCGCCGCGTCGGCCTTATCCTGTGCCACGTAGCTCACGAAATTGTTGTAGCGCAGGCGGGTATCGGAGCCGATGTTCCAGTGGGCTGTGGAGTCGAGGGCGGTGTTGAAGGTCAGTCCGGCGTTCACGTTCCAGTTGCCGTTGATGTTCTCAGGCCTCGAGGTTCTTCCACCAGTGGCGGGGTCATAGACCACGAAGTCGGATATGCTGTTGCGGATGTGACGGTAGTTGCCGTAAAGCACGATCGAGCGCTTGTAGCGGACGATGTAGTTGTTGTAATAGACGTTGAGCGAGTTGGTGAACTGTGGCTTCAGACCAGGGTTTCCCTCTGTGACGTAGAGGGGGTTGGAGTCGTCTCTGATGTCGAGCAGCTGTGTCATCTCCGGCTGGCGTGTGTCGCCACGATAGCGTATCCAGAGGTTGCTTTGGTCGCTGAACTTGTAGTGGAAGTTGACGGTCGGCGTGAGGTTGGTGACGATGCGCACGGTGTCGACGTATATGCCACGATAGTCTTGTACGAAGTCGGAGCGCTGGGGCTGTACGAGGAAGCCGATGTTGTAGTCGTACTTCTCCTCACGGTGGCGCAGGGTGAGGCGCAGGTTATGAGTGTAGTTCTTGTACTCAGAGAAACGGCTGAGGCTCCTGTCGAGGAAGTTGTCGAGTGAGTCGCTGACGGTGTGGAGCCAGGGATCCCAGTCGCGGTATTCGGGTTCGATGCCGTGGAAGATGTTCGGCAGGCTCTGGTCTTTGCTGAAGTCGTAGGTCTGACGGTTGCTCTTGTTCTGCGAGTAGCGCAGTTCGTAGTTGAACTGCAGGTGTGCGCCCTTCCAAAGGGGCTCGCTGTAGGTGGCGCTGGCAACATAGCCGCTGTTGTCGCCAGGTGTGGTGTTATAACGGGCAGTGTAGTAGGTGGAATCCAGTCCTGCCTGGTTCTTCACACGGAAAAGGTGCACCTCGTTGTTTGACACATTCTCGTTCTGGGTGTCGCCCAAGCTTCCCTCAAAACGTACTACGATGTTCCTGCCCTTGGGATTCAGCCGACGGTAGAGTTGCAGCATGGCCCAGGCGTTCTTGTTGAGGCCGTAGGTCAGATTGGCAGTCTGGTTGTGGTTGATGGTGTGTGCGAGGAGTGCGGGGTTGAGAGATGAGATTTCAGCGAGGGGATCGACCGCATAATTATAGGGATCGTCGTCGAAGGTGGCCGATATGGAGGTGGTGGTGGCGTCGTCTGTACCGTAGGTGCCATTGGCACGGAGCAGGATGTTGGTCAAGGTGTCTGGCTTCCACTCCAGACGGAGGTTGCCGCGCCAGTTGTTGCTGCGGGTGAAGTTCGACGTATTGCTGTTCGAGAAGGTGCGTGACGTCTCGCTGTAGAAGTTCTGTACGGCAGTCTCCGTCTGGTTGTCGCCGTCGCGGTGGTTCCAGCGGATGCTGAGATCCACCTTCAGCTTGTCGTTGTCGTCATAGTTCAGGTTGGTGCCAAGCATCTTACGGGCGTTCAGTCCACGACGGTTCCACCAGCCTGCGTTCTCCTCCTTGTTGTTGAAGTTGGCGAGGAGCACGATACGGGTCTTATCGGTGAAGCTGCTACCCATCACTCGCGAGGCATAGCGGTGCTTGGTACCTCCTGCCAGGTCGATGTTGGTCATATAGCCACGGTTCATGCCCTTCTTGATGCTGAAGTCGAGCACGGTCTCCTTCTCGCCGTCTTCGATGCCGGTGATACGTGACTGGTCTGACTGCTGGTCGTAGAACTTCAGGTTCTGGATGATGCTCACGGGTATGTTCTTCAGGGCTGTCTCCACGTCGCCAAGCATGAACTCCTTGCCGTCGAGCAGGATCTTCTTCACTTCCTTGCCGTTGATGGTGATGTTGCCGTCCTCATCGACCTCTGCACCAGGGATGCGCTTGATGAGTTCCTCGATGGCTGAGCCTTCTGGCGTGCGGAACGCCTCGGGGTTATACATGATGGTGTCCTTGCGGACGATGACCTGTGCAGCCCTTCCTGTGATGACGGTCTCTTTCAGCATCGTGCTTTCCGTCTCCATCAGCATGTCGCCCAGGTCCAGTTGTTCGTTGCGGCGCAGGGTGAGTTCGCGCTCCAGGGTCTGATAGCCCACGGATGAGATGCGGAGCTTGTAGGTGCCTGCACGCGGCACCTCGATGTAGAAGTTACCTTTTTCGTTGCTCACCGTTCCGCCTGCGAAGGTACTGTCTGAGGCCTGGAACAGTTGGATGGTGGCTTGTATCATCGGCTCTTTGAGGTCGGCATCGAACAGTTGTCCGATGATGCTGAGTCGCCTGCTTTCGGAGTCTGGTTGCGCGTATGCACAGACGGCTGTCAGGGTGGTGATGACCATCACTAACAGGACTCGCTTGAGAGATGTGCTGATCTTCATGTTGTCCATTTAGTTTGTGTGAATGGGGTTGTTTTGAGGTGCAAAGTTAGCCACAAAAGCGGAGAATCCCTTATGAATTTGTTGCTTTAACCAAAATTAACCGCAACGAAAATGTTTTTGCAGTCGATTTTCCGTACCTTTGCACACAGAACTTAAACCAAAGAATATGATCAAGAGAATTATTTGTGGAATCTGTGTCATCTGTGGCTCCTTGACTGCAGAGGCTCAGATTCAGACGAATGCAGGGGTGCAGTACCTGCAGTGTATGCCGAAGGATATGTCGACGGACTTTAGCGACCTGTCGAACACGTATTTCCTGGCCGACTCCGTGGTGAGTTTCGATGAAAAGAAGGGCGAGGGACTGGTGCAGTGGAAACGGTATCGGATGAGTCCGAGGCAGGCGTTTAACCTCAATGGGTACTGGCCTGTGAGGATGCAGATGCTGGACTTTCCCGATGCAGCGTATGAGAACGATCCGAATCTGAAGATTAAGATTGAATGGATTTCGCCCAGGACGGCGAGAATCAGAATGATTACCACACCGATAGAGCCGAAGTGCGAGGATTTGGAGGATGTGATGTTCTGTGAAGCGTTCAAGGCGACACGCGAGGCGGATCAGACCACCCCTAACCCCTCCTACTCAGGAGGGGAAATAAATACCTCTGGCGCTGCTGTCGTCTATAAGACTAAGTATGGGAGTGTTAAGATCCAGAAGTACCCCTTCCGCATTGTCATTAAGGATGCGAAGGGGAAGGTACTGACACAGACGAGGCATATCATCGACAATGACTCAACGCAGATCAAACTGTTGCCCTTCTCGTTTATCAAGCGAGGCAGCGATAATTCGCGGAGTATCAACCCTGTGTTCTCGTTGGCACCAGGTGAGAGGATCTACGGCTGTGGCGAGTCTTTTACCTCTTTAAATAAAGTAGGGCAGAAGGTTCATCTGAGTGTCACTGACCCTCAGGGACCAGAGAGCGACGGCCAGTACAAGCCCGTGCCGTTCTATTTCTCCAATCGTGGCTATGGCATCTTTATGCACACCTCGGCCCCCGTCACCTGCGACTTCGGTGCCTCTTATATCGGAGCCCAACGCCTGTTTATGGCCGACGAGCAGATGGACTTTTTCGTGTTCTTCGGAGAGCCGAAGGATATCCTCGACGAATATACCAACATCACGGGAAAGAGTCCGATGATGCCTCTCTGGAGCTTCGGCACGTGGATGAGCCGTATCACCTATTTCTCGCAGCAAGAGGGCTTGGAGATTGCCAAACAACTGCGGGCTCATAAGATCCCCTCGGATGTGATCCATTTTGATACGGGCTGGTTCGGCGTGGACTGGCAGTGTGACTATCAGTTTGCGAAGGACCGTTTCGAGGATCCTGTGAAGATGCTGAAGCAGTTGGCGAAGGACGGCTTCCACACCTGTCTGTGGCAGTTGCCGTACTTCACCCCTAAGAACCGTTTCTTCCCAGAGATCATCGAGAAGGACCTGCACGTGACGAACGCCACGGGTGGCATGCCCTACGAGGATGCGGTACTCGACTTCTCGAACCCCGAGACCGTCAGCTGGTATCAGGAGAAGATCACGGGCTTGCTGAAGCAGGGTGTCTCGACCATCAAGTGCGACTTTGGCGAGGCAGCACCTTATAATGGTTTCTACCACAGCGGCAAGGGTGGCCTCTATGA
Organism: Prevotella sp.; assembly: GCA_016284635.1. Lineage (GTDB taxonomy): Bacteria > Bacteroidota > Bacteroidia > Bacteroidales > Bacteroidaceae > Prevotella. Next base: position 24,426 of record JAEEPF010000013.1, read on the forward strand.
GCACAACCTCTATCCGCTGCGCTATAACAAGGCCCTCTGGGAGGCTGTCGAGAAGCAGTATCCTGGCGAGGGTATCATCTGGGCACGTTCGGCCTGGGCAGGTTCCCAGCGTTATGCCCTGCACTGGGGTGGCGATGCGGCTACGAACAACATCGGAATGCTGGGTGACCTGCGTGGCGGTCTGAGTTTCGGACTGAGTGGCTTCTCGTTCTGGAGTCACGACATGGGTGGTTTTGTGACGGCCTCGCCCGAGGATATCTACCGTCGTTGGCTGCCCTTCGGATTCCTGTCGAGTCATACGAGAGCCCATGGTGCGCCTCCCACGGAGCCCTGGCTGATCTCGGAGTCGTTCACCGATGCCTTCCGTGCCTGTGCGGAGATGAAGTACAAGCTGATGCCTTACGTTTATGCCCAGGCGAAGGACTGTTCGGAGCGTGGTCTGCCGATGGTGCGTGCCCTGCTCGTAGAGTTCCCTGAGGATCCTGGTGCCTGGCTCGTGGAGGATGAGTATATGTTCGGCTCTCAGATGCTTGTGGCACCCTTGATGGAGAGTGGCAACAGCCGCACGGTGTATCTGCCACGTGGAAAGTGGATTGACTATCAGAACGGGAGGGTCTACGACGGTGGCTATCAGACCATCGAGGCTGGCAATATCCCTGCCATCATCCTCGTGCGTGACGGTTCGCTGATTCCTCATGCCCCTCTCGCACAGCGTACGGATCAGATCGACTGGAGCAAGGTGGAGCTCAAGCCCTATCGCGTCGATGCCCCGAAGTGCACAGGCCTGCTCTTCAAGCCAGGTGATGAGAAGATCCAGATCATCGAGAAGTAATGAATTATAACACGAATTACCACGAATTATCCATGAATTGCTGCGCGCAGCATTATATGAACAATTAGATGGCAATTATATGTTAATCAAAAAAAAGATAAAATGATTTATAACGAGATTGGAAAGACTGGGATGCGGGTGTCGAACCTGAGCTTCGGCGCATCGTCGCTGGGCGGTGTGTTTCACGGCATCCGTGAGGAAGAAGGCATCCGTGCCGTACATACGGCCGTGGACAACGGCATCAACTTCATCGACGTGTCGCCCTACTACGGCCACATGAAGGCCGAGACCGTCCTGGGCAAGGCCCTCAAGGAGATTCCCCGCGACAAGTATTACCTCTCCACGAAGGTGGGACGCTACGGCAAGGATGGCGTGAACATCTGGGACTACAGCGCCAAGCGCACCTTGGAGAGTGTCTATGAGAGTATGGAACGCCTGAACGTGGACTATATTGACCTGATCAACGTCCACGACATCGAGTTCCAGTCGCGGATGGAGGGTGGTCTGCAGAAGATCGTCGACGAGACGCTGCCAGTGCTCGTTCAGCTGAAGAAGGAGGGCGTCGTCCGTCACGTAGGTATCACGGACCTGCAGCCCGAGAACCTGAAATGGGTCATCGAACATTGCGACGAGGGCACGGTGGAGAGTGTGCTTTGCTTCTGCCACTACTGTCTGAACGACACGCTGCTGGTGGACTATCTCGGTTTCTTCGAACAGCATGGGGTGGGGGTGATCAATGCCTCGCCGCTGTCGATGGGACTGCTCTCGCAGCGTGGTGCCCCTGCCTGGCATCCGGCCTCCCGCGACCTGAAGATGGCTTGCGCCAAGGCGGCTGCCTTCTGTCAGGAGAAAGGCTACGAGATCGAGAAACTGGCCATGCAGTTCTCCACGAGCATGAATCCCCGCATCGCCACGACGCTCTTCAGCAGTGCCAATCCCGCGAATGTCCTCAAGAACATCGCCTACGTCAACGAACCTCTCGACGAGTCCCTCGTCACCGAGGTCCAGCACATCATCGGCGACCAGATGTTCGTCCGCTGGAAGAACACATAAATTAAATGTTTATTTTTGAACACGAATTGCCACAAATTAACACGAATTATTCATGAATAATAAATTGATGGAAAATTAATGGTCATTTAATGATAATTCGTGTTGAAAGAGAAATGAAAGAATGAAAAAATACTTGGTTCCGTTTATCCTGGTGACGTTCTGCTTTGCCCTGTGGGGCTTTGCCAACGACGTCACGAATCCGATGGTGAAGGCTTTCTCGAAGATCTTCCGCATGAGCGTCACAGACGGCTCACTGGTACAGGTGGCCTTCTATGGCGGCTATTTCGCCATGGCCTTCCCTGCCGCCATATTCATCCGTAAGTACAGTTACAAGGCTGGCGTGCTCATGGGCCTCGGACTCTATGCCACGGGAGCCCTCCTGTTCTTCCCCTCGAAGGCCATCGGCGTCTACGGCTGTTTCCTCATCGCCTACTTCATCATGACCTGTGGCCTGTCGTTCCTCGAGACCTCCTGCAACCCCTATATCCTCTCGATGGGCGAGCCCGAGACTGCCACGCGACGCCTGAACCTCGCCCAGTGCTTCAACCCCTGCGGTTCGATCATCGGCATGTTCGTGGCGATGAACTTTATCCAGGCGAAGCTCAATCCCCTGAGCAGCGACGAACGGGCCCTGTTGAGTGATGCCGACTTCGAGGCGGTGAAGAATGCCGACCTCGATGTGCTTATCTCCCCCTATCTCGCCATCGGAGCGGTCATCGTGGTGATGTTCCTCATCATCCTCTTCACGAAGATGCCGAAGAATGCCGACCAGAGCCACGATATCCACATCATGACCACCCTGCGCCGTCTCGTCACCCTGAAGCGTTATCGTGAGGGTGTGGTGGCACAGTTCTTCTATGTGGGTGCTCAGATCATGTGCTGGACGTTTATTATACAATATGGTACGCGCGTGTTCATGGCCGAGGGTATGGAGGAACAGGCAGCGGAGGTGTTGTCGCAACGGTTTAATATCTATGCAATGGTGTTCTTCATCTGTTCAAGGTTCATCGCCACGTGGCTGATGCGCTGGATCTCGCCTGCCCGTCTGCTGACGATCTTCGGCATCCTGGCGATGGTGTTCACCACGGGCGTTATCCTGTCCCACGACCGTACGGGTGTCTATTGTCTCGTCTGTGTCAGTGGCTGTATGTCGCTGATGTTCCCCACCATCTACGGTATTGCCCTCGACGGTCTGGGCGACGATGCGAAGTTTGGTGCTGCAGGCCTGATCATGGCCATCCTGGGCGGTTCTGTGCTGCCTCCGTTGCAGGCGATGTTCATCGATGCCGGCATGACCAACTTCTCGTTCATCCTGCCCTTCGTCTGCTTCCTCGTCGTCACCATTTACGGCTATCGCATCACACAAGCACGTAGGAAAATTTAGGCACGGATTACACGGCTTTTAACAAAGACACGGCTCCCTATCCCTGTAGAAAGCCGTGTCCTAATTTTTATAAGGCCGTGTTAATCCGTGCCAAAAAACTTTATTCTCCCAGTTTCTTTCCCGACATCAGGAGCTCCACGAGCGGATAGTCCTTGTAGCAGTGGCGCTGCTGATCCCAGAAACCGAAGTCGGCATCGTAGCACCAGGTAGTCCAGGCGATGTTGAACTCGTCGAACACCGTCAGCACGTCACGATACCAGTTGTAGGCCAGTTCACGGTCCACGGGCTCATACACACCCCACTCGCCGCAGAACAGCTGCAGGTCGTATTTCTTCGCTGCCTCGATGGCGTCCTTGAACTGCTCACGGATCTTGTCGATGTTCCAAACCTCTTCGGTATAGGGCTTCAGCTGTTCCTTGATGGCAGCAGGAGCGGCATCGTAGTCCTCCTTCGACACGAGCACCCCAGGATAGTTCACCTTACCCTTGTAGGCTGCACACAGCGGCGACCACCAGGCACCGTAGTGCGTCAGCAGCATCGGGTTGTAGTAGTGGAACGAGAGGATGATGTTCTTGTCGCCCTCGGGCACCTTCAGGTACTTCATCGTCTCGTGTCCCTGCCACATGTTCGAGCCGATGACGAGTGTGCGCTGTGGCTCCAGTTCGCGCAGGGCCTTGTGTACCTTGGCAACCAACTGGTTCCACTGCTCGTGCTCAGGAGCTACGGGCTCGTTCATAAACTCGTAGGCCACCCAGTCGTTGCTGCGGTCCTTCAGGAACTCGGAGAGCTGGCGCCAGAGGTTGATCAGACCTTCCTGCGACTCCTCAGAGGTGAAAAGGGTATTGGCGGCCTTGTCGTCCTCGTTCACGGCATTGAAATAGTGCGCACGGATGATGTGCAGGTCGACGATGGCGCGCAGGTTGTGCTTCTTGCTCCAGTCGAGGGCGTTGTTCAACAGATCCCAAGCCTCGGGCAGCTTGTTGCCCTGCTCGTCCCAGAACTGCACCTCGTCGATGGGGATGCGCACGAAGTCGAAGCCCAGTTCCTCCAGACGGGCGAAGTCGTCCTCCTGGATATGGAGCCTGCGGGCCTCACCGCGCTGCTCCGATTGCGACAGCCAGTGGCTGATGTTCGTGCCGCGCTTGATGCGGAAGTTATTGACTTGTCCTGCCTGGTCCTGAGCCTCGTTCTGGCTCTTGTTCTGACAAGACGTGAATGCAAACAGTGCCGACATAATCACGGCGAGGGTGAACACACTCTTTCTCATTTTTTTCTAGCTTTTAGTTACAAACTGTTGCAAAGATACGAAAAAGAGGTGAAAACTATTGTCTTTTAACTCCCTTTAACTCCCTTAACTCCTTATAACTCCATTAAAAGTTGTATCTTTGTGCCGAAATTACCTAATCAACAGCAATTATGAACAAAAACAGACTTATCCTTGTGCTGGCGTCGCTGCTCGTGTTCGCCTCACTGCCTGTCCAGGCCACCAAAGTCCTGGGACTCCGTGTCATCGACAAAAACTACCTCATGGTCCACTTCCGTGACGGCGAAGTGCATTATCGTGACAGTGGTACAGGCCCCAGTGCCTATCTCGGGCATTCCTTCTCCGAGGGCGACGATACGCTGGTGGTCTTTGGCGAACGGCTGAAGACGACGGAGGCGCAGAAAGCGGAGCTGTGGAAAGTAGTAGAGGAGTCAGGAGTCAGGAGTCAGGAGACAGGAGTTAGTTTCCAGCCCGTGAAGGTGTGGCGGAAGTCGAAGCCGATGAACATCGACCATACGCTCACTGGCGAATGCGACCACTGGCTGTTTCTCGAGTTGCCACAGGCGATGAAGCAAGGATGTACGTATACCGTGACCATACCCGAGGGTATTGGGGCGGATCAGTCCACCGCCAGCGTCGTGTACGATATCTGGAACACCCCGTCTGAAGCTGTCCATGTGAACATCATCGGCTACATGCCGTCGGAGGCCCTGCATGCCGCAGACCTCTACCAGTGGCTGGGCGACGGCGGCCAGCGCGACTACTCCTCGTGGGTGGGGCGTAAGGTATACCTCTATAATGTCAATACAAAGAAGAAACAGAGTGCCGGAGTGGTTAAGTTCTGGAAGAAGGCTGCCGATGCTGATCAGGAGGCAGGCAAGAAAAACCTCGTGGGCACCGACGTCTGGAACATCGACTTCCGTGGTACGGCTCCAGGACGTTATCGCCTCGTGGTCGAGGATGTGGGCTGCTCGATGGACTTCGACATCGCCAATGACGTCTACTACCAGCCCTATCGTTACTCCGTGCGTGGCTACTACTACATGCGTCTCGGCGAGCCCAAGGATCCTGATCATGTGTGGCCCGTGCCCCGTCAGCCGCAGTTCATCCCAGAGACCGATCCCAAGGGCCTCACTGTCTATAAGACCGACTTCCATCCCTTCATGAAGGAGTGGCGCGACCTGCGTACCGACGTGTGGGATGAGCCTCACTTCAAGCCCGCCCTTGCTTCCCGCTTCTGGCAGCATCGTCTGCCTGGCAACCCTGTGAATGTCGAAGTGAAGGGTGGTCATTCCGACGCTTTCGACTGGGACCGTCATCTGGCTCACGTCAGCAACATCTACGACATGCTGCTGCCCTACATCCTCTCCGGCGGACGGCTCTCCGACGACAACCTCGGCATCCGTGAGAGTGGCAACGGCATCCCCGACATCATCGACGAGGCCCGCAACGAGGTAGACTTCTTCCTCTCCATCCGCGACGGCGAGGGATACTCCCAGGGTGTCACCAACCCCGACCTCAGCTGGACCGTGATGTATCAGGCTGGCTGTACTACGATGGCTGCCTGGGCCAATGCCGCCAACTGTGCCATCACCGCTGAGGCATTCCGCCTCATGGAAAATGGGAAATGGAAGATGGACAATTCTGTCGATTCGCTGAAGCGCTACTATACTGCCGAGGCCATCAAGGCCTTCCGCTATGCCTCCAAGCAGGAGTGGAACCAGCTCGACGACCTGCAGGACATCGGCTCGATGCAGATGCGTGGCCGTGACTTCCGTCAGATGGCCGCTGCCTTCCTCTATAATGTCACGGGCGATACCGAGTGGGAAGACATCTTCGCACAGGATTCGGAGATCAAGAGTCCGCAGTCGCAGGTGTTCAGCAAGCGCGACCACGGCTTCTTCGGTGTGGGCGTGATGCATGCCGAGAACCAAAGCGTCGTGCCCTTCTGCCAGATATGGGCAGCAGCGGCCTATCTCACCAGTCCGCAGCCCCGCCACTATGCTGAGCTCTATCAGAATCTCAAGTCGAGCGTCAACGCCCAGGCTGAGAGTTATAACATCGGCCACATGGCCCAGCGTCCCTCGCGCCGCAGTGCCAACGACAGCCGCTGGCAGGTGTCGCAGAACCTCCAGCTCGTGATGCTTGCCCATTATATTGCGAGGAAGGAGTCTGGAGTCAGGAGTCAGGAGTCAGGACGCATGCGCGAGCTTGAGCACGTGATGCTTACGGAGGCCAGTTGGAGCCTCGGCCGTAACCCTGGCAACATCGTTGAGATGACAGGGCTTGGTGAGCGTCACATCACCGACTGCTACACCACTGGCCGCAACGACGGCGCCCCAGAGTGCCATCCTGGACAGACGCCCTTCAACGGCACCGAGACCTGGTCGCCAGGACATAACGGAGGCGACGCCCGTGTCTTCCTGAAGTACTGCTATCCCGCCTGGACTGTCGAAAACGGTGTCCAGACCACCACCTGGCCTCGTCAGGAGTCCTACTTCAACCAGCGCTATTTCTGGGTCAACGGTGAGTTCACGCCCCGTGAGACCATGCGCGGCAAGATGGCCCTCCTCGGCTATCTCTACGCCATCCGGTAGTGATCTTACACCTTCCGTTTCACCTAAGAGAGGGCTGGCTGCTGTCGGCCCTCATGTTTTCCCCTCCTGTGTAGGCGATCACGTCTTCATAGAGTATTCTTCTGCTAGGTTTTTTCTGATCCGCCTCCTTACACCGCTTATCGCTCCCATTCCCTTTTTTGTCACACAGATCTCACAGATATTTTAATCTAGTTTAATTTGGCGTTTGTAAACAAAATTATCAATTCTCTCATTGTCGCCTTGTTCCGCTTCCTGAAGGAACTATTAAGAAAAACAATTGCTACCATTAATGCGTGCAATTTCTAGATTTAATCCTCGCAATTTTTACCCTTAGAGCCCCTCTCTCCGCTTCTATAATTTGATACTGCAAAGGTACGAAAAATTCAGATATGAAACAAGCCTTTTCACAAATTATTTACGTTTAATTTTGGTTTTAACATTTGAGAGGGCTGGTATCGTGGTCATTGCCACATCTAGGCGCGTCGCCGTTTAGGCGTTTAGGCGCGTCTTTTGGAAAATCGATAGGCGAGCTGAGCTGCAAATCTATTATATATAATTATTATATATTATAATATATAATAATTTAAATTATATATATGTGTGTATGTTGCTACAACACTCATCACATTCGACAAATCCTAATGTAACGCCGACGCGCCTAAACGCCGACGCGCCTCGCAAACGGCTATGTTAAATATGGGGCTTTAGGTGAAAAATAATGCTTATTCTTTTGGTAGATTGGAAAAAATTTCGTACCTTTGCACAAACTAAAAACAGTATAGAACCAAATAAAACTAAATATGACAAAAAAGTATTTGATGACACTAACAGCCGCCCTTTTCTGCGCAATGACAATGGTGGTGCTGACTGCATGTACAGACATTCATGACAATCCGGCACCGGTAGTGGTAGTGGATGACAAGGAGTGGAAAGCCGACGCGAACAAAGACACAAGTGTCCGTCCGGGCGACGACTTCTTTATGTATTGCAACGGTGGCTGGTGGAACAGCACCGTGGTTGACGAACGGACGACTGGTACGACCTCTTCGACGTGAAGCCCACCGACAAACTCTATCTCGCACCCGGAAAACGTATCAGGATTTGGTAATGCTATGGCAGGTATGGAGAAAAGAAATCAGTAATAACAATAACTAAATTTTAGTATGATGAAGACCAACAAACAAAACTGGTGGCGCCGATGTCTTGGCGCAATGCTTTTATTTTTTCAAGTGACGATGGTGGCTGCCTTTGCACAGGCAAATCCTTCGCAACAGGAGATCGTCAGCCCTGACGGTAGGATGACCGTGACGGTGACGATGGCTGACGGCGGCTGCCCGAAGTATGAGGTGAAACTCGACGGACAGGTGTTTATCCAGACCTCACCCTTAGGATTGAAGATGAATTTCGACGACCTGACGCAGGGCCTGACGCTGAAGGGCTGCGACGTGAGTAAGTTTGAGGACGAGTACTGTCTGAAGACCACGAAGCAGAGTCATGTGAAGGTGGTGGCCACGGAGGGTGTCTGCCATTTCGAGAAGGACGGCCGTCAGGCGATGGACGTGATCTTCCGCGTGACCAGTCGTGATGTGGCTTATAGATATAAGGTGTATCCGAAGAAGGTGCGCGGCGGTGAGACGCTGTCGGGCGTCGTGGAGAGCGAGGCCAGCGGGTTTGTGCTGCCCGAGGGGACGACGACGTTCCTCTGTCCGCAGATGAAGCCGATGACGGGCTTTGCACGGACGGCTCCGAGCTATGAGACGGCTTATACACCAGACGACCAGATGGGGAAGAACGGCTGGGGATTCGGATATACGTTCCCGGGGCTGTTTCATGTTCAGGGAGTCAGGAGTCAGGAGCCAGGAGTCAGGAGTGAAGACGGCTGGGTGCTGATTTCGGAGACGGGGACTGACGGTGGCTATGTAGGATGCCGACTGATTTGTGAGGAAGTTAATGAAGTTAATGAAGTTAAAGAAGTTAAAGGACAATTGTATAAAATTGCGTTCCCGCTGGCGGAGGAGATGAACGGGACGGGAGCCGTGACACCGTTGATGGCGCTGCCGGCTGAGACACCGTGGAGGACGATCACGGTAGGTAAGACGCTGGCACCGATCGTGGAGACGACAATTGCGAATGATCTGGTGAAGCCGAAGTATGAGGCGAAGAAGGATTATACATATGGTAAGGGCTCGTGGTCGTGGATCATCGGCATGGACCCCAGCTGTAACTTCGATGAGCAGAAGCGATATATTGATTTCTCAGCCGCGATGGGTTTCCGAAGCGTGCTTGTGGATGCGCTCTGGGATACGCAGATCGGCTATGAGAAGATGGAGGAGCTGGCCCGTTACGGACGGGAGAAGGGCGTAGGCCTGTTCTTGTGGTATAACTCGAACGGTACGTGGAACGATGCCCCGCAGGGACCTCGCGGCAAGATGGATAAGGCCGGCCCCCGCCGTCAGGAGATGGCGTGGATGCAGAAGAACGGCATCCTGGGTATCAAGGTGGACTTCTTTGGCGGCGACAAGCAGCAGATGATGCAGTTGTATGAGGATATCCTCACCGACGCCAACGACTTCGGCATTCAGGTGATCTTCCACGGCTGCACGCTGCCGAGAGGCTGGGAGCGGATGTATCCGAACTTCGTGGCTGCCGAGGCGGTGCTGGCATCGGAGAACCTGCACTTCGGACAGGGTGCCTGCGATGCGGAGGCGTTTAATGCCTGTCTGCATCCGTTTATCCGCAATGCCGTGGGTTCGATGGACTTCGGCGGTTCGGCGCTGAATAAGCGTTATAGCGCAGATAATCAGCACGGTACTGTGCGACGGACGAGCGATGTGTTTGCGATGGCGACGGCGGTGCTGTTCCAGAGCAGCGTGCAGCACTTTGCACTGGCACCGAATAATTTGGATGATGCACCGGCTTGGGCGATACAGTTTATGAAGGATGTGCCCACGACGTGGGATGAGACGAAGTTTATCGACGGTTATCCCGGGAAGTATGTCATCGTCGCAAGGCGAAGTGGGGATAAGTGGTATATCGCAGGCGTTACTTCTGACAAGACGGCGCTGAAGGAGAAGCTTGGGTCGTGGAATGTGGAATGTGGAATGAGGAATGAGAAATGTTACGAGGATTCAGATGCGATTGTGATGGTGGCGGAGGCGAAGAAGCCGCTGCTGAAGACGCATGTGGAGACTGGCGATGTGGAAGGTGTGCTGGAAGGCGGACTGGCAGTGTATAAGGCCATCCCGTATGCAGCGCCTCCAGTGGGGAACCTGAGATGGAAGGCCCCGCAGCCTGCCAAGGCCTGGGAAGGCGTGAGGAAGTGCGACACGTTCGGACCTCTGCCTCCGCAGCCCACAAGGCCAGGAAGGACGGCAGATATGATGAGCGAAGACTGTCTCTATCTTGGTATTGCTACACCAGCGAAGTCGGCAAACGAGAAATTGCCTGTGATGGTGTGGATCCATGGCGGCGGCTTCCAGACGGAGCACTATGGCGGCGATCTGTGGAGTCTGTTGGCTCAGCGCGGCGTGGTCATTGTCAGTGTGGAGTACAGGACGGGTGCGCTCGGCTTTATGGTGCATCCGGAGTTGGCGAAGGAGAATCAGGACGGACATGCCGGCAACTACGGTATCCTCGACCAGATCTATGCCCTGCAGTGGGTGCAGCGGAATATCGCGAACTTTGGTGGCGATCCCTCGAAGGTGACGATCTTCGGCGAGAGTGCCGGAGCCATCAGCTGCAGTATTCTCTGTGCCTCGCCGTTGGCGAAGGGTCTGTTCCACGGCTGTATCAGTCAGAGTGGCGGTTCGTTTGCTCCTTGGAGTGATGCGCCGCGCAGTATCGGCCTGGATGCCTCGCAGAAGGGTGCCGAGCAGCAGGGACTGGCGTTCCAGAAGCATCTGAAGAAGAAGTCGCTGAAAGAACTGCGCGCGATGGATGCGATGGCGCTCTGCGACGGTAATGTAGGCTTTAGCGGTTTCTGGCCCTGCGTGGATGGCTATGTGATCTGCGACGACCAGTATCGGCTCTACGAGCGTGGGGAATACAATGATGTGCCTGTGATCGTGATGACGAACTCCGACGAGGGTGCGCTGTTTACACCGCCCACCGTGAAGGCTGAGGACTATCAGAAGAATGCCAGCCGCATGTTTGGCGATATGACGGAGGAGGCACTGAAGGTGTATCCCGCCAATACCGACGAGGAGGCCTGGCACGCCAATGGTGACTCTTTCCGTGACCTCGGTTTCGCCTGGCCGTCGTATGCCTGGGTGAAGCTGCAGTCGCAGACGGGTAAGAGTCCGGCTTACGCTGCCTATCTCGACCAGCCGTCGAAGATGAGCTTCTCGCAGAATCCGCTCCGTCGAGGTGTGGCACATGCCGACGATATCATGTATCTGAACGGGATGTTCTTGAACCAGCCGGACAAGTTCCCTGCTGAGGCTGCCGTGTCGGAGATGATGCAGCAGTACTGGGTGAACTTCGCCAAGACGGGTAATCCGAATGGCAAGGGATTGCCTTACTGGCCGTCGTTCGACGAGGCACAGCCTACGACGATGCAGTTCCGCAACGGTGCGTCGCTGATCATGCGGCCGAACCGTGAGCAGATCGATTTCATCGACCGCTTCATGAAGGCAAAGCGCGAAGCAACCGAAAGCGGGAGGAAATGATTATCGCGTAAAGAAGCCACAGATTACACAGATTCTCACAGATAAATAGATTCACACAGATGGACTTTCTTTTTATCGACACGGATTCTTGCGTCCCTTCGGTAGCAAGCGGCAAAGCCGAGTCTATGGATTTTATGGAGAGCTGCGCAGCCATCCTTATAATCCATAAAATCCGTGTTAAATAAATCAATCATCCTTGTCTCTGTGAAAATCATTTCTTCTGTGAGAATCTGTGTCATCTGTGGCTATAAAATTACGCAAGGGGTAGCCGGATGATGAAACGGCTACCTTTTTCGTAGGTGGTATCGAGAGAGAGTTCACCGCCCATCAGACGGATGTAGTGACGACAGAGGTACAGACCCAGACCGAGACCCTCGGAGAAGGGACTGTGCTTGAAGAAATGATTGAAGATGCGCTGCTGTTCCTCCGCGGGGATGCCAGGGCCTTCGTCCTCGATGGCAAAATTGACGGTGGCAGGCGTCTCATAGACCATGAGCTTCACCCGTCCGTCAGAGGCGAATTTCTTCGCGTTGTAGAGCAGCTCGTGTATAATATAAGATAGGTGTGCCTCGTGGGTGCGTAGCTGTATGTCGTCGTCGAGGGCTGTCTCGAAGATGACGGTGTCGTCTTTGCCAGGCGTGAAGCGGTGCAGGGTGTCGATGGCTTTGCGGGCCACGGCGTTGCAGCTCACGAGGTCGTGGTATTCCAGTTTCTGTCCTTTCTCGAGCCATGTGGCATCGTAGAGCATATAGGCCATCCGTCGCAGGGAGAAGGCGTTTTTCTGCATCATGGCCATGATGTGTGCTTTCTCCCGCACCGTCAGGTCGGAGTTGTTCTTGAGCACCACGTTGAGGAAGCCCTGGATGATGTTCAGCGGTGTGCGTATCTGGTGTGACACATCCTGCAGGAAGGCGATCTTCTCCAGTCTGGCCTCCTGGGCCAGATCGTTCAGACGCTGCAGCTCTTTGTTTCGCTCCTCAGCCCTCTCGTTGGCCTGTTGCAGCTGTCCGATCTGTTCTGCCAGCGACTCCTGCATGGTGGAGAAACTGTTCTGCAGCTGGCCTATGAGGTCTGTCCTTCGTGTGCGGGCCATGGGTTCTCCGAAATGTCCTGAGGCGATGTACTGTGACTGGCTGACGAGCTGGTTCAGCGGTGACACGAACTGGCTGATGGTGCGCATGAAGAAGATGAGCAGCAGGATGAGACCGATGGCCAGTACGGTGAAGATGATGTATCCCAGCTTTTTGTAACCGCCCAGGATATCGCGCTCGGGGCAGATGAGGGAGATGCGCCATCCCGTCTGATGCAAGATCTTCTGGAACACGTAGCAGGGTTCGCCGCTGATGTCTGGCAGACTGTCGTCGCGTTGCAGGATGATGCAGTAGGAATGGGGGTAGGGCTTATCCTCTTCGATGGTCTTCGTGAGCCATGTCTGCGAGAGGTCGGTGGAGATGACGCCGATGAAACGGCCCGTCTTGTCGGTGAGGGGGATGCTGTAGGAGACGATGATGTCGTCATTGGAGAGCGTGCCGGCGTTGTAATCGTTGTAAGGGTCGATCCAGCAGGGCCTCTGCTGTTCCTTGGGCGTGCGATACCACACCTTGGAGTAGTAGTCGTAGTCGCCCTCGCGCTGGGTGATGATGCTGTCGCCCTTCCTGACGGTGTAGGCCGAGAAGTGTCCTATGGAGGGCGGGTAGAAGTCGGGCTCCATGGTGATGGAACAGCCGTCGATGTTGTCGCTCTGCGACACGATGCGGCGGGTGTAGGCCAGCAGACTGTCGGGTGTCTGGTCCTGGTTGACGATCCACTTGAGATTCTCCGCGACGGCTTCGATCTCACTCAGGTAGCAGCTCACTCGCAGCGCCGTCTTGTCGAGCGCTTTCTCGGCACGCTCCAGGGCCTCCTGCTTCACGAGCTGACGGGAACGGATGTAGAGCAGTCCTACCGAAGAGACGAAGAGCACGACGACGAAGGCGGTGATGGTGACGCCGAGTTTCAACGAGAGGGAGTGGCGGTGGAATCCGATCTTGCTCATGCCTTACCTCCTTCCTTCTGCGACACCTCCAGCAGCTGGTAGAGCAACTCTGTGACGATGT
>JAEEPF010000138.1 GCA_016284635.1 Prevotella sp.
CCCCCGGCTGCTGCAAGCAGCTCACCGCTGACGAGATTGTGGTGATACTGAACGAGTGCAATTAATATTGCTAAATTAAACAATTGAATAGCTTATGGTGAGCACTGACATTTGTCAAAGACAACCATGGGTATTTCTACTATCGTGGTGTACGATAGGAAGTCCTAACTATACAGAATACACCCATAGGATCGAAGGGCTATCAGTATGTCGCGATCTTACGAACATCATCTTCAAAGGTATCCTTATTGACCGAACGTGACTTGAGTTTTGAGCGATAAGTGTAGATAGTAGTGATGCTGGAGCGGAGGATATCAGCGATATCCTGATTGTCACTGATTCCCAAACGGATCAGGGCCAGGATGCGAAGTTCTGTAGTCAGGCGACGGCTGTCACCTTCGCTTATCACGAAAGCATTGTCAGGCATCAGTAGTTTATTCACTTCACTGATAAAGGCGGGATAGATATTGAGGAATGCTTCATCGAAATTCTGATGGAACATCCGGATGCCGTTATTGATGGCCTGCGAGCTCTTCAATTCCGCATAGAGTTCCTCCAACTTGCGGTCACGGGCCAGACGGTTGAGTTGCTTGTTGCGATCTTCTCCCTGCTTAATCAGATTGCTGCTAAGTTCGAGGAAGCGTCCTATGTATTCATCTTTGATGCGATTGGCTTCTTTCATCTGACTATTGGCGGCCTGGATCTGTTCATTATGAGCCGTCAAAGTCTTGTTCATGGCCTTAATCTGCCTACTGGCAGCCTTCTTCTTCCTCAGAAGTACAAGCGTGTAGGCCATAATGCCAAGCAGGATCAGGGAGATGAAAGAGATGATGCCCAGATAGATATAGGTGTTCCGTTGTGTCTGTGCGCGCTCCTTGTCATAGAGGTTCATGATCTGCGGTGCCATCCGTCCCACCTGCATCATTCGAAGGCGGCTGCCATAGAACCGTGCCTCTGTAATCGACTGGTAGAGATAGCGGTAGGCGATATCGTTTTCGCCGCGCGCCATCAGGATTTCAGCCAGCGAGCGCAACGAATTATTTTCCCGGATAGCTCCTTGCTCGTCGCTGATGGCACTGAGCAGGAGATAGTATTCCTGGCGTTCCCTGTCACCCTTACACTGATAGAAATAGGCAAGCGTGCTGGTGACGATGCTATAGTCGCGGGTGCTGACATCGAGTTTTGGCAGCCAGGCCTCCATCATCTGAATGGCCTTGTCGGGATTACCTGTCTCACAGGTGTAAGTGGCCAGACTGAAGATATAGTCATAGCTGTCTTTGGGGGCTGTCTGGATGATCAGCTGACGGTAATATTGCGCTTTCTGGATATAGTCATTAAAATAAGGTGTATATTGTGCCATCTCCGACCGATACAGGTTCAGTTCGCTCTGCTGGTTATAGTAGGCCACGCACTGCTCATCGCCCAGCTGCTCAGGGTCGATCTCATCCATGAGGCGGCGCGCCCTGTCGAAGAGTCCGGTAACGGAGAGGATATGGGCCATGCGAATAGCACTGGCAGCAAAACGGTCGTGGTCGTCAGTGTGACGGAATCGCTCTACATTCTTTTCCACGTAATAGAAGGCCGAATCGAACCTGAATGCCACATATTCGTCATAAAGGCGGAGGTTCAGATCGTACGTCTGATCGTCTGTCAGCGACATCGTCTTTACACCATCCTTCAGATTCCGGATCCGGTTTTCTTTTTCAGCCGTTGTTTCCTGATAGTGTGCTATCAGACTGTCAAGCTTCACATACAGATGCCTGACATCGCTTGCAAAGCCCATCATAGTCTGCAGACATAGAATAGATATCAACAAATACTGTCTCATCGTCATTTCTTTTTTTGTGTCTGGTGCAAAAGTACTAAAACTTTTTCATTCCACCAAACATCAAATCGTATTTTTAGCAAAAAACCGATTGATTTGATTTAGATTTTTCAGGATAGTCTTTTTTATAAACGGTTTATTATCAACATCTTGCATTTTTCACCACTTTGATATTTGTTTGGCGTGCTTGGATGCCGTCAGAAATACACGTAACTTTGCCGACGAAATCAAAAATTTAAATCATTCACGTCAATAAAAACAATTATGAACAATGAACAAATTGGTTGTTAGTTTAGTTATATTAGTTGGTAATTTTGTTAGTTCAGGCGTTTTCGTTTGCAACGCCAAAAATGTTGTGGTAACTTCACCCGACGGAGCCGTGACGGTGACCGTCGGCGTGAAGGACCAACATGCGTTCTACATGGTGAACTACCAGAACCGTCCGTTGGTCAGCCCCTCCCGTCTGGGTTTTCTTCTTGATGATAAAGAGGTAGGCGCGCATGTAAAAATGGGACATGTGAGCCGGGATACGAAGGATGAGACATGGAGTCAGCCTTGGGGTGAGGACGAGACAGTACACAACCACTACAACGAACTGACAGTCAGTTTCTTGGAAAAGACGGGGGGCAGCATGCGAGTGGTGTTCCGCGTATTCAACGACGGGTTTGGCTTCCGCTATATTCTGCCAGACGACAACAGAGGTAAAGAGTATTGTATTCAGGAGGAATTGACCGAGATTGTCTTGGCACACGATGCCAAAGCCTGGTCGATTCCGTCGAACCACACGGCGTATTTTGAAGGAATCTATACTTCAGACCTGTTGAGCAGAAAAGACACGGTCTGCACACCTCTTACTATAGAATATGAGAAAGATCTGTACCTCGCCATTCATGAGGCTGCACTTGAAGACTATGCGAGCATCAACCTCACGCCGCGCAGTGGAGCCGACGGAGCAGTCCGTCTGCTGACAGCCCTCACGCCATGGCAGAACGGGGTAAAGGTGTATGCAAAGGGCGAACTGAAAAGTCCCTGGCGCACCATAATCATCAGCCAGACGGCAGGAGGTCTACTGACGTCGCGCCTGATGCTGAACCTCAACGAGCCGTCCCGCATCGAAGACACCTCATGGATAGAGCCTGGCCGCTATATCGGCATCTGGTGGAGCATCCACAAGAAGCAGAATACCTGGGAGATGGGGCCCACTCACGGCGCTACCACAGAAAACGTGAAGCGCTACATGGACTTTGCCGCGCGCCACGGCTTCAGCGGCGTGCTGGCCGAGGGATGGAACCCAGGATGGGGAGAGGGGGAGGAGGTGACTTATCTGAAGACCTATCCGGATTTCGACATGGAGGAGGTTTGCCGGTATGGCGCTTCCAAGGGTGTGCGCTTTATCGGGCATACGGAGACATGGGGGCGAGCAGCATTGCTGGAGGAGGAGATGGATGAAGCCTTCGCCTGGTTCTCCAGACTGGGCATCCGTGCCGTGAAGACCGGTTATGTCGGGCATCTGTTCGACGGGAAGGAACTGGCCAAGTCACAGTATGGCATCCGTCACTACCGTCGTGTGATAGAGTGCGCCGCCAAGCATCATATTATGATCGACAATCACGAGCCCGCCATGCCTACCGGTATCCAGCGCACATGGCCCAACCTGATGACCCAGGAGGGGGTGCGCGGGCAAGAGTACAACGCCTGGGACAGAAGGGGCGGGAATCCTCCCTCGCATACCGTCACGCTGCCGTTTACCCGCGGTCTCGCAGGTCCGACGGATTTCACGCCGGCCATCTTCAACTTCTCGGAGATCGTGAAGGGTACGCATCCCCACTCCACCCTGGCCAAGCAGCTGGGCGAGTTCGTGGTGATCTACAGTCCCTTGCAGATGGCCGCAGATGCCATCGAGAACTACGAAGGACAGCCTGCACTGACATTCATCGAGAGTTGTCCTACGACATGGAGCCGCACACTGGTGCCTAACGGCGAGATCGGGAAATATATCACGATGGCGAGAAAGGAGCGTGGCGGCGACCGATGGTTCATCGGCAGCATCACCAACGAGGAAGCCAGGGATTTGACGATACCCCTCGACTTCCTAGACGAAGATGCCACATACCTTGCAGTTATCTACGAAGACGGGCCTGAAGCCAACTTTGAAACTAATCCCTACGAGATGACTATCCGCCAGATAGAAGTGACAAAGAATGACAGTCTGAAGCTGCACCTAGCACGCAGCGGGGGAGCGGCGGTAAGGATTGAAAGGAAACGAATTTGAATAATTAATATAAAAATTCGTGGATCAAATTCTTGCATAGGCAAGCGGCAAAGCCGAGTCTTCAAATTATGGTAATTCGTTTCCAAATAGATGTTTAACTATATGATGGTTATAAACGGGAATTTCGATTAATAATAATATTCCAATCAATTAATTTAAACCAAATGAAAATGAAAAGACAGAAAAAAAATTGTTATCGCCTGCTGATAATGCTGGCGGTGGTGTTTTTTGCCTTGGATGTTTCTGCACAGACTACCATCAGTGGTCATGTGAAAGACGAGACGGGTGAAGGTGTCATTGGTGCCTCCGTCATGGTCAAGGGAACATCTAACGGTACAGTGACAGACTTCGACGGCAACTTCAGCCTGCAGTGCCAGCCTGGAGCAACGTTGATGTTCAGCTACATCGGCTATAACCCTCAGGAACAGCCTGCCAAAAACGGTATGGAGGTGACGATGAAGGAGGATGTGGCACAGCTGAACGAAGTCGTAGTGGTGGGCTATGGCTCGATGGCCAAGAAAGAGATTTCAAGCTCTGTGGTGCAGATCAGCAAGGATCAGTTCAATCAGGGAGCTGCCACGGACGCCATGGCTCTGGTGGTTGGTAAGGTGGCTGGCTTGAACGTGGCTACCACGGCCGACGCCAACCCCAACGCCATGAGTGCCATTCAGGTGCGTGGTGCGGGAAGTCTGACAGCCAGCAACGGACCGCTGATCGTCATTGACGGTATTGCCGGCGGCGACCTGCGTAACATCGCCACCCAGGATGTGGAATCGATTACCGTACTGAAGGATGCCGGCAGTGCCGCCATCTATGGAACGCGTGGTGCCAACGGCGTGATTCTGGTGACGACCAAGAAAGGCTCGGGAACGGCGGGAGTGACCAACGTGACCTACGACAGCTATGTGGCACTGAACGTGCAGAAGCCGCGGATTGAAATTCTCTCTACCGACGAGTTCCGCCGTTCACGCCGCGGACAGGACTATGGTGCCGATACCGACTGGTGGGACGAGATCACACGGCCGGTCAGTTACAGCCTGAACCAGTATCTCTCCATCGACACATCGGGGAAGAACGGGTATTTCGGAATGTCGCTGAACTATAAGAAAGGTAACGGTCTGGATATCGTTTCCGGACGTGAAGAATACGGAGCACGCTTTGTGGGCGAGCAGCGGGTGCTGAACAACCGACTGCAGCTGAATGCGTCGCTCTCGGCCCGCAAGGTGCATGAGGATTGGGGCAACGACGGACTGTTTGACACGGCCCTGACGATGAATCCCACCATCCCGGTAAAGAACCCCGACGGCAGCTATTATCAGCCTAACTCTCCGACGGACATCCACAACCCCGTGAACGACCTGAGGGAGAACGTGAGCCAGGGTGACCGAATCTATATCCTGGGCAATGCCGACGTGAAGATGAACATCCTGCAGACGGAACAGCACAACCTGAACACCTCGCTGAGCTATGCCCTGCAGTATAATGACCTGAAGGATAACTTCTACACACCGACGACATCGAGTGAATCGTTCTGGAACGGCTACGACGGCCGCGCCCGCATTAACTATCAGAAATGGTGGACCAACCGGCTGGAGTGGCTGGTGAACTATACGATGACGCTGAATGAGCACCAGTTGAAGGCCGTGCTCGGCTATTCGTGGGAACGCAGCAATTGGGAGCAGACAGGTAACGAGAACATGGGATTCGTGTATGACGCGCTGTCGTATCACGGTATCGGCAGCGGCAGCTATCTGCGCGACGGCAAGGCCAATCTCTGGGCCGGATCGTCGGAATCAACACTGATCGGATTCTTCGGACGAATCAATTATAACTACAATGATATGATCTACGCATCGGCCTCTATGCGCCGCGAGGGCAGCACCAAGTTCGGTGCTAACAAAAAGTGGGGTAACTTCCCGTCTGCATCGCTGGCGTGGGAAATCACCAGCACCCCGTTTGCCCAGGGTCTGAAAGAGAGCTTCCAAAGCCTGAAGCCACGCATCAGCTATGGTGTGACCGGGCGCTCTGACTTCAATGCCTATCAGAGTATCGCCACCTATAGCACCCGTGGGGCCTACCTGATCGACAACCAGTGGATCAACGGTTATGCCCCGTCGCTGAATGCCAATCCCGATCTGGCTTGGGAGAAGTCAACGGCCTTCAATATCGGTGTGGATTTCGTGGCCCTGAACAGCCGCCTGCGCGGTAGCGTGGAATTTTACGACCGCCGTTCGCAGGATCTGCTATATAACTACACGGCACCGCAGCCTCCGTTTATCTACAACACCATCCTGGTAAATGTGGGTACCACCAAGAATACCGGTGTGGAAGTGGCACTCGAGTATGACGTGCTGGCCAAGAAGGCCCTTAAGTGGACGACTGGTATCAACTGGAGCATGGGAGAGACCAAACTGACCAAGCTCTCGAGCGACGCTTACCAAATGGCTTACCTCGACCTGTATCAGAAGCCGGGACCTGGCAGCAGCGAGTATTTCTTCCGCGTGGAAGAGGGCGGGAAGATCGGCCAGTTCTATGGCTATGAGCACGCCGGTATCGATGACAGCGGACTGCTGCTGATCTATGACAATGACGGTAATGCCATTCCCGCAGCTCAGGCAGACCCCTTGTACAAGCGGAATATCGGCAATGGCGCTCCCAAGCACTTCCTGTCGTGGACCAATACGCTGAGCTATAAGAACTGGGACCTGAGTATGATGTTCCGTGGTGCGTTTGGCTTCGAGATCTTCAATATGCGCAAATATGGCATGGGGCTGAAAGGGTCGGGTACTGACAATGTGCTGCGTAAAGCATATACCGACTATGCCGACGTGAACTCAAGCGGTGGTATCATCTCAAGTTATTTCCTTGAGAAGGGCGACTACTTCAAGCTCGACAATGTCACGCTTGGATATACCCTGACACCGAAGAGCCGTCAGCTGGTGGAAAGCTTCCGCGTTTATCTCACAGCCAAGAATGTGTTCACGCTGACAGGATATGAAGGCAACGACCCCTCTATCGTCACCTCTACAGGCATTACTCCAGGCATCGACTCTAATAGTGCCTATCCACAGGCCACACAGTTAAGTCTGGGCGTTACGGTACGGTTTCACTAATTGATAATTGATAATGGATAATTGATAATTGAAAATGGATAATCTTATGAAAACAATAAAGAATAGCATCATAGCGATAGCATTGGGACTGGGGCTTTCGTCTTGTACCGACCTTGACGAGAAGGTATACGACCGTATCGACGCCGGTGTCTACTACCAGAATGAGGCCAGTGTGAAAGGTGCTGTGGCTGCCATCTACGGACAGACATCGCAGACATTGGCAGGCGAGAATTTCTTCCACCTCTCAGAATACCCCGCCGACCAGATTACATGGCGTGTATGGAATGCCGGACTCTGGGGCTGGGACGAGGCCATGAAGACCGTGCTCTCGTGGCACAACTGGACTTCTGAGTCTACGATTATCAACAATGCATGGAATGGTGCCTGGACAGCCATCGGACTGGCAAACCTGCTGCTCAGCGACCTTGAGGGCCTGAGTGCCTCGGGGCTGGGCATGACCGATGCCAAGTTGGCTCAGTATGTGGCTGAGGTACGTACCATCCGCGCCTGGAACTATTACTGTATCTTCGAACTCTGGGGCGGTGCGCTGCCTCTGAATACCTCTGCCAGCAGCGAGGTGCCGGGAACGGCTGATCCGGACTGGGACGCATCGTGCAAGAAGATCTACGACTTCATTGCCACGGAATTAGATGAAACCGTCAATGCCTTGGCCAAGGACGACGCCAGCCACTCGATGGTGAACCGTGCCAACCAGGCTATGAACCGTCTGCTCAAGGCCCGTCTGCTGCTCAATGCCGAGGTGTTCATCGGGGAGAGGCACTATGACGAGTGCGAGGCACTGTCGAAGGAGATCATCAACGGTTCCTACGGCACCTATGCCATCGATGACAACTATCGTAACCTCTACTCGATGGACAACGTGAAGAGTCCTGAGGTGATCTTCGCCCTTGCCGCTGAGGACGGACAGGGTGCTGCCAATGCCATCTCGAATGTGCGCACGATGGTTGGCATGTGGTATGGCTATGCCGACTATTTCGGACAGTCTTACGATGGCATCGGTGCCTGGAACTGCGTGTGTCTTGTTCCCTCGTTCGACAACTCCGGCAGCGTTCTGCCTACAGGTGGTTCCACTGGTGCCAAGTGCTTCTTGGACTATGGCGACAAGCTGGGTGCTCCCTACGAGCGTTTCGACGATCGTGACATCCGCAAGCAGAACTATACCTACGATGTGAATACGAAGACCCACGGCCCCGGCATGTTCTTGAAAGGCGTGATACGTGCCGACTTCGGTAAGGGCGACGTGCTGAAGGCCGATGCCGACCGCGACGGACAGGATCTGGTATATGTCGATCAGTTGGGCACGTTCCTCAATCAGGGTCGAGAGTTGGAGACAGTGATGAGTCCCCGTTGGGGCGAGACCAACTCAGGTGTTCGTCTGGTGAAGTATCCGCTCTATCCGAATGATGAGCAAGGAGGCTTCAAGAGCATCGACGATGTGCAGTTCCGTCTGGCAGAGGCCTACTACAATGTGGCTGAATGCGAGATGCGTAAGGGTAACAGCGCCGAGGCCAAGAACTATGTCGATGCCGTCCGCGGCCGCTACTACAAGACTTCCGACCGTACGGCTGCACTCAGCATTCCCGGACCCGGCTTCACACAGTTCGATATGGACTGGATGCTCTCCGAGTGGGGTAAGGAATATCTGGGCGAGGGCAACCGCCGGCGTACCGACCTGCGCCGCTTCGACAAGTTCACACAGGGGCAGTGGTGGTTCTGGGGACGTGCTAAAGAAGACGGCATCAGTCTTCCCGAAAAGCGCGACCGAAAGTATGAGTGGTATCCTCTGCCACAGTCGGCTATCTCCGTTAATCCCGGACTGATTCAGAATCCGAAATATTAAAATGTAAAAAGGTAAAAAATTGAAAAAGTAAAAGATATGAAAAAGATAATATGTAATAAGGCCAAAGGGCTGGTAAAGGTTTTACCTTTTTACCTTTTTACCCTTTTACCTTTATTCAGCAGTTGTTCAA
>JAEEPF010000139.1 GCA_016284635.1 Prevotella sp.
TTCGTGACAGGAATCTGTTACAAGAACTCGTCCGTAAATTCGGATGGGCATGTGTATTCTGATACTAATAATGTGATTTTATGAAACAGAAATACGCAGTAGTGGTGCTCTTTGCACTGATAATCGCCTCGAGCATGGTGAGCCTGACGAGTTATAAGACAACGGAGAATTTGGTGACTGAGGATGTGAACCAGGCATTGGCCAAGGCCTTGGATGAACAGCAGTCGGACGTGATCAGTGCTGATACGATTCAGGTGTTCAACAGTCACCTGCAAATAGAGGGATTGAGAGGAAATGCTGTTTTGGCGGTGGACACCAAGAAAGGATTCCGTCCTCGTCCGCAAGTATCGACAGCCACGATTCTCTCACTTTCTGATCAACGGCCTTCGATGATTCTATGGTCAATGGTGTTTTTGTGGAGCCTGTTCTGCCTGTATCAGCATAGGCGGCTGTCTGCATTAGGTCTCTATGGCGGCATGATGCTGCAAGATGGGCGGTTCGTCAATGCCAAAGGCTGCGAAGTAAAGCTAACCCCGATGCAGCAGCAGCTGATGGAGATGCTGTGGCAGTCGCCCTCGCATCAGTTGTCGAAAGCAGAGATATGTGATGCCCTCTGGCCTAAGAAACCAGATGCCAGCGAGACGCTTTACACCCTCATCCGTCGTCTGAAACCCATCATAGAAGAACATTCTGACCTTAAAATAGAATCAGACAGAGGAAAAACATACGGACTGAAAATCAAGTAGATAGGCGTTTGTCAGATTAATGTCAGACAAATGTCAGACATTATTTTTGGTGACAAATGATAGTCTTCATACCTTTGCCGGAAAAAAGGCAAACGTATGATGAATCAAACATCTTTTTCGAGAATTAACACTTGCATGGCGTGGCTTGTCTTTGCCATTGCTGCTATTGTCTATGGACTGACTGTGGAACCAACGGCCAGTCTGTGGGATTGTCCCGAATTCATTGCGTGTGGCTATAAGTTAGAGATAGGTCACCCGCCTGGCGCACCTGTCTTTATGTTAGCCGCCAACCTGTTCTCACAGCTGGCCAGTGATCCGTCTCATGTGGCGCTGATGGTCAATCTCCTATCGGCACTGCTGAGTGCAGGCTGCATATTCTTCCTGTTTCTCACGGTGACTCACCTCGCCCGGAAAGTGATTTGCCCTATCAGCGATGGGGAAATGAGCATTCCGCAGGTCATCACCATTGAGGCGTGCGGCATGGTTGGCGCATTAGCCTACACCTTCAGCGACACGTTCTGGTTCTCGGCAGTCGAGGCAGAAGTTTATGCCTTCTCCAGTTTTCTGACCGCCCTGATGTTCTGGCTGATTCTGAAATGGGAGAACGAGATGGATAAGCCCGGCAGTACTCGATGGATTGTCCTGATTGCCTATATTACAGGATTGTCCATCGGTGTTCATCTGCTTTGTCTGCTCTGTCTGCCCGCCATGTCGTTTGTGGTATATTTCCGTCGAGCAAAGCGGGTCACGTGGATGGGGATGCTGAAGGCACTCATCGCAGGTGGGTTGTTGATAGGCGTTATCCTCTTTTGTCTTATTCCTGGCGTGGTGAAACTTGGCGGATGGTTTGAACTGCTGTTTACCAATGTGCTGGGATGCCCTTACAATACTGGCCTTATTTGCTACATCTTACTGCTGACAGGAACAATCGTCATTGCCTATTATAAAGTGAAACAAAGAATCGTCAAGCTATCGTTGGCCTGCTTGCTCATGATGCTCATCGGCTATAGCAGCTATGGCGTCATCTTCTTTAGGGCCAATGCCCAAACGCCGATGTGTGAGAATGCGCCTGATAACATCTTCTCTTTGGGCAGCTATCTGAACCGCGAGCAATATGGCAAGACACCGCTGTTCTATGGTCCTGCGTATTGCAGCGAAATAGACCGCGTGGCAGAAGGCGAGTACTTGGTGCCGAGACAGAAGGAAGGTCAAGCCGTCTATCGCCCTGTGGCCGATTCCACGAAGCAGGAATACGAGGTGGTACGCCATGATATTGATTATCTGTATAAGAACAACATGTACTTTCCCCGGATGCACTCCTCACGACATGCCAAGGCCTACGAGGACTGGCTCGGAAACGTCGAGAAAAAGGATGGCGTACCCACTGCTGCAGAGAATCTGCGCTTCTTCCTTTCCTATCAGGTGAACTTCATGTACTGGCGTTATTTCCTGTGGAACTTCGTGGGGCGACAGAACAACATTCAGGGACACGGAGAAGTGGAACACGGCAACTGGATGACAGGCTTCCGATGGATAGACGACTGGCTGTTAGGTTGCGACACGTCGAAGCTGCCGTCTGACCTGAAAGAGAACAAAGGGCGTAATGTCTTCTATGGATTACCGCTGCTGCTCGGACTGGTGGGAATGTTATGGCAATGGCGTAAGGGACGTGAAGGTAAGCAGCAGTTCCTGGTTGTTATGCTACTATTCCTGATGACGGGACTTGCCATCGTGGTCTACCTGAACCAGACACCGCTCCAACCGCGTGAACGTGACTATGCCTACGCCGGATCGTTCTATGCCTTTGCCATCTGGATAGGTATGGGAGTGGGAATGATCAGTGAAAAGGTAAGAGTGAAAAGTGCAAAATATGCTACCCTCATGGCTGTTCTTTCTGCTATCGTATGCCTGCTGGTTCCTATCCAGATGGCAAGCCAGACGTGGGATGACCATGACCGCTCAGGCCGTTATACCTGTCGAGACTTCGGTGCCAACTACCTTAACAGCATGCAGCGAGAGGGACATCCCATCATCCTGACCAATGGCGATAACGACACATTCCCGCTTTGGTATAATCATGAGGTGGAAGGCGTGCGCACCGACACCCGCGTCGTTAATATGGAATACCTGCAGACCGACTGGTATATCGACCAGATGAAGCGTCAGGCATACGACTCGCCCCCCCTGCCCATCAGTCTGAGCCACGAAGACTACAAGGAGGGCAAGATGGAGTATGTACCCATCGATACTGATAGCATCGCCATTGGCCCAGCGACCATCTCGCTGAAGGGCAAGAAAGGGCTCTTCAAGAACGAACTGATGGTGCTCGATATGCTATTGCAAGCCAATTGGGAACGCCCCGTCTATATGTCCATCAGCATGGGTTCCGACATTCTGCCCTTCCTCCGCGACCATTTGGTACTCGAAGGACTTGCCTATCGCATTTCGCCTACGACTACCACTCAGAGGATAGACGTGGAGAGGATTTATGACAACATCATGCACCGTTTCCGCTATGGCGGTCTGAGCACGAAAGGAATCTATGTGGATGAGGATGTCAAGCGTATGGCTAATACACACCAGCTCATTATGGGTGTGCTTATCGACTCTCTGCTTCAGCGAGGTGACTTGAAGCGAGCCCTAACCGTATGTCATAAGTGGCAGAAGGAAATGCCGCAGGAGAACGTGCCCTATACAGAATACGCATTGTCGATGGCCCGTTGCTATTATATGGCACGTCAGCCTGAAAAGGGTGACCAGATTGTCAGCAGCCTGCTGCGCCGTTCTGACGAATGGCTCTCTTGGATAAACACCATCAAATTATCGCGTCGTGCCGGCTCTCTTTACAACCGCTACACATGGATGCAGACCATGGAGCAGGCACTTGTCGTAGCAGAACAATTTGAAAGAACCAAATTCATTCATCAATACATCAAGCAATATGAACACTACAATAAACAATATCAATAGAGCCAAACAGTTGATACTGGCTGGCTTAAGCGGGAAACGAATCATCATCGCAGCATGCATCTTGATTGTTTCAGGCTATATCCTGATGTCTGGCTCAAGTAGTTCAGCGCAGTCTTTCAACCCAGCCATCTTCTCAACCCGCAGAATTGTCATTGCCCCAATGTTGTGTTTGGCAGGCTATCTGCTGATTATACTTGGGATTCTTAGGAGACGATGGTGAGAAGCCTTAGGCTCATAGCTTATTCCCACGGCGGGAACGCTATGTTCCCATGCTGGGAATGTCACGTTCCCAAGGTGGAAAAGTTTGGTGGTGCAATGCATTTTTAACCATTTCTTTTGATTTTTCGCTCATTTTGCACTATCTTTGTGCCGTGAAATGAAGATGATGAACGAAGCGACAAGGGAATTTGTACGAGAGCATCGGGATGAGGATGTCAGACAGCTGGCACTTCGGGGGACGAAAGACCCTGAGGTGGATTTGGCGATGGCTCTTCAGCAGATTGATGGGCGAAAGAGGGCACAGGAGAAATTGCCTTCGTGGGCAGCAGTGGAGGGAATTGTCTGGCCACCACATCTGTCGATGGAACAATGTTCGAGTGAGCGGACGGCGAGATATAAGGCTGAAGTGGCTGGAAGAGGTGAGCTGTTTATAGATCTGACGGCAGGCTTTGGCGTCGATGCGGCATTCATTGCTCAGGGGTTCCAGAAGGCTGTCGCAGTGGAACTGCAAGCGGAGTTATGTGCCATTTCATCGGAGAATTTTAGACTCTTGGGGCTTCATCAGATAGAGGTGGTGAATGGCAATGGCGTTGACTATCTATATACGATGGCACCTGCTGATATGGTCTTTATCGATCCTGCGAGACGGGATGAACACGGAGGACGGACCTACGGCATCGCTGACTGCACACCCAATGTGCTTGATTTCATCGATGAATTGTTGGAAAAGGCCCAGTGTGTGATGATTAAACTCTCGCCTATGCTCGATTGGCGCAAGGCGGTAGAGGATATCGGCAGGCAATATATGTCGGCAGTCCATATCGTTTCTGTGAATAATGAGTGCAAAGAACTGCTGATAGAAGTGAAAAGTGAACGTGTGAAAAGTGAAAAGTCGGGGATGATAGAAGTGAAAAGTGAAAGAATGAAAAGTGAAAAGTCGGGGATTGGAGGTCTGCGGGTAGTTTGTGTCAATCTGCTGTCTGATGGTGGCCGTGAGTGCTTCGAGTTTGATGCTGATGCCCCGCCTGCCTCTACTTTTCACCTTTCACTTCTCACTTTTCACTTCTTATACTCGCCTAACGCTTCAGTCATGAAGGCTGGTTGCTTCGATCTCTTGGCAGAACGCTTTGGGGTGACACCGCTTCATCAGAACAGCCACTTGTTTGTGTCAGACAAAGAGGTGCCAGACTTCCCTGGCCGTGGGTTCGTCATCGAATGGATCACCTCGATGAACAAGCGTGAATTGAAAGAGAGCCTCGCTGGTATCACACAGGCCAATATCGCCGTGAGGAACTTTCCAATGTCTGCCGAAGAATTGCACCGTCGCCTGAAATTGCGTGACGGTGGTGACATCTATATTTTCGCCACAACTATCGAAAACGCAGGCCATCGGCTCCTTATTTGCCGAAAAATCTCCTAACGAATAATAATTTTCAATTTTCAATTTTCAATTTTCAATTATATTTCGTACCTTTGCGCACAAAATATCAAAGGATTTATGGAAACTGAAAACAAAAATATTCAGGAGTCAGGAGTCAGGAGTCAGGAGACTGGAGTCGGTAGCCAGGACGCTCAAGTGCAGTATGATGACGAGAACATCCGCACCTTGACGGGTCTCGAGCACATTCGTTTGCGTCCTGGTATGTATATCGGAAAGCTTGACGACGGTTCCAAGCCCGACGACGGTATCTATGTGTTGTTGAAAGAGGTGTTCGACAACTCTATCGACGAGTTCAAGATGAAAGCCGGCGACCGTATCGAGGTGACTATCGAGGATAACCTTCGGGTGACGGTGCGTGACTATGGTCGAGGCATCCCGCAGGGAAAACTCATCGACTCTGTCAGCATCCTGAATACCAGCGGTAAGTTTGACTCGAAGGCTTTCAAGAAGTCTATCGGTCTGAACGGTGTGGGTGTCAAGGCCGTCAATGCCCTGAGCAGCCGTTTCGAGGTGCGCAGCTATCGTGACGGGAAGGTGCGCAAGGCCATTTTTGAGCGAGGCGTGCTGATAAGTGATGTGACGGAACCCTCTCAGGATGAGAACGGTACCTACGTCTTCTTCGAGCCGGACAATACGCTCTTCAAGAACTACTCCTATCACGATGAGATCGTGGAGTATATGCTCCGCAACTATACTTACTTGAATACGGGACTGACCATCATGTACAACGGTCGTCGCATCCTCTCCCGCCGAGGTCTGGAGGATCTGCTGAAGGACCGTATGACCAGCGATGCCCTTTATCCCATCATCCATCTGCAGGGCGACGATATCGAGATTGCCTTCACGCATGCCAACCAGTATGGCGAGGAGTATTATTCCTTCGTCAATGGCCAGCACACCATTCAGGGCGGAACCCATCAGAGTGCCTTCAAGGAGCATATCGCCAAGACTATCAAGGAGTTCTTCAACAAATACGAGTATGGCGATATCCGCACAGGTATCGTGGCCGCCATTTCCATCAATGTCGAGGAACCCATTTTCGAGAGTCAGACGAAGATCAAGCTCGGCTCCACCACGATGTCGCCAGACGGTGTGAGCATTAATAAATATGTGGGTGACTTCATCAAGCAGGAGGTCGATAACTATCTGCATATCCATCAGGATGTGACCGAAGTGCTTGAGAATAAGATTAAGGAGAGCGAGCGTGACCGTAAGGCGATGGCAGGTGTGACGAAGTTGGCCCGTGAGCGAGCCAAGAAGGCTAATCTTCATAACCGCAAGCTCCGCGACTGCCGCATCCATTATAGTGACACGAAGAACGACCGCAAGGAAGAGTCGTGCATTTTCATTACCGAGGGTGACTCTGCCAGCGGCAGCATCACGAAGAGCCGCGATGTGAACACCCAGGCCGTGTTCTCCCTGCGAGGCAAACCCCTCAACAGCTTTGGACTCACTAAGAAGGTTGTCTATGAGAACGAGGAATTCAATCTCCTGCAGGCAGCCCTCGATATTGAGGAAGGACTGGACACCTTACGATATAATAAGGTGATTGTGGCTACCGATGCCGATGTCGACGGCATGCACATCCGACTGCTGATCATCACTTTCTTCCTGCAGTTCTTCCCAGAACTGATCAAGAAGGGACACGTCTATGTGTTGCAGACGCCGCTCTTCCGAGTGCGCAACCGAAGGACGAAGATCCGCAGCAAGAAGGCGATTGCCGAGGCAGACGCCAAGTCGGATAAGAAGAACGACTTCATTACCCGCTATTGTTACAGCGAGGAGGAGCGACAGGCGGCTATCAATGACTTAGGACCCGATCCGGAGATCACCCGATTCAAGGGACTGGGTGAGATCTCGCCTGATGAATTCGCCGGTTTCATCGGTCCTGACATCCGTTTGGAACAGGTGACGCTGCATAAGAACGACCAGGTGCAGAAACTCCTTGAATATTATATGGGCAAGAATACGATGGAGCGTCAGAATTTCATCATCGATAACCTTGTCATCGAAGAAGACAGACCAGAAGAAAGTTATGATTAGATTATTGTTTATAGTTTGCAGTTTATTGTGCTTCTCAACGGCATATGGGCAAAGGGTGAGCGAAAGCCTTCATAAGTTGCAGTATGCCGAGATGGTGATCAACAGTCTCTATGTCGATAGTGTCGATGAGGTGAAACTGGTGGAGGACGGTATCCGGGGGATGCTCAGCAAGTTGGATCCCCATTCGTCGTACTCCACTCCAAAGGAGGTGAAGGAACTGAAAGAACCGCTCGATGGCAACTTCGAGGGTATTGGTGTCCAGTTCAATATGATGGAGGATACGCTTATCGTCATCCAGCCCGTTTCCAACGGTCCGTCAGAACGGGTGGGCATCATCGCCGGCGACCGCATCATCTCTGTCAATGATACCGCCATCGCTGGTGTGAAGATGTCGAAGGAGGAGATTATGAAGCGCCTTCGTGGTCCGAAAGGAACGAAGGTGGTGCTGGGTGTGGTGCGTTCTGGCATTGGCGAGACGCTCACGTTCACCGTTGTCCGCGACAAGATTCCTGTCCATTCCATCGATGCTACCTATATGATCCGTCCAGGTATCGGCTATATCCGCATCGGTAATTTCAGCGCGACGACGCATCAGGAGTTCATTGAGAGTCTCCGTCAGTTGAAGGAGCAGGGCATGCAGCATCTGATTCTCGACCTTCAGGAGAACGGTGGTGGCTATCTGAAGGCTGCCGTCGATATTGCAGACGAGTTCCTGAATCGTGGTGATCTCATCGTCTATACCAATGGCCGGAAGGTTCCCCGCACGGACTATACAGCCAGAGGCAACGGTGCCTTTATGGATGGTAGGGTAGTGGTGCTGGTTGATGGCTATACGGCCTCTGCTGCAGAGATTGTCACAGGTGCCATCCAGGATCAGGACCGTGGTCTGGTTGTCGGCCGTCGAACCTTTGGCAAGGGACTGGTGCAGCGTCCTATCGACCTGCCCGACGGTTCTATGATCCGTCTCACCATCGCCCATTATTACACGCCTTCAGGCCGTTGCATCCAGAAGCCTTATAAGAAAGGTGACGCCAAGGATTACGCGATGGATATGGTGAACCGTCTGAAGAGCGGTGAGCTGACCAATGCCGACAGTGTTCATTTTGTGGATTCCCTGAAGTATGAGACGCTTCGTGAGCATCGTACCGTCTATGGCGGGGGAGGCATTATGCCCGACTACTTCGTTCCGCTCGATACCACCCTTTATACCTCGTTCCACCGGCAGTTGGCCGCCAAGGGCATCATTATCCAGCAGAACCTGCGCTTTGTCGATAACCATCGCAAGGAGCTAAAGGCCCGATGGACAGACTTTGCCGACTTCAAGCAGAACTATGAGGTGCCTCAGAGTCTGATTGATGCCGTTGTGGCTGAGGGTGAGAAGCAGAATGTCAAGCCCAAGGATGAGGCTGAACTCGAGAAAACATTGCCTTATCTCCATGTGCAGATGAAGGCCCTGATAGCCCGTGATCTCTGGGATATGAGTGAATATTTCTCCATCTTCAACGAGAGTAGCGAGATTGTCAAGAAGGCACTCGAAGTGATTATTCTTTGAGGCGCTTTAGGTGGCAGAGTAGGAGTTTGCCTTCGCCATCGCGGAGGTGCATGCCGTTGCCTTGGCAGTAGCGGAAGTATTTGCAGTCGGCACATTCGTCCTTTCGCATCCATTCGCGGTCGCGATACAGCATATAACGGTTCTCCCACACCTCCATGAAGTCATCTTCGTAGA
>JAEEPF010000014.1 GCA_016284635.1 Prevotella sp.
TACACAACACACCACCAGGAACAAGTCGTTCTACGTCAATCATTGGTTTCGACAATCCCTCATTAAGCGCATAGATACCTTGGCGCACGCGAACAATAGTTCCCTTTTCAACCTCATACAAAAGTTGATTGTAAAGGGATTTCTTCTTGGCTTCTGCTGAGGATATATAACCTCCGTTTTGACTGATGTACTCCTTGATATTCATCTTTCATTAGAAATAATGCTGCAAATATACTGCATTTTTTTGAAAGTGCAGTAGTTTTGAAGGAAAATTTACTATTTATTTTCAGAATATTGCTGCATTTGCCTTTTAAGAATCTCCTTAATCTGCTCTCGCAATGACAATGGGCTGATCACTTCAAGGTTCTCGCCATAAAGAAGAATACGCCCTCGTAGTTCACGATTAGGTTCTATCGTTAGACGGACTTCTCCATACCATAGTCCATCATGCTCCCCAAAGGGCAGCACTTCTTCTTGGGAATGATGCAAGGGTTTCGTCAGCAGAAGGCCATGCTGGTATTCTGACTTCGTGCGGATGATGACTTCTTCAACCTTGGCATCTTTCTCACGGGTGACACCTATTATATTATTAAAGAACTCCTGATAGAATCCTTTGGGAGCTGGGATGTATTCCACATCATCCACCTCGCAGACCTCACCAACGATTCTGTCCAAAGGCACATTATAGGCTTGGTATGGTTCGCGATCAGCATCGCCAAACACAAACCATCGGCCATTATACTCTTTCAGGAACTGGGGATGAAATGTCAGCGTAAATGGTTCTTGCCCAAATCGCTGATAATCGAAACGTAATACCTGCTTGTTCGTAATTGCCTTATAGAATACTGGTAATAAATCTATGTTTGTCAGATTCTGATCAACACCAGAGCAAATACGCATTTCTCCGTCCTTGGACTCTCTGTTAGTATCGAGTAATATTTGTGTGTTTTCAAAGAATGATGAAAACCAGCTTGCTGGCAATATGCCTGCAGAGGCCTTGCAAAAAGCCACATAATCCTCTACGGATTTTTGGACAACAGCCTTTCGTTCCTCAGATAAAGGATCATCATTCTCTCCATGATACTTGTATGCCTTGCCTTTGTTTTGCCCGTTATCTTCGATGCAACCAGGACAAGCCTTTTCCAATGCCTTCAACACCTCAGGAAAGGCTTTCTTCAGTTCGCCATAGCCTGGTTCGCTGTTGCAAGCCATTTTATCGTAATAGCCTTTGGGCCTTTTACAATATAGGGCCAGAATATCGGCATAGCTGACAAACTCACGTTTCATCAGTTCCGAGTAAATCAGATTTACGAACTCCGATCTGACACCAAATCCTGCAAAGATATTCTTAGTAGACATACTCATTACGTTTAGGATGGTGCAAAGATACAACATTTCTTCGAAATACGCACAAACAAATAGCTTTTTTGCATTTTCGCAAGGCTTGTTATTGGTTTTTGCTTGGAGAGTGGGGGATTATTCCCTATCTTTGCGCCAAATTTTTAAAGATTGTAGATTATGAAGAAGAAACTTTTGGCAACAGCAATGATGTGTTTTGTGATGATGTCGGCCCAAGCACAGATCTATGGTTATGATGACTATGTGAGAATGCCGACGATGGATCTGTATGACACCGGAGTGATGAACATGGCCATAAGGGCACAAGCAGAGGCAGCAGCAAGGCAGCAGGAGATAGCTGCAAGACGGCAAGAGATGTTCAGGTATTACGCTTCCAGGACAATTGATGCCTACAAAGCCCAGCGATGGTATGACGTCATTGAAAACGCCAACTACACCATTGGCATTGAACCTCTCGGATTGTGCTTCTTTATGCGTGGCGCCGCATTTGAGGCCATTGGCAACTACGAGGCGGCTTTGTCAGACTATAAGGCTGGAAAGAAAGACAACTGCCCAGAAGCAGCATCAGCACTGGTCGCTTTGAAGGCTAAAATGAAAGAAATGAAAAAAAGAAAATAGAATCATGAAAAAGTTAATGATGACATTGATGGCTGTTACATTCGCCATCGCAGCAAACGCACAGGGTTACAACGTAGGTAGTTCGAACACAACAACGGACTATTTTGGTAATCAGACGACCACCCATCGTGACAAGTATGGCAATACCACTGGTACTTCTACATCGTCAACTGATTATTTCGGCAATACGACGACCACGCACAGAGATAGGTATGGTAACACAATCGGTATATCAACAACATCAACAGACTATTTCGGTAACACGACGACTACCCATCGTGACAAATATGGAAATGCGATGGGTACTGACAAATCGAGTACAGATTACTTTGGAAATACCAATACCACTTACACAGACTCTTATGGCAATTCGAGAGGTTCTTCTACGACTTCCACTGATTACTTCGGAAACACGACGACAACATATCAGGATTCGTATGGAAATTCTCTAGGATCGTCAACCTCATCGACGGATTATTTTGGAAATCGCAATACAGAACAGCGTAGCAACAACAGCAATACGACCATCTGGAGTTGGTAAAACCATTGCTATACAAATAAGAAAATGAACTGTCAAGGATTTTTTGACAGTTCATTTTGCTTAACCAGACCTAATTCCCTTCGGTGACCAGCCTTAACCTGATGACGGGTCTGATTACATAGATACTCCTATTTCCCTGTGTTTATATCGATTGTCTTTGCCTTGTTCTTTTCATATTCCTCCATCCATTCTTTGAAATTATTATAGACTGTTGCCAGATTCTTGAGCCACTTATCAAGCTCATTCATATTGGCAAAGTTCATACAATAAACTGGATAGTCTTTAATATATTGACAGAAACATGGATTCCCTAACTCGTTCAATCGAAAAAGGAACGAGGAGCGTCCAAATTCTGTATCTAAACCCAAATAGCACAGATCTTTTATGTGATAGTTCTCATCAAAGACCGGCTCCTTGTCATATCTTTTTCTCTCAAAATCGTCTTTTGTCATAGCTTATATATATCGTCTTTTAAATTGGATTGTGCAAAGATAGTGAATATTTTGGAAACAAATGAAGATTTTGAGAAAAAAAGATATAATAAATCGAGAATTGTTTGGAAGGAAAGAGAATAATTCTCAACAAATCATCACGGGGGAAATGAATGGGTTTCATCATTACTTACGATTAGAGGGCTGAAGACTTGAATAGTAGGTGCTCGGTATGAAGCAGGGACAATCCTTGGCTACGTGAGGGAGTTCACAATGGCCCATGATACGGGCATCAGGATACTCTGCCGTCAGTTCCTTGAGCAGGGCAAACATGGAAGCCTTCTGGGCGTCAGTACGAGTGTCGCCAGAACGACCTTTCTCATCGAGACCACCTTCATAACAGATGCCGAGAGAGCACTTGTTGTAGTGGACGGCATGAGCACCACGGACATTTTCAGGGAGAATCGGGACAATGGCGCCATTGCGACGGATGTAGTAATGATAGGAGGGCTGGCCGAAGCGAGCCATGCCAGTTGCGATCAGGCTTTCGACGCTGAAAGGGCGATTGCAGCGGGTCGCAGAACAATGGATCAGTAAGATCTTTACGGAGTCATGCTTGAGCTCTTTCATTTTTAGGAAAGAAATTAGATTTTGTATTTTACGACAAGTTTCTTCTTCTTTTCACGACAACTATGACAACAAGGACAACATTCTACCTACGACGGCAACTGCCGTCTGCGGGGTCCAAGTTCCTGCCTTTAAACGACCGGAGGTCGAAATTAGTTGTCTTTGTTGTCCAAGTTGTCGTTAATTTAAAGCATGCAGCTCTGCATGAGGAATGTTGAGACAAAGGCGGTGATCACCGTCAGAATAAAATTCGCAATTTTATTAATCGTTTCGCGTTTCATATTGATACTTTGATTTCGATAAGAAGTTGTTTTATAAAGAATGTGAGAAAAGAAAGAGAGCGCAGTGAGCACAGGATGCGTACATGACTGTGTTATGGAAGTGTTGTGGTACGGAGACCACCAGAGACGTCATCGCTTTTCCCCGGACACTCACTGCGAATCTCTTAGCCGTTTAATTGGTCATCAACCGACTGATGTCGCGACTCGGCAATGCTCGAGCGAGCTCGGCATTGCGCTCGCTGCTCTATCAGTTTTGGTCCATGTCATCTCCGTCGCCGCTGGACTTAGTGAACAGCCTGCTTGCAACCTCACTCGACTCACCGTCCTTGATAGCAATAGCCTTCACGGTCGTGGTGTCGCTCAGGGTGAATGCCTCGCTGTAGAGCGTGCTCTCAGACGTAGGCGTCGAGCCGTCGGTGGTGTAGTGGATCTCCGCGCCAGCAGGGCCGCTGATGCTCACCGAGGTAGTCTCAGCAAACGGAGTCGTACCGCTGATCGTGGGCGAAGCCAGGGCCGTAGACTGAGAACCGCCGCCAGAGGTTCCGCCGTTCTGAGTGCCTCCGTTCTGGGTATCGCCACTCTGAGAATCGCTGGAATCGGACTCGGTCTCGGGCTTGAGGGCGGTGTCGTAGGTCTCCTCGAAGATGACGTCCTTGACGAGGGTCTTGACGATGACGTACTTCTGCTTCACCTTGCCGTCCTTCTTCTGCTGGCCGACGACCACACGCTCACTTTCAGGTTGGAAGAGGACTCGGCGCGTGGTGATGTTCTGTGCACCGCAGTCGTCCTTCTTGTTCACGCCGATGGAACTGAATCCCACCTTGAAGATGCCGATGCCGTCGAGCTTCACCTTCTGGCCCAGCTCGAAGAAGTGTTTCATCGCACTACCGAGCTCGTCGAGGACAGCCTTGATGTCGGACTTCTTCACCGATGCCTGCGTCTGGATGAACTCGGCCAGTTCCTCGGTGGTGATGAAATGCTGGTCGTAGACAGCCGTGGCGAACCACTTGCCGAAGGCGCTGCTGTCGTCGTTCTGATTCTGGATCTTTTTGAATTTCTGACTCATAATTTTGAGAAGTTAAAGAAGTTAATGAAGTTAAAGAAGTTAAAGGAAGGGCCCCTGTCACAGCAGAACACAGATTCCGTGATTTCTGTGTGACGATACAAAGGTACGACATTTCGGAAGGGTCAAGTAATCCGGATTCACCCAGAATCGGCTGAAGTAAGCAAGATTCATCCAAAAACAAGAGGGGGGTCAACTAACGGTGTTGGAGATGCCTGGTAACGCCATTGGAAATGCCTACTAACAGAGTAAACGATAGGACTTTATATAGTATACTAAGCATCTCCAACAGCATAACTAAGCATTACTAACTGCCTTAACAGGCATCCTTTACTTTTCACTTTTCACTTCTCACTTATCACTCCTATACCTCGTATTCTCCAGGGGCGCCGAATTTGTTGATGATGAGACGGATCTGCTCGGGACCGTAGTCATTGTCATTGGCTGACGATGAGAGAGACAGGATGCGCTCATAGAGCTGAGGATCACGTTTGATCCAGCGAAGAAGTTTGGCCTGAGCGACCTTGGGACTATCGATGTCCGGGAACAACATCATGGCAAATTCCGATTTGCCATAGGTTTGAATAGCGAATTTGGATTTTGACATAAGAACAAATTTTTAAATATATAAATATATTTATGTAATGAGTGTAACGAGATCACCTAAAATCGTTATATAGAAATACATTTGGTTCGAGGTAAATCAATTGCTATAGAGAAAGTTTCATTTCCTCATTACACTCGCTACACAGAGAGCATCAAAACGGAAGAGCCTGATCAATTGCATCTGGCTGATTGTCAGCAGATTGACCAGAAATCATGGCCGAGATGGCAGCCTGCTGCTGATTGGTGTCCATTTCAAATAAACGATAGTAACAACCCTGGCTGTTGCGCTCAGATTTGATGCCGAGTTTCTTCATCGCCAGACTGACGCGACGCGAGCTGATGGGCATACGACCATAGCTGATCATCTGGGCGATGACGGCTGCACTGAAGTGCTTGTATGGTTCGCCAGGAGCTGGCTTTCGGAAGCGCTGGGAGATCAGCATCTCCTCGTCAGAGATAATACGGAAGTAGTTGTTCTGAGCCTTCATGCGCTGCTCCTCGGGCTTATCGAACCAGTAGGCGAAGCCGCTGAGATACTCGTCGCGGAGCTGGGCATAGAGCTGCTCGTAGTCAAGCTCCCATTTGCGCGGGTCGTCGATACTGGATACGTGGAAGCAGAGCCATCGGCGGTTGCCGGTCTCGTCGGTGAGGAATCGCTCCTGGTTACCTGTAGCACAGAGGGATGCCAGACGGTGCTTCGCCTTGACAAACTTATCGTAGGGCCGTCGGATCTTGAGCGTCACCTTCGTGGATAGGGACTTGAGCTCGGCATTGTCACGGTCCTTGAACATATCGATCTCCTCAATCTCCACGAGGCAGTTCTCCACCAGGGCAATCTGGTCGTCCTTCGACGAGAACGAGTTGCTGGAGTTCTCCAGATAATAGCTCCGCAAGGGCGATGGCAGGAGATAGCGGAAGAAGGTGGTCTTATAGACGCCCTGCGGCCCGATGAGCGTGAAGATGGTCTGGTTGCAGGCATCGTCGCTGAGCCAGCCCGCCACCGTAGCCACAAGCCATTTGTGCAAGGCCCAGCGAAGGAGTTCCTGCGCCTCTTCGAGCGTCTGGTCTTCCTGCACCGCATCGGCATGGACATAAGCCGCCAACTGCCCCACCCGATCTTGTTTGTCCCATTCTGGCAGTGAGCGGATATAATCCCTGATGGGGTGGACACGATGGGAATAGTCGCTCATGATGATGTCGCGGACGTCGGGTTTCAGAATACGCTTGCCGGTATCAGCAGCCATGCGCTTCCGGAATGTACAGATGTCGGCATCTTCGATAAGCTTCCACTCGCCATGGCCTTCGCGGAGGGAGGTCTGGTCGGTAATCAGGTCGTAGATAACCTCCACCTGATGGCTGCTGAGCCACTCGACGATGGCAGGCAGTGTGATCATCGACACCTCCTTGGCACGGCCAGCCTTCGACAGCCGCCACGTGCCGTTCTCATGCTGACGGTGCTGGTAGACCCACCAGATGATGCCCTCACGCTCCTTCTGGTCGTAGTCGTTCCAGTTCTGGGCAGCCCATTCTAAGACTTCCTCGATGGGCGTACCGAAACGGTTGAACAAGTGGGCAGCATGCATCACAAACTGGTGGTGGGTGCCCTGACCGTAGGAGATACCCCGTTTGCTGAGCATGCTCTCGATGACAGGCCAGGCTGCCTCGACCTCGGCATGATGAGTGCCTACGGCATCTTCCTTACGACGCCTGCCCGGCTCGGTTTCTGCTGCGAGGTTGGCAGCTGCCGCTTCGTCGTCAGAGATGCAGAAAGGCTCCGCATCAGGGTTGAGATAAGCGTCGGGATCATGCGCCATACCACTCAGTCGGGTGATATTGCCGCACTGTCCGTCGTAGTCAACACCGCAGAGCTTGGCGTAATACTCGTTGCCCTTCTTATAAGCCGCCCGATAATATATACCCTTTTCAGGCGGGTCGCCATTGGCGCCCTTATACCGGAAGATCACCCGCAGCCCTTCTCCGCTGATGGTGCGATAGACTAAGAGCGTATGCGGATCCGCCTTGACCTTCTGAAACAGCTCGTCTATGGCGGAAGCGTGATCGATGTCACAGATGGAGAGGCCCGTGACGGTGATGACGTGGGTACTCTGCTTGCCATGGCCGTTGAAAAGCACCGCCACTGAGAAGGCAGGCATCATGGCGTCCTTTACCTTTTTGTTGGCCTCGTCGCGGGTGATGGTTTTTGCCAGGTTACGATAGAGTTCCGTCTTGTTCTTGACGCTCTCGTCGTACTGGATCCACCAAAGAATCTCCTGAAGTCCCACTGGCTTGCTGTCGTAGGACTTCAGGTCTTTAAAGATACTGAGCTTCAGATCGGTCATAGGCTGTCATCGTTAAGGACTCTCGTTCTGAAGCAATCCTCAAATTCATCATAATAGCGGTAGAGCAACTTGCCGTAGGCTTCCCAGATGGCCATGAACTCCTTTTCCGAGAGTTTGGCCGCCATACCGAGGATCATGACCGACACATGGTTGAGGTCTGTCTTGGATACGTAATCCTCATTGAAGTAACGTCCATTCATGTGATAGTTTTTGCGCAGGAATGTCTGCATTCCTTTTGATGTTGCAATCTGCTCCTGGAGAACTTTCACGAGTAGCATTGCTGCGAGTTTGTTTTTCTTCATTTTGTGCGTAAATTTAGTTGACTTGATAAATTGTTCTTTTACGCGACAAAATTAGGTATATTCAAAAACATAATTGTGCCACACCAAAGCATGGCACAATCAAAAAAATATTAGTTAGAATTTAGGAATTTTTAAGACAGCATATCTCACTGATAATGCTTGCGGTTGAGCTTGCCGTTATAGGTACGGGCGATGGTGTCAACCTGTTCGTAGAGCATGGGGACTTTGTAGGGTTCGAGACGGTCGGCTAAGAAGCGAGCGAGGGTACGTTTGTCGAGGGTCTGGCCAGGAGAGGTGACGACGAGGAGTTTGAGGGCATGGCCTGTAACGGGATGACTGGCAGAGATGCAAATGCAGTCACTGACCATCGGATTAGACATGGCCACTTCCTCCACTTCGATGGGCGAGACTTTGAAGCCACCGACATTGATCACATCAGAAGCACGACCTGAGAGGTGGAGCATACCTTCCTCGTCGAGGGTACCGACATCGGAGGTGAAGATGGTGTAATCACGCAGGACCGTGGCCGTCAGTTCCGGGTCACCCACATAGCCACTCATCAGGGTATCACCCTGACAGGCAATAAGGCCTTCAGGGGTGATAAGCACACGCGAATGAGGCATAGGACGACCTAAGCAGTTGGCCATACAAC
The DNA here is from genome assembly GCA_016284635.1 of Prevotella sp. Lineage (GTDB taxonomy): Bacteria > Bacteroidota > Bacteroidia > Bacteroidales > Bacteroidaceae > Prevotella. The sequence goes on from JAEEPF010000014.1 coordinate 8,820, forward strand.
GACCGTCATTAAAATTATAAGTGGCGATGATGCCCGTCTCTGTAGAGGCGTAGGTATTATAGAGGCGAGTCTTGGGAAGAAGTTCGCAGAGACGGAGCATATCTGCCTGAGGCAGAGGGGCTGCGCCTGATTCGATAAAGTCAAGTTTATCAGCATAGGATGCTAACTTGTCAGGGCCAAACTGGAGGAGCATCCGGATAGTGGCAGGCACAAAGAAGGTAGCCATTTTCTTTGCCGGATAGTCAAGGGCACGGAAGAAGGCGTTAAGGTCTTTCATGCCTTCGAGAATGATGATCGTGGCGCCCAAGATGATGCAGGGCCAGATCTTAGAGAGACTGCCGATATGGTTGAGAGGACCGTTGATGATAAAGACCAAGTCGTGAGAGAAACCCTGACCAGCAATCAGATTCTCTGCATCAGCGATGAGGGCACGATGACTGACCATCACACCTTTAGACTGACCCGTAGTGCCTGTGGTATAGAGAATATCGGCAATAGGAAGTGAAGAGTGAGAAGTGAAAAGTGAAAAGTTGGCTACCGCCGATGAAATACGCTCGAATAGGACATCAGGCATACCGTGCTCCAAAGGGGCAGACACGCCGCCGGCCAGATGGATGGCCATATAGGTGACAAGGAAATCGATATCCTGTGAAGAACGAAAACAGACTACCTCATGGGGACGGAAATCGTGCGAACGACGCTCTACCTCCTGCCACAACTGGGCGTATGTCAGGGAGCGATCCCCACAGACAACGGCGACCTTAGAGGGATAGCGCTGGGCGTTCTGATACAAGTAATCCTCGAGAGACATTGGACTTTGAACTTTGAGCTTTGAACTTTGAGCTTTATGATTACATTGAGAGTTAGGGGTTGAGCTTAGACTCCACGAGGGCGACGAGGGAGTCGAGGGAACGGAGGTTACGAGGGGTGGCGTCAGTGGCGTCGAGGGTGATGTGATAGGCATCGGAGAGGGTCATGAGGATGGTCGTGACACCGAGGGAGTCGAGCTCACTGAACAGGAAGTCGCTGTCGAAGTTGACAAGCGGAAGTACGTCTTCCAACATTTTACGAATATCTTCTTTCATAACTACGAATTATTTTTTAAAGACAACGAATTAAACGAATTACACGAATTTTTTTGAGAAGCGGATCCAGAGGCGGAAGGCAAGAGGAGGGATGATGAAGGCCATGAGGACTACGGAGAACATACCGACGATGGTGACCTCAGCGAGGGAGTGAAGGGCAGGATGACGGGCAATGATGAGAGAGCCGATGCCAATGAACATGATGAGCGCAGAAAGGAGAATCGCCCGTCGATAGGAGGCGAGCATGGGACGATGGTGTTTGTACTCATAGACCGTGCCCTCAGTCATGAAGATGGTGTAGTCGTCGCCCTGACCAAAGATGAACGTGCTCAGGATGATGTTGATGATATTAAACTGAATGCCCAACAACGCCATGATACCCAGGATCCACAACCAACTGACGGCCATAGGCAGGAACGACAACAATGCCAACGGCAGACTGCGGAATGAGGCCCAGAGGAAGAAGAACACGATGCAGGCACACGCCCAGCCGATGTAGTTGAAGTCGTCGGAGAGATGGGAGGCGATGGAGGAGAAGAGGGAGGAGGTGTTCGAGGAGAAATTCGAGGAGGGAGGAGTGTGGAGTGTGGAGTGAGAAATGTCTGAGGCAGAATCTGAGGCAGAATCAACGGCAGAAGTATCCTCACTCCTCACTCCACACTCCTCACTCCTCGAAATAAAGAGGGAGAAGAAGGGATCAAAGGAAGAGGGAGTGAAGCCGGCACGGGTGGCCTCATCACGGAGGGAGGACTGAAGATGGTCACGATGGGAGGATGCCCATGACTGCCAGAGGCGGAGGCGCTCCTGTTGGGTCTCAGGGGTAGAGGGAATGCGACGAGAGAGCTCCTGTTGGCGCTGGGAGTCTGTAGGCATCAGCTGTTGCAGGAGAGCCATGTCGGAGCGCTGAGCAGGCGTCATGTAGTTGATATGGGTCAGATCGGCATCGAAAGTGGTATGGAGGCTGTGATAGCCAAAGAAGGCCGTGAGGAGAAGGAGGATGATGGGGAGAATCTTGAGGATTTTTTTCGAGGAGTGAGGAGTGTGGAGTGTGGAGTGAGAAATGTCTGAGGCAGAATCTGAGGTAGTATCAGCAGCAGGAGTATCCTCACTCCACACTCCACACTCCTCACTCCTCGAATGACTCCTCGAATAACCCACCATCTGCGGGAGCCAGATGAGGGTGAAGAGGATCGTGCCGATGAGGAGGAAGGAACTGAAGAGGCCGAGGTCGCGCAGGGCAGCTGCACGAAGGGGTACGAGGGCGAGGAAAGCGCCAACGGTGGTGATGTTGCCCACGACGAGGGGTTTGACGATTTCTTGAAGGGCCTGACGAGCGTCAGAAGTATGCCTGAGATGGGCAATGAGGTGCAAGGGATAATTGACGGCAATGCCCACGATAATCGAAGAGATGCCGATGACAATGACAGACACCTCCTGATGTACCCACGACAGACAGGCGATGGCAAAGACCCACCCCCAGCCTATCGTCAGCGCAATCAACAGGATATGCTTCAGACTGCGCAGGAAGAACCAGAGCAAAAGTAAAATCAACACCGCTGCGATACAGACGGAGAGCAGCGAGTCTGTCTTGATCTGAGAGGCATTGGTGACGGCGATGACTGGGGCGCCACAGAAGCGGATGGTGAGAGGAGACAGGAGACTGGAGTCAGGAGTCGGGAGAGAGGAGTCAGGAGTAAGGAGAGAAGGAGTAAGGAGACTGGAGACGCTGTCGGCAGTGGCATTGAGAAGATTGAGGAGGCGTTCGTTAGAGGCGGTTTCGCTGCCGCCATAGGGGGAGGTTAAGAGCACGAGGGCACGGCGATGGTCTGCCGTGAGCAGACAACCGTCGTAGATATCAAACCGTGATAACATCGCCGTATCTCGCATCAATGACACCACTGGCGAGAAGAGGCCTAAGGGATCGTGGGTGATGTCAGCTTCGACCATACTGCCCATGCCCATTGGCATCAACAGCCGTTCCTTGGCTTCCTGCAGACGCGAGGCTATGAAGTCTGGTTGTAGTAACAGACTGTCCATCCTTTGATAGTCTGCTGCCTCCAACAGGTAAGGCAACTGGCGATACGCCTTCACTTGTTGTTCCTCCATCTGCGAGAAATCCGTCTGTACGGTCACACCCTCAAGTCCGTCGATGGCATTGAGGAAGGTTTCCACACCCTCCACGAGCAGGTCAGGATCATCAACGGTACTGTCGCGTTGTTCGATGATGGCGACGATAAGACTAGTCTGTGCCTGACGGTCGTAGTCGTTGAGGGCAGCCCGTTCTTCTTCGTCGAGAGGCAGGAAGTCGCGGATGTCCTCCCTATAAGAGAGACGCGTCACAGACAGCACCATCAGCAGTGTCACCACCGCCAACGATGCCAGACACCACCTGCGGTGGCCGCTCATCCAGTCATAGACTCTCAACATATTTACGATCTATTTTTTAGACAACGAATTTCACGAATTATCTGCGGCAGTAATTATTTCATCTTTTTACCTTTTCATTTCCTCTCTACGGGATTAGAATAGATGCCCAGGAAGATATCCTTCAGCTGGTCGATGTCACAGTCGTCGTACTTCTCCAGTTTGGCCAGCCTGTGCTCGAAAGCCTCCCGCTCTTCCGGGGTATAGAAGCCACGGAAAGCCTTGCTGCCATAACGGATGTCGTGGGCGATGTAGTTGTTGGGCCAAAGACGGTAACCTGCGTTGATACGACTGTCGATGAGCTGGGCTACTGCCTTGTGGTATTCGTTGTTCGTCAGGTCGTCGTACTGCATCAGCTCATCCTCCGTGATGGGCTCGCAGAGTTCGAAATGCACCCTACCCTTCTGCTGCAACAGTCCCGTGAGGATGCTGTTCAGGTCCTCGCCAGGCTTCTTGATATATTTCGAGAACTGCGACTGATAGAGTTCGAGTGCCTTGAGGATGTCGCACGACTCCCACTCATAACTCACCGCCACTGGCACGATGTTCAGTTCGCCCAATGCTTGAATCTTATCGTCCATCCGACTCATACAGAACATCTTAATGATGCCCTGGTCCGTGGCGTCCACTCCGTCCTTTGTACGTCCGTTGCGCTGGGCGATCCAAACGCTCTGGTGCTTCTCCAGAATGGCATAGCGGATATACTCCGACAGATGGAGCGAACTGCGATAGAAGTCCTTGATGCTGCCACCAGGACGCTCCACCTTGAACATCTTGTTACACTTGCCGATGTCAATAACTAACTGACTCGACATGAGGTTCGCACCAAAGGTGATTTCCGTCGTGTCGAAGCCCTGTGTCACGAAGTAGTACTGCAAGAGACTCGAGTCGAGCATGATGTCGCGATGGTTGGAGACATAGAGGTAGTTCTTGTCGGGGCTCAGGCGTTCGATACCGTCACACGTGAACTCACTGATGCTCTCTTCAATCACACGCTCATTGACACGAACCATCGTCTGCGTCTGGAAGTCGTGCACATTCTGATAATTGGCTATACGCTGACGTACTTCTTCAATCGGCTCGCCAGGATAGACATAGGATGCCAACAGCGGGAACGAGGTGCTCGCTGCGATACGTTTCATCGCGGCAGGAAACTCTTCCGCATTGTACGGCCGAATATCATCGAAGTTATTCATTCTTAGAACTTAATATTATCTTTTTCTTAAACTAATTCCCGTAATAAATCGTAATTTCCATAATAATTCTTGCGTCCTTTCAGTAACAAGCGGCAAAGCCGAGCGATGGTAATTCATTTCCATATTATTAAAATTATGGGCAATTATGGCAATTCGTTTCCTTTAATTAATTTTATTTCAATTCCTTTAGCCAGGCGAGGAAGGCCTGTTTCCACTGACGGGACTCGGGGGTGCCTTTGGTGTCAGAGGCACCGAAGCCATGACCGCCCGTCTGATACTGCAGATAGACATGAGGGATGTGACGGGCCTGAAGGGCAGAGTCGAGGAGCACGGAGTTACGATAGTCCACCACAGGATCGTCCTTACAGTTCACAAGGAACACTGGGGGACAGTCTGCAGGCACATGCTGCTCCAACGACAGACTGTCGCGAAGCCTGGCATCCTTCACCTTATTCTCACCCAACAACGCACGTCTCGAACGCTTGTGGACACAGTCTTTCGTCATCGTCACTACAGGATAGACCGGCACCACAAAATCTGGACGCTCCTGCGGACGGAACCATTCTGCTGCCGACATCACCAGATGACCGCCAGCCGAGAAACCCATCGCCCCTACCCAATGGGCATCGACACCATATTCCTTGGCATGCTTGCGCACGTAGGTCAACGCCTGACGGAGGTCATCCTGCGGATCAGGATAACGGTTGCCACGAAAGAGGAATCGGAACCTCGTGATAAAGGCAGGTACATAGGCTGTCCGATAGCGCAACACAAAGGCAGAAATGCCATTCTCCTGCAGCCATCGCGCCACCATGTGGCCTTCCGTCTCCATATCGTGCCAGAAATAACTGCCCCCAGGGCATACCACCACGGCCTTGTTTTCCATACCAGGCACGAGATAGGGCGTCATCTCCACATTCATGCTCACATCCATCCCTTCCCAGATATTCACCGTCCGACCGGTCTCAGCAGAAGTGAAAAGTGAGAAGTGAAAGGTGAAAAATAAGAGCAATATTCTATTTCTATATGTAATCATCTATAAACTATAAACTTTAAACTATAAACTCTCAAAGCTTCTCAATGATTTTGTTCTGTCCGAGGATGGCCTCACAGGTGTTGATGGCCGTCAGAGGCACCCCACAGAAACCGTGCAAGTTGTTGTTCTGACCTGTCAGCAACAGGTTGCTCACCTTCGTCACCACAGGCAACTGCGAGAGGGTGATGTTCTTGCAGTCCTTACTGAAGCCGCAGATGGCACCATCCTTCACGCCGTAGAAGTCACGGATGGTAAGTGGCGACGAGGCATTAATCGACTCGATAGCGTCACCGAAGCCTGGGTGCAGTTCTTCCACCAACGCCAGCAATTCGTTTGTCCGCTCCTGTTTCCACTGTTCGTAGTCCCTACCCCGTCGGCCTACGGTGGTATTCTCCCAACGTCTCACCATATCGAACTGCATGGGTGCTGTCACCAACACCTTATTCGACCACGGGCCCTGATTCTCCTCAGGTGGCGTCATCAGCAGGAATCCCATCGGCCACGAAGCTTCATCACGACAGAAGTTCCAGATCTCGTCGTAGCGGTTAGTGAAATACTCGGAATGGTTGATATAGGGGAATCGTCCGTCCTTCATCTTGATATAGAGCGAGAAGGCGGAATAACTATTGGGAATCGCGTCCATACGGTTACGGAACGCCTTCGGGAAGGTGTGCTCGTCCATGAGCTTCAGCAGCGTACAGGGATGGATGTCGGAGATATACCAATCAGCCTCGTACTGACGCCCCTTTGCAGTCTTCACATACGCCACTCTCCTGACTCCTGACTCCTGTCTCCTGACTCCTGTCTCCTGACTCCTGACTCCTGTCTCCTGACTCCTAACAACCTCCACCCATGTTACAGCATCACCAGCCACTACCTCACCGCCATGCTCGCGGATGACGTCTGCCAGAAGGTTGGCAAAATGGCTGCTTCCACCTACAAAACGACTGGCACCGTTGATGTAGAGCACACTGATTACGGCATGCACGTAGGCAGGCGTGTGTCCGCCCTTGCCGCCATAGAGCGGGTTCATATAGGCTACCACACTGCGCAGGCGCCTGTCGCTGATATATTTGGCGATGAACTCGTCAGCCGCCATGAGGAAGTCGTCGGAGTGATTATAGAGGTCTTGACGCATCGGGCGGAGATAGAACAGGTCGAGTTCCTCCGTCAGTTTAAAGAGGGCGTCAACATAACGCTTCAAGTTCTCCCGTTCATGAGGAAAGTCCTTGGCCAACGTCTCGACATAGTGTTCCCTGCCTTTGGCAATCGTATAATAATGGTGGTCCTCAGCGAAGTAAAGACGGTCTGCGCAGTCTGAGTCTACATCCTTCACGCGAATCTTGTCTACAATACCAAGGTATCGACAGATGCGCCAGATATTACCTCCCGGCTGCAAGCCACCCACGACGTGCATGCCCGTGTCGAACACCTCACCGAAGCGTGTGAAAGTCTGCAGCCCGCCACCAATAGTGGCGTTCTTCTCCAGGACGGTCACCTGCAGTCCTTCCTTTGCCAGAATAGCGCCGCAGAACAGTCCGCCCAGACCTCCACCGATAATCACTACACTCATCACATTAATAATCTTTATTTAGAAACGAATTACCATAATAAACCCTAATTACCATAATTTATTCATATTAGTGGATAAAATTATTCATATTATTCACATTCGTTTCCATTTCCAATTGCAGGGGGCCAAGGATTTCTGTACAGGTGACGATAGTGCCGACCAGTACCCCGAGAATGCCATGCGAATTGATGTTCTGTCCCGTCTGAAACACATTAGGCACCCTTGTGCGATGGGGCACCCTACAGGCAGCACCCAACGACACGTCTTTCGCGATGCCGTACATCGAACCGCCCTCCGTACCTGTATAGTCCAGATAAGTCAGTGGCGTTGAGGTGTAATAGTCAGCGATGTTACTGCGCAGCCCTGGGAACTCTTGTTCCAATGCCGCCAACAGCCGTTCTGCCTTCTCGTGTTTGAAGGCCTCGTAGTCCTCGCCACGATGACCCACGCTCGTGCCCTTCCACCGTTCCACGTCAGCCATCTGCATATACGAGAGGACCACGCCCGTCTTGGCATAACGTGGCTGTGGCTCGTGGCAGAGGTGCATATAGAGATAGCCCTTCGGCCAAGAGGCATCATCGTAACGCTCACAGCCCCACGGCGAGTCCTGCAGATAGCCGTAGAAGTTCGAGTTCAGATAGGGCACCGTATTGTCCTTGAAACGCAGATACACAGAGAATCCGCCTACAGTCTGAGGAATGGCGTTGATGCGCTTCCTGAAGGCCGGGCGTATCAGGTTCGTGTCGAGCAGCTCCAATGTCCGCATGGGATGTGCATCTGATATCACGATATCCGCCTCCATGTATTCTCTACTGACTCCTGTCTCCTGACTCCTGACTCCTTCAAACTCCACCCCCACAGCATGCCTCTCATCACAGACGATCTTCGTCGCCTTGCTCCTTGTCAGCACTTTTCCGTTATAACGTTCTATCGTGCTAACGAGTGAGCGGGCCACCTGGTCACTGCCACCAACGATACGATAGGCACTCTGGTTGTAGAAGTCCATAATGAACGCGTGCGTAGCGAAAGGTGTCTTATCCTTCGCCGCTGCATAGAGGGGCAAATTGCCCACAAGCACCTTCGCCAGTAGCGGGTCGCTGATGGTCGAATCGATGACCTCGTTGATGGTGCGCATCTGGAACTCCAGGTTCACCGCTGCATCCGTCTCCACATGCTTCAGCGAGTGCATCGACGAGGCACTGGCCACCTTGTCCACCAAGTCGAAATATCTTTCGAGGGCATCGCGCTGCTTGGGGAAGTACGCGCTCATCTGGTCGATGAACGCCTCACGGCCATTGGCAAAACGAAAGTGTTGGCCACAGAGCGACACCACGTCATAGCCCGTCGGATCGAGCTGCGACAGGGTGATGTCGGGCTTCACCTCGAGGTATGACAACAGGCGGTCGAGTGTCTGTCCCTCGCTGGCACTGCCTATGAAGTGCATGCCCGTCTCGAACTTCCCTCCCTTGCGGGTGAAACACTGTAGGCATCCGCCCACCTGTGTTCCTTGTTCCAACACGGTCACATCGTAGCCTTGCCGTGCCAGGATAACCCCGCACGACAGGCCTCCGAGCCCACTACCGATGATGACGACCTTTTTCACTTTGAACTTTGAGCTTTAGACTTTGAACTTTGAACTTTGAGCTTTGAACTTTATGATTACCTTTCAAGTCGATTGGCGAGTGCCTCGTATCTTTGAATATAACGGTGACGCATTTCCTTTGCCTGCGCCATGTGGTCACCCATCGCACGGAGTTCCTCAAGACTTACAGGCTCGTCCACCTCAATCCTCACAGGCCCCTTCTGCAGGGTGTATGTCTTCTTCTTCAGAATCTTTCCTGGGCCGTAGAGACACATGGGCAGGATGTCAACGCCCAATTGCTCCGCCAACCAAAACGCCCCCTGATGGAACCGTCCGATGCGGCAGTCCTTCGAGCGTGTGCCCTCAGGATAGACTGCTATAGAATAGCCGCGCTCCACCAACGACCGTAGTTTCGGCAACAACTCCTCCAAGCCTTCACGCACAGGATAATACTCCGCATGGCGGATCAACAGACCATACGACGGATTGTTCCATACCCAATCGTTGGTCAGGAAGATGATATTGGGCGTGAAGATCAACTGGCAGAACAAATCCAGATGTGACTGGTGATTACAGATGACCACTCTCGGACGGTCGAAAAGGGAGTTTACTCCCGTCTCCTGACTCCTGTCTCCTGACTCCTGTATCCTGACTCCATACGAGAATTTCACGCCCGGGATGCCATGTGTCAGCATCACAAACCGTGAGGCCCTGTAGATCAAGTTGTGCAGCCACCTGTTTTCAGTATTGTCCTTTAACTTCCTTAACTTCTTTAACTTCAAAATCACCCACACTGCCGGCTTGATTACCACGAACATAAAGAACAGGAAGAACAGCAGCGCATACACCGTCTTGACGTATTTCATCACCCACCGCCAGAGTCTCAGCGGCAAACCATAGACCACAGCGAGAAAACACAATACCGTATTCAAAACACTTATACGTGCGAAGTCCTTGCCAGGACGGAAATGGCTCACGCGCTCCTCCTTCGGTGGATAATATACATCGATGGGTATCTCTACGAGTTCCACACCATGCCACGAGGCGAAGACCAACAGCTCCAGCTCTGCCTCATAACGTGAGGTCAGCAGACTGAGGCCGTGCAACCGTTTCAGCGGATAGAGCCGGTAGCCCGTCTGTGTGTCAGAAAGTTTTCTGCCCGTCTGCACCCAGAACCAGAAGTTAGAGAACTGATTCGCAAAGCGGCTGCCCTCCGGCTGACCCTCCAAACGATTCTCACAATGGGGACTGTCCCCATTGTGAGATTGTCTGCTGCCAACGATCAGCGACCAGGGTTGTTCACGGTTTGCCTCCAAGAACCAGCAGATTTCGTGGGGATAGTGCTGACCGTCGCCATCAAGGGTGATGGCATAGGAGAACCCCATGTCGAGCGCCTTGCGGAAACCTGCCTTCAAGGCCGCACCCTTACCGCTGTTCTTCGTGAGTGTTACTGTTGTGATGCCTTCAATAGCACTGAGGATGCTGGCTGTCGCATCCGTACTGCCGTCGTTCACCACGATGACATCGTCACACTCCGCCAACGTCTCCTCAACCACGCGACCGATGGTTCCGCCGTTGTTATACGTCGGAATCACCACGCAGATACCCCTGTCACGGAGCATCTCACGCTGTCGATTCTGGTCAGTGTGGTCTGTGGTTGACATCATCCGTGGCGAAGTGTGACGAGTACGTGATGATTACTGACGAACCTTAGTGACCGTTCCGTCGGCCTGACGGCAGATGTAGATCCGACCTGGCTTCAACGTCTTGGCCTGACGACCATCGAGCGTGAAATAGGAGGCAGAACGGTTGGTGGCAGTCTGGATACCACGAATGGCTGTGGCGCTGCTCTTGACGTCGAAGACATAGTGCGACATCACCGACATATCTGCGCTGAGCACGACAACAGAACAAACATAGCTGTCGTCAACTAACGTCACTCTCTTGGCCACATGGGCGGTATTCCCTTCGACGATGACCTCAATGTCGTCTGCCGTGATTTCTTCGTTGAGTTCCATCTCATAGGTCGTCACTTCCGGGCTGAAGCCTGGCACGTCCTGACCCTTGATCTTGATGCCGGTCACCTTGGCGTTGTAGATGAACTGAATATCGTCGACCAACACTTCGTCGCCATCGCTGCCAGCACCTGCATCCGCATTGGTGGAGATGGTTACCAGCACAGCCTTCGGATCAACGTCATTCTCCGTGTAGACAAAAGGAGCCGTGACACGAACCCACTCGCCGCCAGTGGTGGCAATCTTGTTGTTCTTGGCCTTTCCTACGACGTTGGTGTAGGCTTTGTCCTCAGGGTCCTGATAGTAAGAGCCATCGGTGATGACAGCGCTGATGGTGGCGTAAGGATGCTCTGCGTTGGGCGAGCCCTGCTTGAACTTCACCCATACGGCCACTGAATCGGGACAGGAATACAAGGGGATGTAAAAAAGATCGCCATTGCCGTCGACATCGGTCAGGTATGTGTCGATGTAGGCATTGTTGGCAGCATCAGATGCGATGGCAGAACCAGCATTCAGACGACCAGTGGTCATCGTGCCATTGGCTACGATGCCAAAGATGGATGATGAATAGATACGTGCGCAGTACTCACCCGAATGAGCCTTCTTTGACTGTGTGAGATGATGACCGGCAAATAAAGCCAGGTCTCCTGTGGCGCTCTCAAAGGAATGCCAGCCGTTGGGCTCTTCATGGGTGGCATCAGAGGCGTGCCAGAACTCGAATCCGGGATTCGGCATCTGCCAGCCCTCACCGATGGCCACCTGGATGAGTTGTCCCAGGCTCTCCATCATGTCGATGTCGAGATAGCAGCGCAGATGATCGCCTTCAATCTTTCCACGCAGCAGGATGTTGACGGGGGGCAGTGTACTTGCTAACCAGAGAGGAACATTAGGGTCATCGCCGTCAGTGATCTGTATTTGACCAGAAGTGAGGAGCAAGGTGGCGTTGCCGTCCTGATAGGGTTCAATACCCTTCACTGCTACGTTGCCAACACCCATGGGGCCGCTAACGGTCTGTAGCATGAAATTCTTCACAGTGAGGTCATACAGTCCGTCGTTCTCAACGACCGTGATGACACCTGTCTGCTCAGACGACACACCGTTTACAGTAACCGTGATAGCTACATTGTAATCTGTTGCACGGGCAGCAATGGCTGTCATGGCAACAAACAATAAAGTAAAAATCTTTCTCATAAACTATTATTTTAAAAAATTATTTGCATGTAAAGGATATAGCGGTCATAGAGGTGTCGCCATCGGAGACATCGACCTGGGCGGTGACAGCCTCAGGGGTGTCCTGAATCTGACGGAAGGTGTAGCGCACATTCGGATGCTCTAAAGGTGAGACAACAGCAAGAAACTTCACGTTCTTCACGGCCTTAATGGCAAGCGGACGCTGGATATGTTCCTCGAGGAGTTCCTTGGCAATCTGAACGACACAGACGCCTGGGGTGATGGGTTCGCCAGGGAAATGAGCCTGGTAGATGAAGTGGTCGGCATGGAGACGGATGTCATACGCGACAGCGTTCTCCTGGGACTGCTGACCTTCGATGGAGTATAAACTGTTTTTGAGTATCATAATGAATCTATAATTTTTTAATTTTATAATTTTTCAATTTTAATATTACTGAGTTCGATAACAGTACGGTCGCCCTTGGGCTCTACGAGTTCCACCTGACGAACGAGCCACTTGGCAGAGCTGACGCGGAGGATGATGCTGGCAAACATACGACGCACCTCCTTGCGACGAGGCACGAGTGTGGCCACCCACTCCGTCTTCTTCTCATCGGCAGCAGCAAGCGACACCTGAAAGTCCTGATCGCCAACGAGACTCTGGCCGGACATGATATTCGTCATCAGACGGGCCATCTCACGATACATGCGGTTGCGACGGATGTCAACCTCACGCGTACCTCGGTTGTCGCTCATGAGCACCTTCTCGCCATCGATCTTAAATGTATGGACGGTGGGTGACGTGTATTCCCAGCAGAGCCAGTCGGGTTGGCGGTAACTGAGGCGGCCCTTCGACACAGAGGCCTCAGAGAGCAGTTTGGTGTGCTTGGTCTGCACGAAGTCGCATTGCATGGTCTTCATGCGCTGGGCAGCCTCGACAATATGCTGTCTGGCAACCTTTGCATCTTGTGCCTGGGCAGGGCCTGCGATGAGCAGACAACCAGCAATGATGAGCAGCACACCCGCCCATTTGGTCCACGACACCTGTTCGTGGAAGAATACCACGGCTGCTATCATGCCCACGACGAAACTCATGCTGATCATCGGATAGGCGACACTGAAAGGGAAGGCCTTGACGATGTACATCCACAACAGGGAGGCCGCGAGGAAGCAGAGGCCACAGGCGGCAAACTGCCAGTTGAGGAACACACTCGACCAGAACGTGCGGTTCCAGCCGAAGGGCGCCATGCGCATCAGGGCGAACTTCAGGAACACCTGACCAGCTGTCAGCAACAAGCATTGCAATATGACGAAAGAAAATATCTTATACATATTCCTATTCTATTTTAAGAAACGAATGACCATAATAAACCCTAATTACCATAATTTATTCATATTTTTGAAACGAATTACCATAATCAATCCTAATTTTTATAATATTATTATTCATATTAGTGGACAAAATTATTTCAATTATTCAAATTCGTTTCCTTTATCTTTTCATTTAGATTCGTTTCTAAGCACAATCGCGACGGAGTGGATGGCGGGGAGGTCATGGATGCCAAGGCGCGCCATGAGGGAACGGTAGAGGGGCGTGGTCTCATCATGACAGCCTACGAGGACGGTCTTGTAACGGCCACTTTGCAGGAGCAGACGAGCATCGCGGAGTGCCCATTCGAGGGAATCATCTGACTGGGTGTATGTGACGTTGTAACCATGACAACCCAGACGGATGGCGATGTTGCTCGAAATGGTGTTGTGAGTACTCTGCATGAAGTTCGTGGGACTGAGCATCACCTCACCCTCTTCCAAGAGTTGCATGAGGAGGGCCTCACTATTCTCCCAGCAACCTAAGGCCGTGCCTGTGATGATGGCGTCTGGACACTCGATGCCCGCCTGCTTCAAAGCCTTCAGCGAAGAGAGCAGCGAGGCCTTCATCAGTTTACCCATCCGACGCGCTTCCATCGGTTTGATATAGTCGCGGATCTCAGAGAGTTGGTCGATGGAGGTGATTTCAACGCGGGAGAGTTCCTTGATTTCCGAGGAAGGAGGACGGAGGAAGGAGGAAGGAGAATACTCTTGCCTCTGATCCTGCCTCAGACATTTCTCGTTCCTCATTCCTCCTTCCTCCTTCCTCGAAAATACCAGAGATGAATCATTCCCCCCAAACCCAAAAGAATTACAGAGGACATGGCGGAGCTGGCAACCATCAGTACCCAAAGAGGGGACGATGCCTGATGCCATGGGATGCGCGAAGCCGAGGTTCGCAGGAATGAAACCGTGGTGCATGGCAAGCAGACAGATGACCGTCTCGATGCTGCCAGATGCACTGGTGGTATGGCCTGTGAAGCCCTTCGTGCTCGATACTGGTGGCAGATCGCTGCCAAAGAGGCGTTGCAGGGCGACACTCTCACTCTGGTCGTTGTTGGGCGTGCCTGTCCCGTGGGCATTCACATAGTCAATGTCTGAAGGCTGCAGGCCAGCCATATCGAGCGCCTCACGCATGGCGAGGTAAGCTCCTTCGCCGTTGTCAGACGAAGCCGTCTGGTGGAAGGCGTCGCAGGCGTTGCCATAGCCGCTGAGATAAGCATGGATGGGTGCCTGACGCTGAAGGGCATGTTCTTCCGTTTCCATCACCACGAATGCAGCCCCCTCGCCCAGGTTCAATCCCGCACGTGTTTCGTCGAAGGGACGACAACGCTCTTTGTCGAGGATCATCAGCGAGTTGAAGCCATTGAGGTGGAATAAGGAGAGCGCCTCAGTACCACCAGCCACGACGATGTCAGCCTCGCCTGCCTTCAGCATATTCGCACCCAGGATGAGCGCATTGGCGGCAGAGGAACAGGCGGTAGAGATGGTGGTGTAGTCTGTGAAGCAACCGAAGTGGTCAGCCATCAGACGGGTGTTATCGCCACAACTATGGTCCAGCAGATACTCCAGATGACCGCCATCGGCAATCATCTCTGCAAAGTAGCGTTCGCTAAGGTCCATGCCTGCGACAGTGGTGCCGGAGATGAGGAGAATTCTAGAGGAGTCAGGAGACAGGAGACAGGAGTCAGGAGAATACTCTTGCGACGGACATTTCTCCTGTCTCCTTAAAAGGAGACTGTCCTCCAGGGCCTGGCGGATAGACCACATGCCCATCATGGCCGTACGACTGAACTTGCCGGAGGGGTCGAGGGAGAGACGCGACTGGAGTTCCTCATCAGACCACTTCACCTCACCAACAGGCAACTCGTGGTGGGTGGAAGGGAGATAGCGCATCTCACCGATGCCCGACCTGCCTTCGCGCAGTGACTCCAGTACCGTGGCCTTATCGTAGCCAATGGCGGAGATGATGCCTTCACCCGTGATGGCTATGTTCATTTCTTACGGTTTTCGTTCACATACTCAGCGATGGTGCGCACACTCTTGAAGATGGCCTTGCCTTCGGCAGGTGAAGCCAGTTTGATGCCATAACGCTTCTCCATGAGCACAATCAGTTCGAGGGCGTCGATGGAGTCGAGTCCCAGACCGTCTTCGCCAAAGAGCGGGGCATCAGTATCGATGTCATCGGGAGTCATCTCCTCGAGATTCAGCGCTTCGATGATGCGCTGCTTGAGTTCTAAGATTAATTCTTCCATTTTTATATTTAAACTACGGATTTTACGGATTATACGGATTCTTTACTTTTTACTTTTCACTTCTCACTTTTCACTTCAAGGATTCGCAGGTCGGCTACAAAATGGGTGTCGTCCTCATAGTCGAGCCAGCCACAGAGGATGGACTGGGTCATGGGATCGAGACAGGAGGCCTGCAAGATCTGTTGCATCAGACGCTCGTCGCGACGAGGCAGGATGTAGAACGAGGTCTCACCGTGATAGCCATTGCGGATGGCAATCTCACCCGTCACGATGTTGGGGAGGGTATAGACGAACACGGAGGGACTGGGGAAACAGTTGTCAGGATCGGCAATGGTCTCGAGGTACTGTCTGTCTGCACAGATGGATGAGGAGTGGTTGAAGAAGATCACAGCACGATCGTCACAAGCCACGAAACGTTCTGCGCCCTCAGCCTGTAACAGAAGTTCGCTGGCGATGAAACCCAGACGACTCAGGGGATCCATCTTGTAATATTTCGGATAGTCGCCCACGTACTGGCGATAGAGGGCTGTGAGGAGGGCTGGGCCATTGGCATCGATAGGCAGACAACGTCCATCTACCTCAACAGCGTCAGGACGGATGAGGACGGTGTGTTTTGTGGAATGTGGAATGAGGAATGTGGAATGAGAAATGTCTGAGGCAGAAATAACAGATGCAAAATCAGCGGCAGGAGTATTCTCATTCCTCATTCCACATTCCACATTCCTCGAGATTAACAACGCTGCATTGCACCCCCCAAAGCCGGAAAGCATCTTGACGAAAGCGGATTTGGAGGTGGGCTGGTGCGAGGCAGAGAGGGAGATATGGCCTGAGACGCCCAGTTCCTCGAAGCCTTGTGTGGCGAGGATGGTCTGGTCGTCCATGGCTGCCATAGAGAGGATGGTCTCAAGAACGCCAGCAGCACCCATTGTATGGCCATAGTAGCCTTTGTAGGCATTGACTGAGACGTCCATTAGTCCAGCCCGTTCGATGGCCACAGACTCCATCTGGTCGTTAAAGATCGTGGCCGTGCCGTGGGCATTGATGAAGGCAAGGGATTCTTGATCGCCATCGCTCACCACAGCCTTTAAGGCAAGATAGGAACCTTCACCGTTCTTGGCTGGGTTGCTGATATGGGTGGCGTCGTTGCGGATGGCACCTAGGCCGAGGGTCCAGTCCCCTACTCCTTTACTTAAGATCATCGTGGCAGCTGCCTCGCCAAGATTCAGACCCATGCGCTCCATATCGAAGGGACGGCAGGGTTCTGGCGAGAGGGCTTTCAACGACTGAAAGCCAGAGACGATGAAACGGCTCTGACTGTCTGCCCCACAGACTACGGCATGGTCGTACTGTCCGTCTTCAAGCAGTCGCGAGGCAAGGATCAGGGCTGAGAGGCCTGAGATGCAGGCGTTACACACCACAATAGGGTCTGTGGTGAAACCCAAGGTCTTTGCGATGCGCTGGGCGCTGTCCGCAGGTGAAAGAATATTGGAATCAGGAGATTCCTCCAATAGTTCCACATCGCCTTTGGTGGTGCTGATGATAAGGATGACATTCGACTGCGAGACGTCGAGCGTGGTCTGTGAGAGCGCCTCACGGACAGAGGTGACGACCATCGACTCGAAACGGGAGAGGCCGCTGATAAGGAATTGCTGCTCCTGTTCTTTGGAGAACAACGAGGCCGTCAGCACCTTATCTGGCAACGACCACCGCTGGTCATGACGCATCAGCGCAGAACGACCAGCCTTCACGGCCTGATAGTTCTCCGCCGTCGTCGCTCCCAAGGGCGACAATATATTATCAGCAACTTTATATACCATTACAAACTATCCCCCTCCACGTCCCAGCGCTTTTTCCATTCAAGATAGAACGGCGGATTGTCCCACACCAACTGGTACTGCAAGTCCATAAACACCTGAACGGAGTGGCCTGTGGCAATCAGACTCTCATCGGCCGTGTCGTGGATCTCATAGTCGAAGATGACCTTCGCAGAGATCGTAGGACGGTAGATAATGTCGATACGAGGGCGCATGCCATAGCGGATGGGCTTCTTATACTGGATGGTCTGTTCGACGATGGGCGCATAATAACCGTGGTTCACATAACCCATATAAGTCAGGTCGTACTTCGCGCCAAAGACCTCACGGGCATCCTCGAAATACAGGGCGTAGGCACCATGCCATACCACATTCATCATGTCGATCTCGCTGAAACGGATCTCCAACTCCTTCGAAGCCCTCAGTTCTTTCTTACCTTCCATTTTCTCACCTTTTCACTTTTTCACCCTTCCCTCACGCTAATCTTTATCTCCGTGCTCAGCAGTTCCTCACCATCACAGGTGACCGTTGCCTTGGCCAGAGTCATACCAAACACCTCGCTGATGATTTCAACGGTAGTCGTGATGGTCTGTCCGACGGCAGGAAGGCTGTTGATGACAAGTTTCCTCACGGCTCCGATAACACCAATCTGGATGCCGTTGTTGAGCATGTATTTATTGACAAAGCCGATACGGGCGGCACAGGTCTGCGCCACATTCTCTATGAGTCCGCTGGCGGAGAAGAGGCCATTGTCGACGAAGATGTTGTCTGCTGCAATAGTGGTCTCCGCGACCGTTCGCACCTCATCGAAATGGGTTAAACGGCCTATCATCACAAACGGCTCCTGTTGTGGCAGCAGTTCGTGAACGTCAATCTGACGCAGGAATTCTTCTGTAAACTCTTTCATTGTTTCCAAAAATCAAAATAGTTATACCATTGTGTGGGATATTGCTTCAAAAGCCGTTCAAGTTCTGCGATGTAGGCATGCAGCAACTGTTCGGTCTGTTGTTTTCGGGGGGCCTCCTTATCATACGAGAGTGGCGTGACGTAGATAGTATACTGTGTCCATGACGATTTCATCACGTTCACAGCCAACACATCAAGGCCTCGCATCGTAGCCACAGAGTAGGGTCCCATGGGGAACCGGGCCTCATGCCCCAAGAACTCTGCCTTGAGCGCCTTCTGCGAACCCCATATACGGTCACCAGGTATGCTTATAATCTCACCATCAGTCAGGGCACGATCGATTTCAAAGAGATGACTCATATCCTCGCGAATGGGAATCATGCCTATGTTCGTGTGGGAAAACAGACGCTTGCGATTCTCCATGACGGAAGACTTCTCACCCATATAGACGATGGCGTTGAGATGTTTGGTCTTTGTCACCAGCGTGTAGCCCGCAATCTCGTAGTTACCCATGTGGGAACTCAGTTGCACAAAACCTGGCTCCTCATCAGACAGACGGAGGAAATTATCGTAGCCTTCAATTGTCACATTGATCTTCTTGCCTGCATACATCGCGAACTTGTCGATGACAGCCTCAGCAAAGATACAATGATTCACATAAGTATGGCAGAAGGCCTTAAGAGGCGATTCCCCGTAACGCTCGCGGAAGTAGCGGTAAATGAACTTATAGCCTGGGCGGAAAAGACAAGGCGGTATGACAAAGATATAGGTAAAGACGTAGACGACACGAACGTCCACCTTCCGCAATATCCCTATCAGCCAACGGTGCATCAGACTGTTGCCATAGGTCGTACCATCCCATTGCTTCTCTGCCACTACCCTACTTTACTTTCAATATAGTCACAAAACTGGCGCAATGTAGTCACACCTGTCATTTCCTCGGGCTTGATCTTAAAGCCGAAATTCTTCTCCACGATGACGACGATGTCCACAAAGTCGAGGCTGTCGATGCCCATGTCTTCCTTCAGAGTTGCATCGTCGCTGATTTTCTCTTCGTCGATCTCCAGATCATCGATGAGGAATGCCCTCACCTTTTCTTCAATTTCTTGTCTTGACATTTTATTTATATTTTACGGATTTACACTATTCTCTCACCTCTTACCTCTAACCACTAAAATGGAGTGTCCATGGCCCAGATGGTCGTAGATCTGCTCGATCTCCAGACCAGCCTCACGGATGCAAGCCTCCATGTCCTCAGTGTTGTACATCTTCGAGTTGCCATTGGCGATGGCCGTGAAGTAGAGACTCGTCATGGTGAGGCAGAAGGCCGCAGGCTCGAAGCGCTGACGGTCCCAGAGCGTCTCCATAATATAGATGCGCGTCCCGGGTGTCATCGCCGCCTTTGCACGACGCAGGATGCCAACGATCTCTGGCATCGAGAAACAGTCGAGGAACTGACTCATCCAGATGGCGTCCAATTCTCCTCGCTTCGGAAACATCGCCTTTTCATCCAGCAGATTGATCCCATATCCACTAATTCTCTCTGCCCCAGGCTTCCCCTTGATATTCGCCTGCATCATCGCGATCTGCTGCGGCAGGTCAAGGATGGTTACCTCCACCTCAGGGTTGTAGCCGACACATTGCAGCGCCCATTTGCCTGTATTGCCACCCACATCGTAGAGCGAACGCACATGATGCTCGTCGAAGATGATCTTCAGGGCCTCAGGGAACGAGGAGTCACTATAGAAATGGTCGAAGCCGAACCAGCTCTTCTGCACCTGTTCCGGCAGAATTGACAGTCCTTCATAGACCGTCGGCCAGGAACCAAAGTGCTTCAGGCCCTCTGGCTTGCCGTTCTTCAGCGATTCCTCCAGATGGAACCAGCCCTCGTAGTTCACGTCGTGGTTGAAATCGATGTTCACGCGTGTGGCAGGGTCATTCAAAAGGAACCAGCCCGTTTTCGAGAGTGTAAAGCGGTCTGTCTCTGGGTCAACCAAAACCGTTCCTATGCAGAGTGAGGCCTCCAAAAGGCACTTCACGGCATAGTCGGAGAGGCCTGTTTGCGTGCAGATCTCCTGACGCGTCAGTCCCTCGTCGGCATCGCGCAGCAGGTCGAGGATGCCCCATTTCACCATCAGTCTCGAAGCCTGGAAAACAACTGGTCCCCAGGCGATGAATTCCGCCAGCCGCTGTGCCTCACGGGCACTCAGCTGTTCGTCGGTATAACACTTCTTTAGAGCGGGAGATAGATTCATCTCTACAGATTATTTTTTGATGTCTTCCAAAAGATCTTTGGCAAAACTCTTGTGGAACATCTGCATACGACGTTTGAAGGTTGGAATCTTTAAATCAAGGGTTCTTGATGAAGCACCTCTGTAGTCGATAAGGTCAACCTTACAAACCCGATTGCCGTTGGCATCCTGAATAATAAGTTCGCCCCAGATGATGATACCGCCGTCGCGTTTACTGACACTCCAAGTGGCAGCACCAGAGTTACCCGTATCAAACTTCGTAGTATTGATGATGATATGATAGTCAGCATTTTTGTCATCTACGATTTTCAGGTTGTGCTTTTTCTCCTCGTTCCAGCGCTCTGTGAAGAACTTCTTGGCTTCATTCATGAGGTAATCCCATCTTTCAAAATTCTTGGGGTCATCCTCCTGCAACAACTGCTTCAGGCTCCTGTCGCTCCTTGTTCTTTCGACTGCCTGAGCATCCAGATAGTTAAACTCCACAGTAGCGGTCTTGCCCGGCTGGCGAACCACGTCGACGAAACTGCCTTCGACGACCTTGAATTCGTCATCATCTGCAAAAGCTGTCGTCACAGCAAATATAGCCATCAAGGCCATCATCATCTTTTTCATATTCGTTTGTTGTTATGGGTTTATAGCTTTCTAATCACTAATGCACTATTCGTACCTCCGAAGCCGAAGGAATTGCTCAGCACCATATTCACTTCCATATCGACGGTCTTGGCCGTCAGGTTCAGTTTCTCTGAGTATTCGTCAGGGTTCTCGAAGTTGATGTTGGGCGCCACGAAGTTATGCTGCATCATCAGGATGCTGTAGACTATCTCTGAGGCGCCGGCCATCCAGCACTCGTGACCCGTCATCGACTTGGTCGAGCTGATGAGGGCACGCTGTCCTTGGAACATCCGTCCGAGGGCGATGGCCTCATACATGTCTCCCTGATGCGTCGATGTGGCATGGGCGTTGATATAGTCGATATCGTCGAGCACGATACCAGCATCCTCGACGGCACGCGTCATGGCTATCACACTCCCGTTGTCGCTGGGTTCGGAGATGCCGCCGCCGTTACTGGAGAAGCCATAGCCGATGACCTCTGCGAGGATGGTCGCCCCACGGGCCACGGCATGATCGTAGTCTTCGAGCACGAGGGCTGCCGCACCACCACTCGGGATCAGGCCGTCACGGTCCTTGTCGAATGGACGGCTGGCCTTCGTAGGTTCGTCCATGCGGACGGAGAAGGCGTTGAGGGCATCGAACGACGCCATCGAATAATAGTTCGTTTCCTGCGCACCGCCACAGAGCACCATGTCCTGCAGTCCCTGACGGATGAGCATCATACCCAGACCGATCGAGTGGCTGCCGCTGGCACAGGCAGCGCTGATAGTGAAGTTCACGCCACGCAGATGGAAGATGGTGCTGAGGTTCATATTCACCGTCGAGTTCATCGACTGGAAGATGAGCCCATAGCCCAGCATCGCTGTGTCGTGCTTCTCGTCCATGATCTTCGACGACTCGATGACGGGCTTGGCCGACGAGTCGTTGCCAAAGATACAGCCCACCTCGTTCTGACGCAGGTAGTCGTCTGTGATACCTGCTTGTTCGAAGGCCTGGCGCGAGGCCATATAGGCATACTGCGCCTCTTCCGACATACCAGCACGGGTATGACGGTCGAGCATCTGCTTGGTGATGACGGGTGTCTCCACCTTGCCCATCAGTCCGCTACGGTAGCCGTAGCTCAAGCGGTCCTGATCGAGCACGATGCCCGACTTGCCTTGATAGAGTGAGTCTTTCACGGTCGCCAGCTCTGTACCCAGACACGACCAGATACCCATTCCCGTTATAACAACTCTTCTCATTTCTACTGTCTCCTGACTCCTGTCTCCTGACTACTAAGTATACAGTCCGCCGTTGATGTTGATGACCTCGCCTGTGATATAGGCAGCCTCGTCTGAAGCGAGGAAAGCCGCCAGGGCAGCCACCTCATCAGGCGATCCGAAGCGTCCTGAGGGAATCATTTTCTTCAGCTCGTCCACGGGCAGACCCTTCGTCATATCGGTCTCAATGAAGCCTGGGGCTATGGCGTTGACGGTGATATTGCGTGGTGCCACCTCCTGTGCCAGCGCCTTCGTAGCGCCGATGACGGCAGCCTTGGCAGCGCTGTAGTTCGTCTGTCCAGGCAGTCCCTTTACACCTGAGAGCGATGCCATGTTGATGATGCGTCCGCCACGCTTACGGGGCATCATGTGTTTCAGCAGATGGCGTGTCACGTAGAAGTAGCCGTTCAGCGTCGTGTCGAGCACCTTGTGCCAGTCCTCGTCGGGCATCATGAACATCACGTTGTCACGACGGATGCCGGCATTGTTCACCAGCACGCCGAACCAGTCCTCAGGGTGTTTCTGCTCCCATTCCGTCAGGGCCGTTTCAATGGCCTTGGGGTCAGAGGTGTCGAAGGGCAGGAGTTCTGCCGTACCACCATTGGCGGCAATCTCGTCTGCCACACTCTGGGCAGCCTCACGATTACTCAGGAAGTTGATCACTACCGGCCAGCCTGCTGCTGCCAGACGCAAGGCAATAGCCTTACCAATACCACGGGATGCACCCGTCACTAATGCGTATTTCATACTCTTTATCCTAAAATTTTTGCAAAAGTAAGCATTTTCTTGCAATAATCGAACAAAAAAAATATTAATATTGTTTTTTTATCAGATTTTATGCTTATCTTTGCCTCAAAATTTGTGCCACTAACTTAATTTTAGCATAATATGGAACAACAGAAACGTTACGGTCATTTCGACGACCAGCACCGCGAGTATGTCATCACAGACCCGCAGACCCCTTGGCCCTGGATCAACTATCTGGGTAACGAGGACTTCTTCTCACTGATTTCTAACACAGCCGGCGGTTACAGCTTCTATAAGGATGCCAAGTTCCGCCGTATCACCCGCTACCGTTACAACAACGTGCCGATGGATAACGGTGGTCGCTACTTCTACATCAAGGATGGCGATACCGTTTGGAACCCGGGGTGGAAACCCTGTAAGACGCCGCTCGACTTCTACGAGTGCCGTCACGGTATGAGCTACACCCGCATCACGGGCCGCAAGAACGGCGTGGAGGCTTCTGTGCTCTTCTTCGTGCCCTTGAAGAAATGGGCAGAGGTGCAGAAACTCACCCTGAAGAACGAATCGAAGGAGGTGAAGCAGCTGAAGCTCTTCTCGTTTGAGGAGTGGTGTCTGTGGAATGCCGCTACCGATATGGAGAACTTCCAGCGTAATTTCTCGACTGGAGAAGTCGAGATCGAAGGTTCGACCATCTATCACAAGACCGAGTATCGTGAGCGTCGTAACCACTACGCCTTCTACCACGTGAATGCCCCCATTCAGGGTTTCGATACAGACCGCGAAACGTTCGTTGGGTTATATAATGAGTTTGCAGATCCGCAGGCCGTGATGGAGGGAAAGCCTCGTAATTCTCATGCCCACGGATGGAGCCCCATCGCCTCACACTACATCGAGATCACCCTGCAGCCAGGCGAGTCGAAGGACTTCGTCTTCTTGCTGGGCTACATCGAGAATGAGCAGGACGAGAAGTTCGAGGCGCCTCAAGTGATCAACAAGAAGAAGGCCCACGCCCTCATCGCCGAACTCGACACCACGGAGAAAGTAGACAAGGCATTCGCTGAGCTCTGCGCCCTCTGGGATAATCTCCTTAATATATATAAGGTACGCACAGGAAACGACAAGCTGGACCGCATGGTCAACATCTGGAACCAATACCAGTGTATGGTCACCTTCAACTTCTCTCGCTCGGCTTCATTCTTCGAGAGTGGTGTAGGTCGTGGCATGGGCTTCCGCGACTCTAATCAGGACCTCGTGGGCTTCGTCCATCAGATTCCACCTCGCGCCCGTCAGCGCATCATCGACATCGCCTCCACCCAGTTCCCCGACGGAGGTTGCTACCACCAGTATCAGCCTCTCACCAAGCGTGGTAACAACGACATCGGTGGTGGCTTCAACGATGACCCCTGCTGGCTCATCTTCGGTACGGTGGCTTATATCAAGGAGACGGGCGACTTCTCTATCCTCGACGAGATGGTGCCCTTCGACAACCAGCCCGGTACGGAGGTAACACTCTTCGAGCACCTGAAAATCTCGATGGACCACGTCATCAAGAACCTCGGTCCCCACATGCTGCCGCTCATCGGTCGTGCCGACTGGAACGACTGTCTGAACCTGAACTGCTTCTCCTGGGATCCAAACGAGAGTTTCCAGACCACAGAGAACGTCAGTGAAGGCACCAAGGCCGAATCGCTCATGATTGCCGGTCTGTTCGTTGTCACTGGTAAGGACTATGTCGCCCTCTGCAAGAAACTCGGCAAGGCTGACGAGGCCGCCCGCATGCAGCAGGCCGTCGACGCGATGATCGAGGCCGTGAAGAAGCACGGCTGGGACGGTGAGTGGTATCTCCGCGCCTACGACTTCTACGGCCGTAAGATCGGCTCCAACGAGTGCGACGAGGCCAAGATCTTCATCGAGAGTCAGGGCTGGTGCACGATGGCCGAGATTGGCGCAGAGGACGGTCTGGTGGCCAAGTCGCTCGACTCCTGCAAGAAGTATTTGGAGTGCGAACACGGTATGGTGCTCAACAACCCAGCCTTCACGAAATACATTTACGAATATGGCGAAATCAGCTCATATCCAGAAGGTTATAAGGAGAACGCCGGCATATTCTGTCACAACAATCCGTGGGTGATTATCGGTGAGTGTCTCGCAGGACGTGGCAACGACGCCTGGAGCCACTACGCCAAGATCCTGCCAAGCTACGTCGAGGAGAAATACCAGACGCTGCACAAGGTGGAGCCTTACGTGAACTGTCAGATGGTGGCCGGTAAGGACGCCTTCCGTCCGGGTGAGGGCAAGAACTCCTGGCTTACGGGTACCGCTGCTTGGATGTGGTACACCGTCTCGGAGTTTATCCTCGGCATTAAGCCCGACTACGATGGCATCCGTATCGATCCGTGTCTGCCCGAGACGGCCGGCGACTATACCGTCAAGCGCAAGTTCCGCGACGCAGACTACGAGATCACCATCCATCCCAACGGCGCCCAGAAGGGTGTGAAGCAGGTTATCCTCGACGGCCAGCCTATCGACGGCACCGTCATCCCCTACTCGCCTGGTAAGCACGTCGTCGAAGCCACGATGTAAAAATAAACCACAGATTGCGCAGATTACATTAAAGTATAGTATGGTTTTAAAAAATAGCAGATGGTCGAAGGTGTGGATGGGAGTATTCTCATTCCTCCTTCCTCTTTCCTCGTTCCTCGTCATCTCCTGCGGCAACAAGCCCAGCGAGGAAGAGATGGCGAGGGCCGAGCAGCTCATCGAGTCAGCCCACAAGGCTAAGGACTACAAGCAGCTGATGCAGCTGGCCGACAATTTTGAGGCCAAAGGCACTCTGACACCTGCCAAGGCCTACTACTGGCGCGGCTATGCCAGCGACAGGACCAACCGCCGACGGATGGCCGAGTTCTACTACAACACCGCCCTCAAGGCTGCTGCCGACGAAGACCTCGACATCTACGCCAAGGCCGCCAGCCATCTGGCAAACCTCATGGCCATCAGGGGCGACTACGCCAACGGCCTCAAGCTCGCCGCGCCCGTCGTGCAGAAACTGGAGGAACAGAAGTGCGACACCACCAGCGACTACGTGAACCTGCTCATCTATATAGGCTGCTGCCAGGCTGGTCTCGGCACCTCTGGCGAAGCCACGACCGACGGCTTCGACAAAGCTTACGAGAAGCACCTCGACAACGTGAAGAAGAACCGCACGGACGAGGCCTATAAGAGCGCCTTCGCCGGACTCGTCAACATCGTCTACGCTTGTAACTACACGGGCCAGTACCGCGAAGCTATCAAATGGAACGGTCACCTGAGCGAGATGCTCAGCGAGTACGAGCAGCGACCGGGCGTCAATCCGGACTACGTCGACAAGCAGCAGGCCCGCTACAACCTCTATCAGGCGCAGGCCCTCGAAGGACTGTGCAGAACCGAGGAGGCGTCGAAGTCTTTCGACGCCTTCCGGGCTACGGAGTTCGCAAAGACGCCCGAGGGACGCATCATGGCCAATGACTACCTCATCGCCGCCAAGCGCTGGGACGAGGCTGCCGACAACTACCAGAGCCTCACGGCCTTGTTGGGTGACAACGACGACGGCTACTCGCTCGACAACATCCAGTCGCTCGTGCTGAAGAAGTATCAGGCCAACCTCCTCGCAGGCCGTCGCGACAGCGCCATCGCCATCAGCATGCAGCTCTGCGACTCCCTCGCCGGAGCCTTCAAGCGCGCCAAGGAGATCGACGCAGCCGAGCAGGCCGTCATCGTCAGCAAGGTCGAGGAACTCGGCGACCAGCAGGTGGCAGCCGAACGCCAGAACCAGTTGCAGAGAATCGGTCTCGTCGGACTGCTGTTCCTCCTCATCCTAGGCTATATGCTCTATCGCCGCTACCATCACCACCAGTTGAAGAAGGCGCACGAAGAACTGCAGGAAGACGTTGAGTCGATTGAGGCCGTCGCCACAGAACGCACGCGTACAGAGACCGAGCAGCGCCTGGCCGCAGCCATCCAGCAGCGGCTCTCCCATGCTCCCCTGCCCCAGCGCAACGATATGGCCCTCTACGTCTCGCAGACGCCCGGCACCATGCCCGGAGGCAGCTTCTACGACACCCTGCTCTGCGACGACACCTTGCTCTTCTGCATCGGCAGCGCCGCTGCACAGGGCATCGACGCCGCCACGGCCGCAGCGATGGCATGGGCACAGTTCCGCACGGCAGCCGCCTTCGGACAGGCACCCGAGCAGATTGTCAACGCCATCAGCGAGGCCATCGCCGACGGACAGAACATCCCCATGCGCCTCTTCGTCGGACAGCTCGACCTCATCACAGGACTACTGCGCTACTGCAACGCCGGCAACAACACGCCCCTGCTCACCGACGAGGAAATCAGCCTGCTACCTGTTGACGACACAGCACCTGCCGGCTCTCAGCCGGGCACGGTCTATACCGCCCAGGAGACCACCATCGCGCCGGGCAAGCTGCTCTTCATCTACACCAACGGCATCGCCGAAGCCAAGGATGCCGACGGCAAGCCGCTCGGCGACAACCGTCTCCGCGGCATGGCCCTCCAGGCCGTGAAGCTCAACGCCAAGCCGCAGCCGTTCTACGACAACATCCTCAAGGCCATCGACAACTATACAGGTGGCACTCCCCAGGCCGAAGACCTCACCCTGATGGTCGTCGCCAGGAGATAACAGCCGTCACATAAACAGATTATGACTCAAGAAAATATCCCGCAGCCCGCAGACATCAAGGAACTGCTGAACCGCAAGGATCGCTTTGCTGTCCTTGCGGGCTGCAGGATCACAGAAGTAGATGAGCATCGCGCCGTCGCGGTGATGACGGTCACGGAGGCCCATCTCAACGGCGGCGACGTGTGCCAGGGCGGTGCCCTCTTCACACTGGCCGATCTCGCCATCGCGGCACTCATGAACCACGGCGGACAGCTCACCTTCGGCATCTCCAACAGTCTGATGTTCGTTTCCAGCGCCCGTTTGGGCGACACCCTTACCGCCGAGGCCGTCAGCGTCGCCGACCACCACAAGATCCCCGCCGTCGAGGTGCGCGTCACCAATCAGGACGGCCGCCTCATCTGCCACGTCACCGGCATGGGCTACCGCAAGAACGCACAAGTGGGCCTCGGACTTTAGACAGACTAAAGTCGGAGTTTACCCTAACTAAAGTCCCACTTTAGTGCCACTAAAGTCCGAGGTTGCTCCGGGCAGGAAAACTGTTACAAAAGTTACATTGACTTTTTGTGTAAAGCCTGAATCGGCTACGATAATGGCTATCATGCAACATATTTCCTTCAAAGTATTAACTGGGTACTAAAATTCAGCGTCGCTGACATGTGCGCCAAGTGAGGTTAAAGCATCGGAAAACAGGGGTTCGTGCATCGCTTATGATGCCTACGAGAGCAAAAATTTGATACATTCTGACCCATACCGAGTGATTGCATAGCTGGCTCTGCCGCTTTAGTAATAACGTATCTTATTGATATTCAGTTTTTTAGCTAAATTATTACTAGCTAGTCCGTTACAATTACAGTTGTTACAGTATGCTTTCTTTTTCTCGCAAAAATCTTAAATATATATAATTATCTGTATATCAGCAAGTTATATAAATCCTGCAAGATTTTGGGGTTCTGAGAAACCTAATTGTAACAACTGTAACTGTAACAAACTCAATCGTGCGCTTACAAATTCTTAGCCGAAGACGAAGCGGAAGGATTCGAAGAACTGGACAGCGAAGAGATAGATGACGATGAGGGGGGCGCCGTGGGCGATGCCCGTGCTGAGGGTGTCGAGGATGTCGGATAGGCTGCGCAGACGACCCGATACGAGGCCGAAGGTGACGGAGAAGAGGCACACACCAAAGGCGATGACAGGCAC
>JAEEPF010000140.1 GCA_016284635.1 Prevotella sp.
CCCACAGGTGAGGTACGTTCGTTCTACTATTATGCCGAATCTACGAAGGAGTGGCGTCATGCGATGGTCTATACCCCTGCTGAGTACGACGCGAAGAAGAACGCCAAGAAGCGCTATCCCGTGCTCTACCTGCAGCATGGCATGGGCGAGGACGAGACAGGCTGGAGCAAGCAGGGCCACATGCAGCACATCATGGACAATGCCATCGCCAGCGGTGAGGCCGTGCCGATGATCGTAGTCATGGAGAGCGGTGACATCAAGGCCCCGTTCCAGGGCGGCGACAACCGTCAGGGCATGAGCACCTACGGCAACTCGTTCTATCAGGTGCTGCTCAACGACCTCATCCCCACCATCGACGCGAAGTTCCGCACACTCACAGACCGTGAGCACCGTGCTATGGCCGGCCTGTCATGGGGTGGACATCAGACGTTCGACGTCGTCCTCACCAATATGGATAAGTTCTCCTACATGGGAACCTTCAGCGGTGCCATCTTCGGCCTCGACCTGAAGACCGCCTACGACGGTGTCTTCACAAATCCGGAAGCCTTCAACAAACAGATCCACTGTCTCTTCATGATGAGCGGCACGGAAGGCATGGACAAGATGTTCGGCACCAAGAAAATGGTGGAGGATCTGAACCAAATGGGTATCAACGCCCACTACTACGAATCGACAGGAACAGACCACGAATGGCTCACCTGGCGTCGCGGATTGAAGCAATTTATTCCCTATCTGTTCAAATAACATTCGCAAAAGTTACAAAAAACTATTGAAAATATAACATTTATGCAGTTTGAAACAAATGAAAAAGTTTCTGAAACAGAAAATAAATAGAGTTTCAATTTTTTGATGTAACTTTGCACCAGATTCAAGAATAAAATTGTTTTAGTTATATTAGTAGTTAGTAGTTTTTCCTTCCCCGGGACCCAAGAAAAGCGTTTCTTGTCCCGGGGTTCTTTTTTAAAGGTAAAAAGGTAAAAAAGTAAAAAGGTAAAAAGGTAAAAAGGCGAAAAAGTAAATAATAAACTTAGATATGAATAGACGATTGCTCACCCTCCTGCTTAGCGCCATGACGACTTTGGCTGCTCAGGCCCAACAGCACAAGTTATGGTATAGTCAGCCCGCCCGTCACTGGCTGGAGGCTTTACCCGTAGGAAACTCCCATCTCGGCGCCATGGTCTATGGCAAGACCGACACCGAGGAGATCCAGTTCAACGAAGAGACTTTCTGGAGCGGTTCTCCACATAACAATAACAGCCCAGAGGCGAAGGCGCATCTTCAGGAAGTGCGCGACTCCATCTTCGCAGGCAAGGAAGAGGCCGCCCACGCCATCATCGACAAGTATTTCTTCAAGGGTCCCCACGGCATGCGGTTTCTTCCCTTAGGAAGTCTGAAACTGACATTCGGCCATACGGACGTCACGGATTTCCGTCGGGAACTGAACCTTGGCAATGCCCTTGCCACCACCTCTTATATATATAAAGGTGTGAAATACGAGCGTACGGTCTTCGCCTCACAGGCAGACAATGTCATCATCGTCCGTATCACAGCCGACAAGAAGCGGGCACTCTCCTTCGGAATCGCCTTCACCAGTCAGTTGGAGCCGAAAATCATCTCACCCGTCGTAAAAGGCGGAAACGGACAGGAGAACCTGTTATCGGCTACCGTCGAAGGTGTGGAGCAGGAAGGCATACAGCCAGGACTGAAGGCAGACTGTAAGGTACTGGTAGAAGCAGACGGCAACGTGAAGACCGACGGAGAGTCACTGCACGTGGACGGTGCCACCACAGCGACACTCTATATCGTGGCTGCCACAAACTTCGTGAACTATCAGGACGTCAGTGGCGACGGAGAGAAAAAGAACAAAGAGACACTGGCCTCGCTGCACGGGAAGAGTTACGAGCAGTTGCTGAAGACCCATATCAAGAAATACCAAGCGCAGTATAATAGGGTGTCGCTAACGCTGGGTAATCCGAATACTCAGATTCCCACCGATCAGCGCCTCGCAGCCTTCAATGCGTCCGAAGACGAAATCGTAAATGGCAAATCCGTAAATCATAAATTTTTCGATCTCGACATGGTATCGCTGATGATGCAGTACGGCCGCTATCTCCTGATCTCTTCTTCGCAGCCCGGAGGACAGCCCGCGAACCTCCAGGGCGTCTGGAACGACAAGAAAGATGCTCCCTGGGACTCGAAATACACCATCAACATCAATGCAGAGATGAACTACTGGCCTGCTCTCATCGGCAACCTCGCAGAGACGCAGCAGCCGTTCTTCTCGATGATCCGCGACCTCAGTAAAACGGGTGTCAAGACCGCACAGGAGATGTACGGCTGTCGTGGCTGGGTGGCTCATCACAACACCGACCTCTGGCGCATTGCAGGTCCTGTCGACGGCACCACCTGGGGTATGTTCCCCACTGGCGGAGCCTGGCTCACCACCCACCTCTGGCAACACTATCTCTATACCGGCGACAAACAGTTCCTCGCCGAATACTACCCCATCATGAAGGGTGCAGCAGACTTCCTGCTCGACTATCTGCAGCCCTACCCTGCCGACGGCTATATCAAGCAGGCCGAAGGCTGGCTCGTCACCGCTCCCACCGTCTCACCGGAACATGGTCCCGTAGGCAAGAAGACCACCGTCACCGCAGGCTCTACGATGGACAACCAGATTGTCTTCGATGTCCTCTCCCAGACCCTCGCCGCTGCGAAAATCCTCGGCAAAGACGAATCTTCAATCATCAATCTTCAATCTTCAATCAAGAAGCTGCCTCCCATGCAGATAGGCCGCTACGGTCAGTTGCAGGAATGGATGATCGACGGCGACGATCCCAAGGACGAGCACCGTCACATCTCTCATCTCTACGGTCTCTATCCCTCCAATCAGATATCGCCCTACTCACACCCTGATCTCTTCACGGCTGCTGCGAACACCCTGAATCAGCGCGGCGACATGGCCACAGGCTGGAGTCTTGGCTGGAAGATCAACTTCTGGGCCCGTATGCTCGACGGTAACCACGCGTTTACAATCATCAAGAATATGCTCAACGTGATTCCCTATACCACCGAATGGGGTCCCCGTGGCGGTACCTACCCCAACCTCTTCGATGCCCATCCGCCCTTCCAGATCGATGGCAACTTCGGCTGTGCGGCAGGTGTCTGTGAGATGCTCCTGCAGAGTCACGATAATGCCGTCCATCTGCTCCCCGCCCTACCCGATGCCTGGAGTCAGGGAGAAGTGAAGGGTCTGAAGGCCCGTGGAGCCTTTACCGTTGACATCTCCTGGACCGATGGACAGCTGCAACAGGCCACGATTACTTCCAAGATCGGAGGCACGCTTCGCCTGCGTTCCTACGTCCCTCTGAAGGGCAACGGTTTGCGCAAGGCTACGGGTGCCTGTCCGAATCCGTTGTTCGCATCGCCGGAAATACCGAAACCCCTGCATTCATCGGAGTTGTCGGAGTTACAGTTGATTCCTGTGAAGGAGGTCTTCGAGTACGACATCGACACCACCCCTGGGCAGACGATCACCGTCAGCAGGCAATAATCGCCTTTGCTGACACTCCTAAAAAATGTCAATGATACTTATACGAAAGTATATGTTACAAATGGAAATATTCGATGCAAGTTTTTTTCGTACCTTTGCACCGAAAAATTTCCATTTAATATGAATTACCGCTTATTATCTATTATTTCATTGTTCTGTGCCGGCGTCAGTTTGTCGGCACAGAATTTTCCTTATCAGAATCCGAATCTGAGCGCCAAGGAGCGTGCAGTGGATCTCTGCAGTCGTCTAACCCTTGAAGAGAAGGCACAGCTGATGCTCGACGAGAGTCCAGCTATTCCGCGCCTCGGCATCAAGAAGTTCTTCTGGTGGAGCGAAGCCCTCCACGGTGCCGCCAATATGGGTAATGTCACCAACTTCCCTGAGCCCGTAGGCATGGCGGCGTCGTTCAATCCCGACCTGCTCTACAAGGTGTTCGATGTGGCCAGCACCGAGTTCCGTGCCCAGTACAACCACCGCATGTACGACCTGGGTGGCGAGGATATGAAGATGCGCAGCCTCAGCGTATGGACGCCGAATGTGAACATCTTCCGTGATCCCCGCTGGGGCCGTGGACAGGAGACCTACGGCGAAGATCCCTACCTGACGAGTGTTATGGGCGTCCAGGTGGTACGTGGCCTGCAGGGACCTGAGGATGCGAAGTACCGCAAGCTCTGGGCCTGTGCCAAGCACTATGCCGTACACAGCGGTCCTGAGTACACCCGCCACACCGCCAACCTCACCGATGTGTCTGCCCGCGACTTCTGGGAGACCTATATGCCTGCCTTCAAGACTCTGGTACAGGATGCAAAGGTACGTGAGGTGATGTGCGCCTATCAGCGCCTCGACGATGATCCCTGCTGCGGCTCTACCCGCCTGCTTCAGCAGATCCTCCGTGACGAATGGGGATTCGAGTACCTCGTCGTCAGCGACTGCGGAGCCGTGAGTGACTTCTACGAGAACCACAAGTCATCCTCTGATGCCGTACACGGCACCTCGAAAGCTGTCCTCGCCGGAACCGACGTGGAGTGCGGCTTCAACTACGCCTATAAGAGCCTGCCTGAGGCAGTGCGCAAAGGCCTGCTCTCTGAGGCTGAGGTCGACAAGCACGTCATCCGTCTGCTCGAAGGCCGTTTCGACTTGGGCGAGATGGACGATCCCGCACTCGTGGAGTGGTCGAAGATCCCCTACTCCGCCATGTCAACGAAGGCCTCTGCACAGATAGCCCTCGATATGGCCCGCCAGTGCATCGTGCTCCTGCAGAACAAAGGGAACATCCTGCCGCTGAAGAAAAATGCGGAGAAGATTGCCGTCATCGGTCCCAATGCCGATAACGAGCCGATGATGTGGGGTAACTACAACGGCACCCCCAACAGCACCGTCACCATTCTCGACGGCATCAAGGCCAAGCAGAAGAAACTCGTCTATCTGCCTGGCTGCGACCTGACCTACAATCAGGTGATGGAATGTCATCTGCCTACGGAATGTGTCGCTCCCGACGGCAAGAAGGGCCTGAAAGGTACTTTCTGGACGAACACTAAGATGGAGGGCAAGCCCTTCACCACCGAATACTACACAAAACCCGTCAATGTGACCACAGCAGGTATGCATGTCTTTGCACCCAACCTGCCCATCGAGGACTTCTCCGCCAAATACGAAACCACCTTCACTCCGAAGGAGGCTGGCGAGTATGTGCTGAACGTGGAATCTACAGGCCATTTCGAAGTTTACGTCAACGGTGAGCGGAAGATCATGCAGCATACCTGGCGCGCCACGCCCACGCGTACCGTATTAAATGCAGAGAAGGGCCAGCAGTTCAAGATCGAAGTACGTTTCCAGACCGTGAAGACCTGGGGTGCCTCGATGAAAATCGACGTGGCCCGTGAACTGCCCATCGACTATCAGCAGACCATCGCCCAGCTGAAAGGCATCAACAAGGTGATCTTCTGCGGCGGTATCTCACCCGCCCTCGAAGGTGAGGAGATGCCCGTGAATATCGAGGGCTTCAAGGGTGGCGACCGCACCAGCATCGAACTGCCGAAAGTGCAGCGTGATTTCCTCAAGGCCCTGAAGGCCGCCGGCAAGCAGGTGATCTTCATCAACTGCTCTGGTTCCGCCATCGCCCTGACGCCTGAGACCGAGAGCTGCGACGCCATCGTACAGGCCTGGTATCCTGGACAGGAGGGTGGTACGGCTGTGGCTGATGTGCTCTTTGGCGACCAGAACCCCGAGGGTAAGCTGTCTGTCACCTTCTATAAGAACGACTCCCAGCTGCCCGACTACGAGGACTACTCGATGAAGGGCCGCACCTACCGTTACTTCAACGATGCCCTCTTCCCCTTCGGCTATGGCCTGAGCTATACCACCTTCGAGGTGGGTGAAGCCGCCACATCCGGAAAGCCTGGAGAAGCTGGATTCACCGTTTCCGTCCCCGTTAAGAACACAGGAGCCCGCCAGGGTGCCGAGGTCGTGCAGCTCTATATCCGCGACCTCTCCGACAAGGAAGGCCCGCTGAAGTCGCTCCGTGGCTTCAAGAAGGTACAGCTGAAGCCTGGACAGACCGCTACGGCTACCATCGCCCTCGACAAGAAGAGCTTCGAGTTCTGGGATGCAGAGTCCAACACGATGCGCACGAAGTCCGGCAAGTACGAGATTCTCTATGGCACCAGCTCCGCCGACAAGGATCTCCAGAAGCTGACGGTAGAATTGAAAAATTAAAGAATTAAAAAATTAAAGAATTAAAAAATTAAAGAATTAAAAAATTAAAAGATTACACATCATATAAACCAACTAACAAAACAGTATGAAAAAAAGAATTATGACCGGTCTGATGCTCGCATGCTTGAGCATCTTACCAACCATGGCACAGTGGGGACGTCCCGTTGACTATTCAGCAGGTCCTGGACTCAAGGATGCCTACAAGGACTATTTCACGATTGGCGTCGCCGTCAACAAGCACAACATCTCTGATCCCGCCCAGATCGCGATCATCAAGAAGCAGTTCAACAGCGTCACCGCCGAGAATGCTTGGAAACCAGGCGAGATTCATCCGAAAGAGGGTGTCTGGAACTTCGGTTTAGCCGACAGCATCGCTAACTTCTGCCGTGAGAACGGTATCAAGATGCGTGGTCACTGCCTCTGCTGGCACTCTCAGTTTGCCGACTGGATGTTCACCGACAAGAAGGGCAAGCCCGTGAAGAAGGAAGTGTTCTACGAGCGTCTGCGCGACCATATCCACACGGTGGTGAACCGTTACAAGGATGTCGTCTATGCCTGGGACGTGGTGAATGAGGCCATGGCCGACGACGGCCGTCCGTTCGAGTTCGTCGATGGCAAGATGGTTCCCGCCAGCCCCTATCGTCAGAGCCGTCACTTCAAGCTCTGCGGCGACGAGTTCATTGCCAAGGCATTCGAATTCGCCCGTGAGGCCGATCCCACAGGTGTGCTCATCTACAACGACTACAGCTGCGTGGACAACGGCAAGCGCGAGCGTATCTATAATATGGTGAAGAAGATGAAGGAGGCTGGCGTACCCATCGACGGTATCGGCATGCAGGGCCACTACAACATCTACTTCCCTGAGGAGGAGCAGCTTGAGAAGGCCATCAACCGCTTCAAGGAGATTGTGAACACCATCCACATCACCGAACTCGACCTCCGTACCAACACTGAGAGCGGCGGTCAGCTGATGTTCTCCCGTGGCGAGGCCAAGCCTCAGGCTCCCTACATCGGCACCCTGCAGGAAGACCAGTACGCCCGTCTGTTCAAGATCTTCCGCAAGCACAAGGATGTCATCAAGAACGTGACCTTCTGGAACCTCAGCGACAAGGACTCCTGGCTGGGTGTGAACAACCATCCGCTGCCCTTCGACGAGAACTTCAAGGCTAAGCGCTCACTGCAGATCATCCGCGACTTCGACCCCGTTGCCGACAAGCGCGTGCCGAAGGAGGACTTCGTTCCCAACCCCATGAACCAGCCCGGACAGGAGTATCCGATGGTGAACTCTGAGGGCTTTGCCCGCTTCCGCGTGGTGGCTCCCGATGCCAAGTCGGTCATCGTCAGCCTCGGTCTCGGCGGTCGTGGCGGCACCGTGCTCCGCAAGGATAAGGACGGTGTGTGGACAGGCACCACCGAGGGTCCGATGGATCCCGGCTTCCACTACTACCACCTGACCATCGACGGCGGCGTGTTCAACGATCCCGGCACCCACAACTACTTCGGTTCCTGCCGTTGGGAGAGTGGTATCGAGATTCCCGCTCCCGATCAGGACTTCTACGCCTGGCGCAAGGACATTCCTCACGGCAACATCCAGCAGGTGAACTTCTGGTCTGAGAGCACTGGCAAGATGCAGACCGCCAACGTCTATCTGCCCAATGGCTACGGCAAGCTCGTGAAGGGCAAGAACGGCAAGCTCGAACAGACACGCTATCCCGTTCTGTACCTGCAGCACGGCTGGGGTGAGAACGAGACCAGTTGGCCCGTACAGGGTAAGGCCGGTATCATCATGGACAACTTGATTGCCGACGGCAAGATCAAGCCTTTCATCGTCGTGATGGCCTACGGTCTGACCAACGACTTCAAGTTCGGCACCATCGGCAAGTTTACCGCCGAGGAGTTCGAGAAGCTGCTCATCGACGAGCTCATGCCCGTCATCGACAAGCAGTTCCTCACCAAGCCCGACAAGTGGAACCGTGCCCTCGCAGGTCTCTCGATGGGTGGCATGGAGACGAAGCTCATCACCCTGCGCCGTCCTGAGGTCTTCGGTTACTGGGGACTGCTCTCTGGTGGACAGTATGCTCCCGATGAGATCAAGGATCCGAAGGTCGTGAAGTATATCTTCGAGGGCTGTGGTGACAAGGAGAATCCTGACGGCATCAACAAGAGCGTCGCCGACCTGAAGGCTGCCGGCTACAACGCCGAGGGTCTCATCTCCGAGGGTACCGCCCACGAGTTCCTCACCTGGCGCCGCTGCCTCTACCAGATGGCCCAGAGCCTCTTCAAGTAATCCCTTGCAAACTTCCCTTATAACACGAGGGCGACCGCTTCTGCGATCGCCCTCTATCTTTCCTGTCTGTCAAGACCTCTTAACCGATTCTCATTGCGCAATATAGAGACACATCATCGTCAGGTCGTCGCTGGGTTCAGCCTTTCACTTTTCTGTGTCAATCTATGGCTCAAAAAGGCCCATATCCCATGCAGCTCGTCGTTGTGATGGCCGTCAGGAAGGCTGTGAGTGCGGCTACTACAACCTTCACCGCTATCTCGACTATACGCTTCTTCATTTGCTAATCTCCTTTCTTCTAGGGATTTCTTGTCTAAGGAATCTTGGAATATAGGAATCTTCCGGTTCTTTGCACCTCTCTGGCGCAGCAATGGCACAGGGTGCCACCATTCCTAGATTCCTTGATTCCTTAGACTAAAAAAACTCCTTAGCCGTTAGTTTTGATCCATCTCGTCACCGCCTTCACCCTTGGTGAACAGCTT
>JAEEPF010000141.1 GCA_016284635.1 Prevotella sp.
TAATTCCTGAGCTGAACGGTAAGCTGATCGGTTCTGCACAGCGCGTTCCGACTCCTACAGGTTCTACCACTATCCTCGTTGCTGTAGTGAAGGGTAAGGACATCACTAAGGAGGGTATCAACGCTGCCATGAAGGCTGCTGGTACTGAGAGCTTCGGTTACACTGAGGATCAGATCGTTTCTAGCGACATCATCGGTATGAAGTTCGGTTCACTCTTCGACGCTACTCAGACCATGGTTAGCAAGATCGACGACGATACCTATCAGGTTCAGGTTGTTTCTTGGTACGACAATGAGAACTCTTACACTTCTCAGATGGTTCGCACCATTAAGTACCTCGCTGAACTGAAATAAGCAGCGAACGCTAAAAAGCTTGCTTATTTGGCTGAGTCGCGTTTTCAGTCGACGAAGTCAACTCAAATAAGCCACAGATTACACAGATAATCTAAAATATTTGCCGTCCGATTTTGTCGGACGGCTTTTTTTTCGTACCTTTGTCCCCAAAATCATAAATCAAAACTTAATGGATATGAGTGACTTTAAGGATGTAATGGGAAAGGTTTTCAAGGGCTGCGGCTGTCTGAGCATCGGCTTTGTGGTGTTGTGTGTCTTGGTGGCTATCTTTGCAGATGACGAAGAGAATACTGACGTGACAGATGAGACAACCCAGAAAACGGAACAGGTAGAAAAGAAGGATTCTGTCATTGTGAACGAACCGTTGGAAGGCGATCCGTATAAGGAACTTGACGAGCTGATCGGTCTTGGTTCCGTGAAGGAGGAAGTCCGTTCGCTGGCAAACTTCGTGAAGTTGCAGAAGCAGCGTGAGGCACAGGGACTGAAGACGGCGAAGGTGTCGTATCATCTGGTGTTCTACGGATCGCCTGGTACTGGTAAGACCACTGTGGCCCGTATCGTCGGCCGTATCTATAAGGATCTCGGCGTGCTGAAGAAAGGTCATACCGTGGAGACCGATCGTGCCGGATTGGTGGGCGAGTATGTCGGAAAGACGGGTCCCAAGACGGATACAGTTATCATGAAAGCCCTCGATGGTATCCTCTTCATCGATGAGGCCTATTCGTTAGTGCCTGA
The DNA here is from genome assembly GCA_016284635.1 of Prevotella sp. GTDB lineage: Bacteria > Bacteroidota > Bacteroidia > Bacteroidales > Bacteroidaceae > Prevotella. The sequence goes on from JAEEPF010000141.1 coordinate 1,089, forward strand.
GAATGGCAGCGGCAATGACTACGGTCAGGAAGCCATATCGACCATTCTGAAACGTATGGAGGACTATCGTGACCGTCTGGTTGTGGTCGTTGCAGGTTATAAGGATGAGATGCAGCGCTTCATCGACTCGAACCCAGGTCTGCAGTCGCGCTTCAACCGTTACATCGACTTCCCTGATTACACGGGACAAGAGCTGACAGATATCTTTAAGATGTACATGAAGAAGAACCAGTATACGCTCAACGATAGTACTGAGGCCTACCTCAGAACCCGCTTTGAGATTGCCGTCGAGAAGAAAGACCGTAATTTCGGTAATGCCCGTTTCGCCAGAAATGTCTTTGAGAAGAGTATTCAGGCACAGGCCAACCGTCTGGCTGGGCAGACGAATCTCAGCAAAGACGAGTTGACGGAGATTGTCATCTCTGACCTCCGTGAAGGCTTTGCCTCCAGATCCAACATCGGGCAGTAATGCAGAAGATGATCACGATATTAGGTCCGACAGCCTCGGGTAAGACGCCCGTGGCAGCACGCCTGGCAGCGGAGATTGGCGGAGAGATCATCTCTGCTGACTCACGGCAGGTGTATCGTCGGATGGATATCGGAACGGGGAAGGACCTGGGGGATTATGGAAAAATCCCCTATCACTTGATAGACATCCGGGAGCCAGGTACGAAGTATAACCTGTTTGAATATCAGCAGGATTTCTTCGATGCCTATCAGGACATTCAGAGTAGGGGAGCAGTGCCCATTCTCTGTGGTGGAACGGGACTTTATATCGAGGCGGTGCTCAAAGGCTATCATCTCTCTCCCGTGCCTCAGAACCAGGCCTTGCGTGATTCGTTGGAAGGTAAGTCGTTGGCAGAACTGACACAGATGCTGACAGACCTCAAAGCCAAGACAGGCTCGAACATGCACAATACGACTGATGTCGACTCTTGTCAACGAGCCATCCGCGCCATTGAGATAGAAACCTATAATATCGAGCATCCGACACCAAGACGAGAGTTGCCTCCGGTGGATAGTTTAATAATAGGTATAGACATCGACAGAGAACTGCGTCGTGAGAAGATCACCCGACGGCTGAAAGCCCGTTTGGAAGAGGGGATGGTCGAGGAGGTGAAGGCTCTGCTGGATGAGGGTATCCCTGCCGACGACCTCATCTACTACGGTCTGGAATATAAGTTCGTGACCGAATACCTGACGGGGAAGATCACATACGACGAGATGTTTACACGTCTCGAGATTGCCATCCACCAGTTTGCCAAGCGGCAGATGACTTGGTTCCGTGGCATGGAGCGTCGTGGTTTCAAGATCCATTGGATCGACGCCACCCTCCCGATAGAAGACAAAATAAAGATAATAATAAGTATTTACGACAATAGTTTATATTAACGACAACCATGACAACATAGACAACAATCGCCCTTTGGGCGAAAAAGAAGAGTTCTCGCCTTGCGAGCGACCAGAGGTCGAGCGGTTCAAGTTGTTTTAGTTGTCGTCAAAATAGAAAGAGAATGGCAGTAGAAACGACAAAGTGGGGTATCCTGTATTGCCCCAAGACAGGCATCAGCAACAAGCGTAAGCGCTGGGAGAAGATCCAGAAGGTTCTCGATGAGCGTGGTGTTGACTACGACTTCGTGCAGAGTGAGACAGCCGACAGTGTTGAACGACTGATGAAGATGATGATCTCCAATGGTTATAAGACCATCGTCATCGTGGGTGGTGACTCGGCGCTTAACGATGGGGCTAACTGTCTGATGATGGAGGAGAAGGAGGTGAGGGAGAGCATCGCACTTGGTGTCATCCCCAACGGCGTGATGAATGACTTTGCCCGTTTCTGGGAGTTCGATGAGGACAATATCGCACAGACTGTCGACTGGCTGGTGAAGCGCCGTATCCGTCAGGTGGACCTTGGCTGTATCCGTTATACGAATGCCAAGGGTGAGAAGTGTCACCGTTACTTCCTGAACTGTGTCAATATCGGTATGACGGCCGACATTATGAACCTGCGCCGTCAGACGCGTCGGCTCTTCGGCTCGCGTACCTTATCTTTTATATCGTCGCTTTTTGTCATGCTCTTCCACCGTATGGAGTACAAGATGAAGCTGAAGATCAACACCGATGTGATCGACCGTAAGGTGATGACCGTCTGCATCGGCAGTGGTCCAGGTTACGGACAGACTCCCAATGCCGTACCATATAATGGTATGCTCGATGTCTCGGTGGTCTATCATCCGGAGATGGTGCAACTGATAGAGGGCATCTGGTTGCTGGTGACGGGTCGCTTCCTCAATCACCGCAGCGTCCACCCCTTCCGCACCAAGGAAATGACGGTCGATTATGCCAAGCATGCGATGGTCGGAGTCGACGGCCGACTGATGAAAACGCCCGTTGGTCCCTTCCGCATAAATGTCGAGCAAGAGGTCATCAATTTCCTCATTCCTGCATGAACATAAGACTGCGTTATTGGCTGATACTTTCGTCTGTCCTGTTCTGTCAGTTGACGATAGGACAAGACAGTGGGCAGTTGTCACAATGCCCTTTAGTGAAAGTGGATGTGGAACGTCTGCCAGACCTGAATATACCCCGTAACGGTCATTCTGCCATCTGCATAAATGGCGAGGTGACGGTGTTTGGTGGACATACGACGAACTTCATTCCCACACCTACAGCCGAATACTATAAGGACGGCGAGTGGCATCCTGTGGAGATGGCCTATCCTCACGACAATGGTCTCTGTGTAGTGCTTCGCTCTGGCAAGGTGCTCTTAGCGGGCGGTCATGCCGAACCGATGGGAGTAGGACAGAGTTGTCCAGTGGAGGAGTACGACCCAGAGACCCATACCTTCCGTGGATTCTGTATCCTAAGTATGAAACGCACGTTTGCCTCTGGTGCCGAGTTGGACAGCGGCCGAATTGTAGTCTCAGGCAATTGGTATGCTGACGATGGTATAGAATTGTTCGACGGTGACAGGAATTTCTCTCCAGTCAAGGATGTTACCATGGGACGGGCTGTGCCTTGTCTTCTCCGTACCTCAGATGGCGACATCCTGATCTTAGGCAATGAGAGTCCGTATGGCAAACCTCTCCTCAGCGATCAGGTAGACCGATTGAAGGGCGATCCATTTCGCGTACCTATTTTATATAAGTGGCAGCCGATTATTTTTGAGGCACCTTTTCCTAACGACCTCAGTTTCATTGGCGATGAGTCCAAGAACGATTATACTTATCTGCTTGCTATGCAAGGCTGGAGTGAAAAAGATACCACGACCTGGAACGTCTTTGGTCGTCAGTTGGGCTTTGTCTTGGTGCGTGACACCACGTTCTCGTTGTTGCCCACCACATGCCCTGTACCGCAGGTGGGGTTTTCGCCCTCTGACTCCATCATCTGGTATTCCCCACTCATTGCTGACAGAAAAGCCTGTCGGGGATATGTCCATGGAGTCGACTTGCAAGGCCGTAGCTATGTGCTTTGTGTGGAATACGACAAGAGACCAGCACCCCTTACGCTTTACTACACCGACGTGTTGCCCGATGCTGGGTCTCCCATGATTGTCTTGACAGACGACGGTGACTTGATGATGGTGGGTGGCCATAACTTCAACAAAAGACATGGCGGTCAGTTAGAAAACGACAACTTCTCACCCTTGGCCTCCGTCTACCTCCTGCATCTTGGCACTCGGACTTTTGCAACGTCGGCAGTTTTAACTCATGGCTGTTTCTGGTGGATTGCATTGGCTGTAGTGGCTGTCTTCGTCATCGTGATGCTTCTGCTTAGGAAGCATCGTAATGGGACTATAGATTTAGAGATCCATGATCTTGAACAGAATCGCACGACAAGTCTCATTGATTCAGTCTCCTCAGACAACGACGAGCAACTGATGCAGCGTATCTGCGACCTAATGGAGCAACACCAACCCTATCTACAGAGCGACCTGAAACTCAATGATGTGGCTGCCATGCTTAACACCAACCGCAACATCGTCTCCAACTGCATCAACAGCCAGCGTGACTGTTCCTTCTCGCAGTTCGTCGGCACCTACCGAGTGGAATACGCCAAGCAGCTCATGCGCCGACAGAAGGATGTCAAGATTGCCGAAGTTTGGATGCAGTCAGGCTTTACCAATGAGACCAGCTTCTTCCGCACTTTCAAATCTGTCACAGGTCTTACCCCCAACGAGTGGAAAGCTAAAGAATAATCTTCCGTCAAATATACAAATCTTCAGTAAATCGACTTACAAATGATCATCTGTAAGTCGATTTTGACGATTTGTAAGTCTTTTTTCTTTTTAATTAACTACTTTTGCATTGAAATTTAAAATTGAGAAGAAAATGAAACAGACAAGACTTTTGAGTTTGATGGCTGCACTGGCTATTATGCTGACTACTATCTTTGTTTTATCGTGTAATAAAGCGGATGAAGATGTCAGCGATGACGGGAGCACTTTCATGGAAGTGCAGGGTGTTACAGATACGTGGGTTGATGCCGACGACATCATGGATGACGATCTGCAACTGCTCACAGACCTCAGTGTAAAGATAGAGTACATGCGTCTGGAGTTCATCCGCATGCTCAGCAATGACTTTCAGAATGATAAGCTCTTCTGTGGCACGGGTCCAAAGAGTAATCCAGACCCTGCCGTAGAGACTTTTACCCAACTCATGGCCAACAAAGACAAGTATCTTGCTGCCATAGACCGTATCGAGTCTTCAACACTTATGACGCCAACCACGCGCAGCAATTCAGGCAACCTAAAGGTTATCTTTAATACTGGCGATGAAGAAGGACAGGCGGAATTAGAGCGGATACAGGATAACCTCAGCAAATTGGCAAAGGTTGGCCTTTACGACGAGAAGACCCAGGAAGATCTTTATAACTTCTACAAACAGCAGGAACCCCGAAAAGCCAGTGCAATAGGTGCAAAAGATGCCCGCGATTTTTTTCTGATGCTAAATAACGGCGAGTTGAACGCCTACACCGTTAACATCAGCCACATCTGGCGGGACAAAGGCATACTCGATGAGGACAAGCGCACACAAGACTATGCCGCCGTTGCCTTCACTGGTAATGCAGAATACCTGAAGTCGGCCTACAGAGTCAGTAGCAAGGTTGCTGTAGCAACAGGAGAGATATATCTTTCGGGTATCGACAAACTGATGGCAGGTGGTATGGGTAGCAAACTCATTGAGCTGGGCGATGTTCTCAAAGACAAGCTCGAAATGCTCCGACTGGCCAAACAAATGCTTAAGGGCAAGCCAGAGTGGCAGAGTATGAACACCTATATAGTTAAACAGATTATGGGCGACATCAAGTCGGCCATCAGTGACGTTATGGGCGATGATGGGGGCATCTCCGTAGACATGATTAATGATATTGCAGAAAACATCGCCGACGAAATCACAGAGCAACTCACTGTTGAAGAAACCGAGAAGACTGATACAGGCGTGGAGGAAGGGCGTCGACACGTGCATGAAATGGCCAAGGATGGTGGCAAGGCTGCCGTCGAAATATCCATAGGTCTCGATATTTATACTAAGCTCGTCATTATTACTGATGACCGCACTGGCATGCCTGTCATAGGGAGTCCCAATGATCAGAATGAGTTGGTCGTTGTCACCACACCTGGACCCAAGACCATCACAGTCATTAGCAGTCATGGAAAACGCCTTACCAAGAAATTCACCGCCGAGGAGGGCTATAATTTGGTATTCATCAACGATGATCAGAAACCCTTTGTCAAAATCCCGTCAACGGTTACCATCGATACCAAGGGTGGGGATGAGACGACACTCGTTCTGACAAACTGCAAATACTTAAAATATCGCCTACCGGAAGAACAGGATTGGTTCTCCGTGTCGCTGACATACAATAAGAACTTGGGAAGTATGGTACTTAAAATCAGTGCAAATGCTAATGACACGGGTAACAAGCGCAGTGGAACTGTAATCATAGAGGGATATAATGAGAAGAGTAGCACGGGTAAACCCGCTGCCACCTGCAATTTCCGATTCATGCAAAAGGGTGAAGACGTTACCTCCACAGAACTAAACTTCTTGACTGGTGGTGGCACTAAGATTGTGACAATAGATGCTAAAGATTATCAGCATATAGGCTTTGATGCGCCTCCTTCCTGGCTGACAGTAAATGTAGGTTCTGGCAACACCCTCGAAATCACAGCGATGCCTAATATGACAGGAAAAGAGCGTACTGCTACAGTAAAGTGCTATGCATCTAACTCCGAGAAACCCAAAGATGAAGAGAAAGTGTATCATCTTATAAAGGTTACGCAGCAAGCTACGGCTCCAACCGTCAATCCCACTTCGCTGACCTTTGAGGCAGAGGGCGGCATGCAGACCTTGAAAATCAATAGGGAGGGCTTTAATTATACTAATGTCATAATAGATGAGGCAGACAAATCGTGGCTATCTCAAAAGCATAACGATGGTGTCTATGAAATGACAGCCGAGCCCAACACAAAGAACCAAGAGCGTTCGACCATCATTAGGTGCTATGCTACCAATGCTCAGAAAGGCACAGATGATGAAACATTCTTTATGGATGTTAAGGTTACTCAGAAGGCTGGTGAAGAGCTGACAGGCTTAGATAAATACCAATTCGCATACGGATTTGTAGAAATGACCATCTATACTGATATAGATGGCAACAACACTATGGGAAGAATAGATTTTGAAGCCACAGACAAGTTCCTCACGGTGTCATCCAATGGCAAGGGGCTGCATTTCGACATCAACTATAAGGTAAATGAAACAAATTACAGTGAATCGGTCCAGTGCCAATTCGATATTGACGACCTCTCCCTTTTGGAAAACAAAAAATCGAACGTGACAAACCTCTCCTGGAAAGTCGATACCAATAACAAAGGCGGCAGGAGCTGGGCTGGTGTCTGGGCTGGTGGTGGTGATGGCTGGTTAGTCAGCCAGACACAGAAGATCCGCTTTTCTACGAACTCAAAGATTCCTGAGATGGACTTCGAATGGGGGGATGATGGAACTCGCAGTGTCAATTGGTATGCATATGATAATGATATCAGTCCCTCGGAATGCACCTACGATAGGTCATCTACCACGATTAGTGAAGAAGTCGGAGTTGTTATAGACAAAGGAAAGGGCATGCAGGATGGCAGCAACATCTGGATCAGTTTGCACTTTAAGGAGGTTGCCAATTAGACGAATTGCAAGATCTTTTATTTCATACGGCGGGAGCGGCAGCAATGTCGCTCCCTCTTCGTGAACCTTCTACGGTGGGCTGTAATGATCACTTCTGTCTTAATGATTCCAACACGGGAACAGACCATACGATTTCTAAGATTTCAAGTCAAATGTTTGGCGGATTGAATTATTATTCGTATCTTTGCCCAAAAATAGCTTCAATATGGCAGAAAGGAAGTATCCTGTAGGTATTCAGACGTTCTTGGAAGTCATCCGAGGCGGATATGTATATGTTGACAAGACTGACTTAGTCTGGAAGTTGGCACATTATGCCAAGTTCATTTTCATGAGCCGGCCGCGCCGTTTCGGTAAGTCGCTGCTTACATCGACATTGGAATCTTACCCTCGCCATACCGAATCAGGAGGTACGTATCGGCTATGTGGAGGCCTTAGATCAGATCAATGACAAGGGCAATGCCATCCCCTATAAGACTGACGGCAGGAGGATTGTCAAGATCGGCGTGAAGTTCAATGCAGAGACAAGAACACCAGAGATTTGGGTGATTCAATAGCCTAAACCCCAAATAATTGTTAAATGTTTTGGGGAAAGTTTTGTCGGTAAGCAAAAAATGCGTACCTTTGAGGAATGAATGCTAAAACTTAATTTGATAATAAAACCTATTAGGAACTATGAGTTATTTACGATTAGAGAAAGCCGTGATGACTAACTTGCAGGAAAGTCTCCGTCGTGAATTCC
>JAEEPF010000015.1 GCA_016284635.1 Prevotella sp.
CGAAAAACGACGAATATATCAGGTATATCACGCAGGGCGTGATCAACGTACATCCGGAGTTCAAGCTCAGCATGAAGACCATGAAGGTCGGCGCCGAAGAGCGGCAGTATCTGGAATACGAGATGCCAGAGGTGGACAAAAACCGCTACGACTTCCTCAACGAAGCGGTGAAGAGCCTGTACGACGAGGCCAAGCTGAAGATCGACCAGGTATATACCGAGGAGCAGGGCGCCTATGTCCAGGTCTTATCCCAAAAGCCTGAGGAGCTGGACGAGGTGAACAAAGAACTGGACAGGATGCACGATGAGACCCTCAGGAATATCCTCGGCAGCCGAGACGACAAGCTCCAGGAGATTGAGGACGGTTATCTGCGCTACCTGTCGCAGGGATCCAACCAAGAAGGCGGTGACGACAATCCCGACTACGACGTCACCCATAGTATCGTCATGCAAGAATAATATATAATTAAGGTATAACTCAAAAAAATAAGCAGTATGAAAAAGATTTTATTGAGCATCTCTGCCGTGATGGCCATGATGGCCATGACAGCTACATTCAGTGCCTGTTCGTCAGACGACGAGCAGAAACCCTCCACCTATTCCCAGTTAACCCTTGACGGTGTCAAGTCTAACTATGTCGACAGTGAAGAGAGCGGAACGCGTGCCATCTCTGTAACTGGTGACGTTCTTAAGACTTTCTGGACGACTACAGACCTTGTGACGGTATATAAAAACAACTGGCAGGACAAAATAGGTGAACTCCATCCAACGAGCGATACTAGTGGTTCAGCCACCCCTACGAAAACAAAGCTCGAAGGCGATCATTTTATTACTGATGGCCTGAAAGAGGGTGATGCACTGAATCTCATCTATCCACGCGCCACTTGGGAGTACACGAATCAGGACGGAACGTGGGAGACCATCTCCAAGAATTATGACTATGCTACGGCCAACGTCAGTGTCGTCTACATCGATGCCAGCGCCAACAACAAGGTCTATGGTACAACAGCCTTGTTTGGAGCAGCACAGCAGGCCATCGCCAGGTTCACGCTTCTTGATACTAATAATACAGCTTTTAACACCACAGAGCTGACCATTACAACAGCCGGAAATCAGTTGGTGAAGAAATGTAGTTTCAACGGCACGGCAACAGACAAGGGAGGTGCACTCGTCATTAAACCGTCAGCAGCCACTAACGTGTTCTATGTAGCCATCCGTAACGACAACGAGGCAGCTGATCAGTACACCCTGACGGCAAAGTCCAGTGATGGTAAAGTCTACAGCTACACCAGGTCAAACGTCACCCTTACCAAGGGCACATTCAAGAAGTACAAAGTCACGATGAGGTTGCAAGACGATACCTATACCGAACGTGACGCCTACATTGATGGCGGTGAGGAGGTTTGGGATTAAAATCCTGCTGCCGTTAGCGGTTATTGCATGGACAGCATGCAGCAGCGACCTTATCCGGGAGGACATTCTCCCGGATAAGGGTTGCACGCTGACCGTCGATGCCACGAAGAGCAATGCGACTCCAGATACCCGTGGGCTGAATCCCCCCGTGAACAACGCCATCAACGCCATCTGGAGTGAGGGCGACCAAGTGGTCGTTCTGTCCTCGGATAACAATGTCGTGCTCGGCAACATGGTACCCACGTCGTATGGATCTAACCAGACAAAACTCAAAGCTACACTCAACAGAACCGTCAAAAAGGGTGACCAGCTGACCCTTGCCTTCCCCCGAACTGGAAGGGACTATACCGGACAAAAGGGGACCTTGGCTGATATTGCTGCTAACTACGACTATGCGACGGCAACGGTGACCGTAAATTATGCCGATGACTCGTTTGTCTCGGCCACCGATGCCCATTTTACCAACCTACAGTCCATCGTCAGGTTTACACTTAAGAAAGCGGATAATTCCGATTTGCCGGTAAAAAAACTGACCATCGAGGCCGACGGACTGCTACAGAACACTTCACCAGGTTCCATCACCATCACTCCGAAAGAAGCTACCAATGACTTATACGCCGCCATTAGCGGAATCAATAATGCCGCGGTGAAGCTTACTGCCACCGACGACAAAGACATATATACCTATACTACCGCCGGGACCAAGACCTTTGCCGACGGCAAGTTCTACCGTATCACGGCAAAGATGCAGAAAAAGCCCAGAGCCTATACCGATCCACTGACCTTTGAGTGTTTCGACAATAATAAAGGTTCTGTATGGGCGACAGGAAGCGGCGACCTAGAGTATAGTAAGAACGGTGATGAGTGGAAAACCTATAAGAGCAACCAAGAAATTTCCATCATTAAGGGTGACGTTGTCAGATTCCGTGGCACGCAGGCTACAATAGGAAATTCTAATTCCAGCAATTATATGCGGATCAAATGCAAAGCAAAATGCTACATATATGGCAACATCATGAGCCTGCTGAGCAAGGACAACTTTGCCACAATGACGGAACTTCCATACGCATATACCTTCCAGAACCTATTCCAAGAAAATACATATATCTACCACACTGAGGGCAAGGATCTCGTGCTTCCAGCCACCGTGCTGAAGAAGCAGTGCTACTATAATATGTTCAACGGCTGCACTAATTTCACATACTTGAAGTGCTTGGCAACCGACATCCCGTCAAGTAATTGTACCTATAACTGGCTGAAAGGTACACCAGGCAAAACCTCTTGTATCTTCGTTAAGGCAGCAGGTGTCGATTGGCCCAGAAACGACAGTGGCATCCCTGATAGGTGGTCAGTCGAAGAAGAATAAATGTTCGGGGGGCTAAAACTCAACTGAATCATTATGAAGAAGATTTATAAGGCGCATATACTCTATACGAAAGAGCGAAGCCGTTTTGAAGTGTTAGAAAACGGCTATGTAGCCGTTGATGCCGATGGGTGCGTGACAGGAGTGGCGGCCGATCTGGCGTCGTTAGATTGTCAGGATGCCGAAGTCGTTGATTTCGGCGATTGTCTGCTGATACCAGCGATGAACGACCTGCACGTGCACGCCCCGCAGTATCGCAACCAGGGCATCGCGATGGATCTGGAACTGTTGCCTTGGCTCCAGAACTACACCTTCCCCGAGGAAATGAAATATGCCGACACGGCCTATGCCGAGCGGATGTACCGTCGCTTTATCCGCGACCTTTGGCGCTTCGGCACCATGCGGGCCTGTGTCTTTGCTACAATCCATACTGAGAGCACCCGTCTGCTGATGCGCCTCTTCCAAGAGGCCGGCATGGGTGCGCTGGTGGGTAAGGTGGCGATGAATCGCAACTGTCCCGAAGCCCTCTCCGAATCTGTCGAATCCTACACCCAAGGCTATGAAAGCTTGCTTTCCTCCTATCCCCCCGAAACTAATCTCCTTCCGCCTTCCCCCCTCCTCCCCCAGTCGGGGGAGGCCGGGAGGGGGTTTCCTCTCGTCCGCCCCATCGTCACCCCTCGCTTCATTCCCACCTGCACCCCTGAGATGCTCCGCGCCTGTGGCGAGCTGGCAGCCAAATACCAGTTGCCCGTACAGTCACACCTCTCTGAGAACAAGGACGAAATCGCCTGGGTACAGGCATTGGAGCCGGACAGCACCTGCTACGGCGACGCCTACGACCGTTACGGCCTCTTCGGGCAGACGCCTACCGTGATGGCCCACTGCGTATGGACTGAAGGCGAAGAGCTGGAACTGATGAAGCGCCGTGGCGTGATGGTGGCCCACTGTCCTACGTCGAATTTCAACGTGGCATCTGGTATGGCGCCTATCCGGAAGTTCCTCGATGAGGGACTGCGCGTAGGTCTTGGCAGCGACATCAGCGGCGGTCACGACCTGAACATCTTCCGTATGATGGTCTATGCCATCCAGGTGAGCAAGATGCACTATCAGCAGCAGCACGATCGGCCGTTCCTCACCCTGTCAGAAGCGTTCTGGATGGCTACGAAGTCGGCAGGCAGCTTCTTCGGCCGTGTGGGCAGCTTCGAACCCGGCTATGAGTTCGACGCACTCGTCATCGACGACAGCGAACTGAATCACGACAACTATTCGTTGCTGGAGCGTATGGAACGATATATCTATTTAGGCGACGACCGCCAGATTATCCACCGATTCTGCCGCGGTTCCCGCCTCTCTCCTCCCCCAGTTGGGGGAGGTTAGGAGGGGGCTATCCTAATGCCTTTACTGTAGTCCATATTATCGGCTTCTTCGTTCTTCTGGGTATCGATGTCCTTCTGTTTGAGCGTGTAGCGTGCATAGCCATCGTCGATCTCCTGAAGCTTCTCGTCACGCAGCTTGTCGGCACGTTCCTTGTGTTCCTCGTAGATCTGCTTGAGCTTGTCCTTCAACAGGTCTGCCTCTTTGGGCGACGTGGGATTCATCAACATATTCATGAAGATCTCAGCATGACGGGCATAGAGCGAATCAATGCGCATCATGCACTCTGCGTGGAGACTCTTGACGGCAGCAGTGAGGAGATCGCGACGGGGCTTATCGACCTCAGGCATGGTGTAGAGGAGGAATAGACCAGTGTTGTCGACGCCCGGTTCTGCGTCAGGGAATTTGTCGAGGTTGACGGACGCAGGCTTGGAGGGAGTGTCGCCGGGGTCATCGTCGTCGGGGTCGGCATAAGTCATCTCGCCCTTTTTGATACTCAGCTTGAATTCAGGATGTGCCTCAGCGACACCATTGATGATCTGGCTGAGCAGTTCAGGATATTTGGGATAGATCACCATCTGATAATCGTTGGCTATGGCCACGTCGGCCACTTCTTCTATATCGAACTCCGTGCCTTCGTCATTAATGCTTACAGGCATCACCGATGCAATCTCTGCCTTCACGCAGAGGTTCATATAGCGGTAGCTCAGCAGCATCGTGTAGCCGTCCATCTTCCGGCCTACTTCATCTATTTGGATTAAAAGAAAACTATTCATACGATAACTTTATTTTATTAACATTACTCTTTCGGTGCTTCCTCTTCCTTGAGTTTGGCGCTCAGGCTGCCACCACCGCCAGCTGCTCCTGCACCCATGCCGTCTTCGATGTTAGGCGACTTGAAGTGTGAGCCGACCTGAACGTCGTCGCCAGAAATCTTTGGTGCCTTGAGCTCGCCCTTGACCTCGGTATTGGCATTGATGGTAGTATCGCCAAACACCTGTGTCTTGCTGCCGCCCACAGCCACATTGCCACCGTCGAGCTGTAGCACGGCCTTGCCGTCGCCCTGCTGAGCCTCGAACGTAGTGTCGGCAAAGAGTCCCACCGTGTCGGAAGCGGCTTGCAGGAGTTTGCTCTTGACCTCCTTTGACGTGGCACCGACGAACATCTGATCGGCCATGAGGATCATCGAACTACCTTCCAGCAACTTGCCCTCGGCATCGACTGGTGAGAGGTCGGTCTTCTCGGCACGGACGGTCACTCTGCCACCCTGTGCCAGCGCTTTCTCCTTGGCCTCGCCATTCTCGATGTCATAGTCGGCACTGGCCACGGTCACGGTCTTAGATTTCACGATAATGTCGCCCTCGGCGGTCATATTGGCCTTCGTCAGCTTGCCCTCAGCATCCACCTCGATATTGGCAGAGCCCTCGGTGCTGACCTCGATGGTCTTGGCGCGCAGCTTGATCTTGCTGTCGGCAGTAAGCTGCTTCTCCTTATACTGCTTGTCGGCCACTTCATAGTCCACACCCTCGATGGCGATGTTCTGCGATTTCAGCGTGAAGTCGCCCTCGGTGGTATAGGTGGCAGCCGTCAGCGTGCCGTCGTCCTCCAACTGTTGGTCTGTCTCGCCGGCAGTGACTACCTCTACATGCTTGGCCTGGAGGCTGATGCGGCCTTCTGGCTTCAGCTGGCCCTCGTTCTCCACGGAGGCTACGCTGACCTTGTTGGCTATCATCGTGATGCCCGACTCCGGATTGTCGCGCAGGTTGCCCTCGCCGTCGGCAGAGGTGAGACTGATAGACTCGCCGGTTATGGCTACGGAGGCGCCCGTGGAGAGTTGCTTGAAGTCATCGCCCTTGACGATAGCTTCCTTCTGCTTCTTCAGCGATTTGATCTGCCTGTTCACCTCGCCCAGCAGCGAGAGCACCTCGGCATAGTGTGAGGTGGTCTGAGCCAGTGAGGCGGAGGCCTCTTCAATCTGTATGTTCAGCCATTCTATGTCCTGATAGGTGGAGGTGATGCCCTCTTTGTCGTCGAGCAGCTTCTCGCGATCGTCCATCAGCCCGTCAATCTCCTTAGAGGTTTCCTTGAACGACTCCTGCTGCAATTCAAGTTCTTCCTTCAGATCCTCCTTCCGGCTTTCCAGGCTCTCAATGAGCGCCTGTATCCGCTCTTCGCGGCTCTCTGCCGTAGCTGTGGCCGATAGGTCTAACTGCTCGTCGGCATGGATAAATACACCACTGCTGCCGCTAGGTACTGCCGCCAGGGCGAAGGTGCCATCGGCATTCTCGCTTTGCACGATGATATGGCGGGCATGGCTGACCACCTCTGATATCGTTCCTACCACATGCTCACGCCCGTCGTCGCCTGGGTCTTCTGCCACCTGGCGGATGCTGGCTGCCCGTGTCTCTACCTTACCGCCATTTCCAGCAGCCTGAAGGCCTACATTCGTACCACGGACGGTAATGACCGATGAGCCGTCGAGCAGCATGCCGTCGCTATCAACATTGCCTATGATGATTTCCGGAGCGGAGAGGATGATCCGCTCGTCGTCGCGCTCATAGCGCCCTTTCCTCATCTTGCTGCTGAACTCGGCAGTCAGGTGCCGCATCTCAGCCTTGCACTGGCGCATTTCTTCGAGGTCTTTCTCCACGCTTGCCTCAAACGCGGAAAGTCTCTTTTCCAATAATTCAAATATGTTATCCATCTCTTCTGATTCCTTTACTTAATATCATACAACTTCCGTGTCAGCCGGTTGAGGTTGAACTGGTTGCCGGCATCCTCACTCTGGACACCGTCCTTCACGATGTTCAGCGTATAGTCTTCATTGTCCGACATCAGTATCTGTCCGCCCTGATCCTTGTCCCAAATGTCAGTCGTCGTCCATAAGTCCTTCTTGAACTTGTCGTTCCAGAAGGTATCGGCAAACGACATGGCGAACACTCTCCAGAAGTTACTGTTCTGGATGTAACGGTCCATATTCTGCACGAAGCGCTTCCAGTAGTAGTCCTTCGAAAGCTTCTCCTTTCCGTATTTGCTTCCTTTCAGCTTCCACCACTTGGCATCCTTGGCGAAATGGCGCTCATCGTAGGCTATATGGATGTAATGGCCTTGCTTGTTCTCGTCGCTTGCGCTAAATTTGAGTAGGAACGTGGCCGCCATCCTACGCTTGAACTCAGTGCGCCCTTCGGTAAAGATGTCCTTGGGATGCTCGACGCTGAGGAAAGCATTGGTAGTATCGCCTGCGTCAGTTACATATACTTTCTTCCATTCGGCAAGCAGGTTGGCCTCGTTGACGGTGGTATTGAGAATCTCAAAGACCCAGTGTGAAATTGTAGCCTCATGCACTTGTACATTCGCTCCCGGTACATTTGCAGGCACTACAGCTGCGGCAGGAAGGGGGGGACCGTACTTGGCATTCTGGATGTTCTTCATGAGGTCTGTTATCGTGAGGACATGCTTGTGGAGGTTATAGATAGACTCACCATACGCACTAGCCAGCTGCTTGGTCTTGTCAATCCTTTCCTTTTTCCCTACAAACATTGTGACAGACTTCTTGAATTTATCTTCCCCCAGCAGGTCTGTAATAGACGTCGGATCCCAGTCTTGGGTCGTGTCGTACTGCCAGGCTATCTTCGCCACGTCGGGATCTTTGAGATCTATGAGACGATATTCCACCCACTTGTCCCAGGCAATCTTCGCGTTGTATGCCTTTCCCCAGAGGTCATCATACTTGTCGTAGAAGTCCTTCATGCCGTTCTGGATAAAGTCCACACAAATCATTAGGCTCTCAAAGACCTTGAAGTAGTCGTCGGGCTTTTTCTTTTTGTAGCGGTCGGCTTTCACCATGGCCTTTCCCTTTCCAGCCTCCAGGAGCATATACTTGCGACTCTTGATGAGCATGGTTCCGTCGATGGGCCGCAGGAACACCTGCGTGAGATAGCGGAAGAACTCCACGTTGACAAGGGGGATAGCCTCCTTGTAAGCCTGCTTGCCTCCTTCGGGTGCTATCTGCAAGAGGATCTCGTGGCCAAGAGCATGGAACATCGTCTTATTCCAGTTGCTAAAGCGAGTCCATCCCCACCAGCGCTCTCCCTTGATCCACTGGTAGTCGGGGCCGCCGATACCGCCACCCAGTCCGATATTCGTACCCGACTCTATCGTCACCTTGTTGCCGGCACTGATGTTCACGTTCTTACCCCTGATCTTAATGTCTCCGTTAGGTGCATCAATGGATATGCCCGTAAAGGCATTGAGGTTGACCTGTCCCAAGGGCGAACTGATATTGATCTTACGGCCATCGGACGACATGGAGATCTCATAGAGGCCGTATCGGTCGCCGATGTGAATGCCACCCGTCAGGTCCTTGGCCTTCTTGGGGTGCAGGGCAGATAAGTTAAAAAAGGGTGAAACGACTGGAATGCCCAAAGTGGCGAATTTATTGATACCGCCCACGACGGGGACGACACCATTCAGGAAATTCGAGCCGTCTTCGGGGTCGTTAAAGGCAATATGATGGCCGTTGGGCGACACCAATGCCATTGTGCCCAGTGACTTGGTATTCAGTTTGCGGTTCATGCGTTCCCGGGGGTCGAGGGTTTCCTTCGAATAGAGCTGACCCACGACGTAGGGACGCTCCACGTTGTCGTTATCGAAGTTCACCAGCACCTCGTCGCCCATACGGGGCTCATAGAAGAAACCACCGCCTTCTGTGGCCACGGGTGTGGCGATACGGATCCACGGTGTGGCGATGCTCTCCAGTTTCTTTTTCTTGTCATCCTCGGCTTTATCTTTGGCCTTCTCTTTCGCCTTGACATCATTCTCGGCTGCCTTTTCCTGATTCTCGGATATCTTCAGGTCATCAGCCACGCTGTTGAGCTCGTTCTGCTTCTCATTAATAACGGCATCCTTCTTAGATTTATCCTCGACCTTTGCCAGTTCTGCGAGATGTGCTTTCTTGCGTGCCAGCAATTCCTTTTCCTCGGCAATCTTCGGCTCGTTTTCTTGAATTGTATCGGATTTCCTCAGAATCAGGATCTGCTTTTCTTCTTCGAGCTCTGTCAGACGGGCCTCACGGTTCTCAGTATCTGCCGGCAGATTGTCAATCTCAGATTCTTTGTCTCTGACGGCTTTACTGGCCTGACTGATGGCATTCTCCCGATTCAGGATGCTCTGTTCAAGCGTCTTGATCTCCTCTTCCAGCCCTTTTCTCCTCATTTCCCGTTCGGCATCTGACATCCTAGCCCATTTCTCCATTTCTTCTTCCTCGATTACCAGCTGCTGGTACTCTTTCCTGAGTTGCTCCGTTCTCAATGTGAGGCGCTCCTGATTTCCCCGAGCTTCTTCTAATGCACTCGTAGCAGCATCGAGCCGCTCCTGAATCTGGGTCCCTAACGACTGCCATGGGTAGGTGATACGCACGCGGCCCTGGTATTTCGGGTCGTTACTGGCAACAACGAAGGCTGTCTGAGGTCCGGATTTACGGATGACGGGGACAGGCTGTACGGGCGGGATGAAGCATTCTTTCTTGTTTTCGCCCTCATACGAGGGAATGGCAAATATCTTCATCGTGCGCTGAGTGGAAGTATGCTCGGCAGGGCGGCCGTTGTAGGTCTCATAGTCGTGTTGCCACTCTCCCTCAGTGTTCTGTACTATCTGAATCACCACGTAGGTTTTGTCTGATCCCGGAATGCCGATTTTCTGACCCAGCTTGACTGGATAGAAATGAGTGCTCATGTTGATGCAGATAATCTTCTGCTGCTGCATTTCCTCATGCCGGCGGATGTCTCTGTAGTAGTTCAGGCTTGTCCATCCCTTCTCGGAAAGGGTACCGAACTGCACCACCTTGTCGCCGTCGCACTGTTCGCTGTTGCCCTTCATCGGGTTGATGAAAGTGCTGTTCAGTTTCTTGTTGATTTTGTTTGCCTTAAGATTGACGAAGAAGCTCTGAATAGCTTCTGGCACACCCGACTTGACGACAGTATCGATAGCCGTCTTGCCGCCCGACTTGGTGCTTGAGGCCATGGTCTTCATGACCTTCATCACCTTGAAGATAGCCGCCCGATGCCCGCCGTCGTACATCATCTCACGCGCCAGGTCGGTAGCCTTGTCCTTATAGAGGGGGAAGATATACTCATCCGTTGCCACTTCCGAGTTGTAGGATGTGTTTTCGGGGAAGGCATCCTTGGGATAGCTGTCGCTCTTGTCTATGGGCGTCCAGTTCATGTGCTTGGGCGCGCCGATACCCTCCTTGGCGCTGTCGCGGGCATAGACCGGAATATCGAAAGGTGCCGGGGTGACGCTCTGTACGGTCACCGACTCAAAGTCGTCGATCATGAGAGGGGTGCCGCTGTCGGGCAGGCCCAATGTCAGCTCGCCGTCCTCAAAATAGAGGAACTCGCCGCAGCGGTTGGCCGTGCGCACGAGGAAGTCGTAGAATGACTCGTTGTACTGCACGAGGTAGGGCTGTATGAATTCCGAGGGAATCGTTGCCACCGTCTGTTTTCCATTGTCGTCGGGAACGATGAACTGCTCCTCGTATTTCAGGAATCTCATGTCCTTGATGTTTGTCTTGACCAGGGGTGCTTTCGACTCGGGGTCTTTTCCGAATGTGAGGCTCTCTGGCTTCAGAATGCCTGAACCGAGCTTGCGGGCTACGTATGCCTTGCTGTACTGGTTGAGCGTCATGAGCTTGTCCATACTGAAGATGTTCATCCTGACAGACATCTTCACGCCGTTCACGTCGCGCTTGAGTTGGGGGTTGAGCCCGAAGACGTAGCAGTTCTCGGCAATGGTGTAGGCGCGATCGCTGTCGAAGGTGGTGTCGTCCTTCCTGTGTACGATCTCGAGTTTGGCCGTTCTTTTGAGGAGCAGGTCGCTGACCGCCTCGAAGGAGGGCGCCTGGGTCTTCTCGGTCTCTGTGCTGTCGGTCGTCTTCTGCATGAAGTCGATTTCGGCCTCGATCTCTGTGGGCTGGTAGATCTTTCTGTTGGCCTTGACGCCCAGCAGCGTGACGTAGTATGAGACTTTCTTATCCTTATCGTCGAACTGGATACGGTTACCCTGCTCCAATATCAGATCATTGGGCTGTTTCTCTGCTATGAAATGGCCTAATGTGAGCCTATAGAAAATATGCTTGTTATCCATATTCAGACAAATTTAAAACATTTGGTGAATCCCGTAGATTCGAAAATGGTCATTACCTCCGGGCTGACGCCTTTGATGAGGATCTGACATCCGTTGGCTTTCGTTTCCCTCAGCAAGAGTAAGAACATTCGCAGCCCGCTTGAAGCAATGTATTCAAGTTTAGTACAGTCAAGCGTAATCTCAGTGTCAGTGAGCTCATAAAGCGGTTCCAGCTGTTGGCTAACCTCTTCTACGATGTAAGAATCCATGACACCTTCAAATGTGACGAGGGCTTTCCCCTCTGACGTTTCAATTGTCGTATTCATTGTAGTAATTATTTAATTTTATAATTTTTAATTCTTTAATTTTTTAATTCTTTAATTTTACAATCTCCTGATCGCCAGCATAGTCAGGTCGTCGGTCTGGGGTGCATCCTTCACATAAGCAGCGACTTCTTCGGTCAGTCTGCCGATGTATTCCGATGCATTCCCGATGCCCTCATCCAAGGCCCGCCTCAGGACTTCGTCCACGCGCTCCTTGCCGAACAGTTTGCCATCTGGATTCGCGGCATCCGTCAATCCGTCTGTATATAATAGCAACAAGGAGTTTTCCTTCAACTTGATCTCCTGGGGACTGAAAGACATGCCCTCCATGACGCCTAAGGCCATGTTTGAATCAACCGGCATCCTTTCAATCGTTGAATGGATTATGTAAGGTGCCTCATGGCCGGCATTGCAGTATTTCAGCACACCGCTCTTCAAGTCGAGTACACCGAGGAGGAATGTACAGAACATCAGCGACTTGTTGTCGGCAGCCAGACAGTCGTTCATGATCTCCACGATACGGTCCGGCTGGTCGAAATGGGCCGAGATACTACGGAACAGATAGTGGACTACCGTCATCATCAGTGCCGCAGGCACTCCCTTGCCGCTGACATCACCGATGCAGAAGAAGAGCCGATCGTCTCTGATGAAGAAGTCGAACAAGTCACCGCCAACCGTTTTGGCAGGTGTCAGTGATCCGTAGATATCCACGTCATTCCGTTTCGGGAATGGCGGGAAACGGTTGGGAATCATCGACATCTGAATCTTCCGTGCCACGTTCAGTTCATTCTCCATAGCGGCTTTCTTGGCCGTTGTCTCCTCCAAGTCGCGGATGTATGTCACCAACGACTGCTGCATGGTGGCAAATGAGTCCCGCAGCGCACTGATCTCGTCCTGATACTCCAGTTCAGGCAGAGGAGCCTCGAAATTTCCTTTTGCCACTTCGTCAGAAGACTTCGTAAGGGCTACCAACGGCTTCGTGGCCTGGCGGATTTCGCGGCGGCAGATGACCCAGACCAGAATCTGTCCTAACCCCGTAGCCGACAACAAGCTGAAAAGCAGTATGATCATCGGCGTGACCAAGGCTCTTTTCGGTACCACCATCCCCAAACACCAGCCGGTGGATGCTATAGGCGTGTAGTAAACATCCGTCCACACGTCATCGACCACCATAGGAGCGATGCCGCTCTTCATCTGCATCATATCTTGGACTGTACGTTTGCAGTCAGAATAGAAATTGTCCGACACATGGGAAAGGATATGCTCCTTCATCACCCTTTCACTGTCCGGATGTGCTACGTACATACCGTTCTTGTCGATGATGAACGAATAGAAGTCGAGATGACTGAAGCGCCAGTCTATATCCCGCATCCCGTTCTGCTTACACTCCTCGTCAATCCGCTGCAGCTCCCTACTCAAGTTCGTCCCCTTTTCCATGCCATTGATCTCTGCGAGAATCGTTTCAGATACGACGTTCATCATACCTAAGTATCGGCCTGTGGTTTCACCTCTCATGGCACGATAGGCAGCGATGAATATCATCGTCAGTGTGACAGCCATGATGATCAGGACTGTTACCAGAACTTTCCTGGTAAGCCTGTTGGCAAAGGATTTGGACGTCAGTTTCATGTTGAGTAGTCTCTTATGGGTGCAAAGATACATTATTTTTTCTATATTAGTTGCTGTTGATTCGATTTTTTTTCTTATTTTTGCAGCAGAATTGCAAAATGATATAAGTTATGGCATTGACAGCAGTATTAGAATTCGGCGACAACACAACGAAGCGTTACTCCAAACACTACATGGTGGCCGACTGCCGGTTCGTCATAGACCGGCCTTATAATGACTATTGTCCTGAGGGTTCCACCCGCTGCGACCGGGTTGAGCTGAGTGTGGTGGCTCCAGGTAAGGAAGACCTGTATCTGTTGGAGTGGTTCTCCGATCAGAGCTGTCGCGACGGGAGAATCGTCATCGACCTCTCTTCACCGGGCGATAACGGTACTGACACCCAAGAGGTCTGTTTTGAGGGTGCTGTCTGCTTTGGACTCTCTGAGATATACGATATCAATTCGTCCAAGCGCAGGCTGTTCAAACTAAGTGTTATGGCAGATAATGTCAGCATCGACGATGTTGATTTCGCCAGAGTATAAGAAGTAAAGTTAAGAAATATGGAAACCATTCAATTACAAGAGCTGAAGGCGGTATTGATTCATGAGAATATCTTGGAGAACCCGCTGAATATACTGAAGGAGAACTGCCTGACGATTCAGCGTCTGGTCTACGACTGTGTCCATAACCGTAACCATGTGGGCGAGGTGAACGGCACCACAGAGCCGGTGATTCTGAAGTTCACCGTCCGTGTTAATTCTTCCCATCATGCGAAGCAATTCTATCAAGAGTCCATCCTAAACCATTCTTTCAATTTCTCCGTGCTCTTTAATGTGCTGTGGGGGGCCGACAACCGAATGACCAGCTATGAAGACGGGTTCATCGCCGACGGCTATGTGGTACACGTGGAAGAGGATTATCACAGTGGCAAGGATAGCAGCGGCCTCGACCAGCAGATGTTGCTCAGTGTGAAGGTGCTGGTGCGTTCGGTGACCTACTTAGGCCGTGACAGGAACCATAAGAGCGTCTTTATACAGTAAGAGTGATGGCGTGCCCGCCTGAAACTAAGATGGGGTTGTCGTTTGACAGCCCCATCTTATTATATACAAATTATGAACTTTTACTTCGTACCGCCACCAAGGGCTACATAGAGGGAAATCAGTGCCTGAGCACCGTTGTACATGTTCGAAGCCTCATTGAGCTGGGCGTTAAGGAGCGACTCCTGAGCGGTGAGCACTTCGAGGTATTGGGCCTTACCATTGTCCATCAGCTCGTGGGTACCGATATAGGCCTCATGGAGTACCTCCACCTGACGGTGGTAATATTCATGACTCTGACGAGCAGCCCGACAGTCGGCAATCGCCTCATTCACCTGGTTGCCGGCATCGACGATAGCCTGCACATACTTCTTCTTCAGGTTCTCCTCCGTCAGCTGAGCCGTCTTGTAGTTGGCATTGATCTGACCACGGGCGAAGATCGGCTGCGAGAGCTGACCGACGAGCTGCAGCAGCAGTTTGCCGGGATTGACGTAGCCGCCATTATTCGACCATCCAAGCTCTCCCGTCAGCGTGATACTGGGATAGAAGGCAGCGCGGGCAGCCTGCACGTTATAGAAGGCTTCTTCAATGTAGAAATTGGCTAGGCGGATGTCAGGACGGCGCTCCAGCATCATGGCGGGCACACCGACTTTCATGTACCGCTCCTCAAATAACCGTTTATCTGAAGAGGAGTGATACTCATCTGCATACCATTTAGAGCGTGCGATATGCTGCGGGGTGATGCAGAGCAGACTGCAGATCTCGTTCTCGGTGGAACGGATGGCACGCTTGATGGCGACGATCTGCAGCTTCACGTCGAGCCACGATGACTCCTGCTGATTGACGGCCGTCGAATAGGCCTGACCATTCTCATAGAGAGCCTGCTGCGTATCCAATGAGGCTTTCCACAGACTATCGGTTGATATCAGGATGTCCAGCTCGCGGTCGAGCAGCTGGAGATAGAAGTACTGCTGGGCTACGCTGCTGATGAGGTTGGAGCGTGTGGCCTCTTCGGTCATCTGTGCCTGCAGCAGGGCAGCCTTGGCTGCGCGCTTCTTATTCCTCAAGGAACCGAACACATCCACTTCCCATGACACATCCAGGGGGATGGTGTAGCTCCTCGTCCACGACTCGCTGCCAAACTTGCTGAACGAGCCTTGCGGAGAGAAATAAACCGACGGCAGGAAAGCCAGCTTCTTGGTTCTCAGCGAGATCTCACTCTTCTCGATATTAATGCGGGCGGAGTTCAGGTCAGTATTGTTGGCCAACGCCTGCTCGATGAGCTGCTGCAACAGGGGGTCGCTAAAGAACTCACGCCACGACATCTCGGCAATGGATGTCTCACTCGTTGCCGACGTGATGTCCGGCGTAGCACCGAAGACGCCCTCGGGCTCCTGTACAGTCTTCTCATAATTATTATATAACCCGCAGCCCGTGAACAGGAAACCGACTGCAAAGAATAAAATAACTTTTTTCATCATTACACTATTTTCGAATATCGCGAAACTTTTTCTTTTTAGAAACGAATTTGAATAATGTGAATAATTTTGCTCACGAATTAAAATAATAAATCTTGCTTAGGCAAGCGACAAAGCCGAGTCTTGTGAGCTCATTTTATTATTATACATATTAGTGGATTCAATTATTTCAATTATGCAAATTCGTTTCTTAAAAATCATTGTTCGTTTTAATTCGTTGTTTTATAAAATTATTCTTAGTTGTTTGCAACTTCTGCGACTTCTACGACTTCTCTGCCTTGGAAACGTTCGTGGAGTTTCTGGAAGATAATGAAGAAGGCCGGTACGACGAAGAGCAGTGCGATGGTACCAACGACCATACCGCCGATGACGCACATGGCCAGGGCACGGTTACCGTTGGCACCGGCACCGCCCTCGATGGCGAGCGGAACCATACCGACAACCATACAGATCACGGTCATCAGAATCGGGCGCAGACGTTCCTGGCAGGCGGCAAAGGCTGACTCAACGATGCCCTTGCCATGTTTGCGGTGCTCAGAGGCCACCTCGGTAATCAGGATGGCGGTCTTTGCCAACAGTCCGATCAACATGACCACACCCGTCTGTACATAGACGTTGTTCTCCATGCCCGGCAAGCCGATGCTAGCGAAAAGCCAGATGACGCAGAAGGCACCCATCAGACCGAATGGAATACTGAGCAACACGGCCCACGGCGTGAACCATGAGTTATACAACGATCCCATAATCAGGTAGATGAGGACGATACAGATGCAGTAGATGAGCGTGGTGGTATTCGAACCAGCTGCCTCAGCGGTCTCACGCGACATACTGCTGTACTCATAGGTAGCCGTATTGGGCATCTCCTGACGGAACACCTCTTTAATGACCTCCTGAACCTGTCCCTCACTGTAGCCGCTGGCAGGAGCTACCTGACACTCAATACTTGAGAACAGGTTGAAGTGCTGGTTATTAGATGGACCGACAATCTCCGTCAGTGTAATAAACTCTGAAAGAGGTGCCATCTTTCCGCTGCTCGTCTTCACGAAGATATTGTTGAGCGATGTGGGGTCGAGACGATACTCCGAGGCGGCGGCAGTCCACAACTGGTACACCTTACCGAACTGGTTGTAGTTGGCGATATACGAACCACTACAGTAGTTGCCGAGCGTGCTCAGCACTTCCTTGGCTGACAAGCCGGCGCGGCTGCACTGGGTGGGATCCACTTCAACACGGAATTTCGGGAATTTTTCCGAGTAGGTGGACATAGCCATACTCACTTCCTTACGCTCCATGAGCTTGGCCAGGAATTGGTCGGTCTTCTTAGAGAACTCCGACAGGTCGCCGTCGGTGGGGTCCTCTACCACGAGGTTCACGTTGCTGCTCGTACCATAGCCCGGAATCTGGGGCATCTGGAACGGAATGACTGTGGCATTCTTAATGTTCGCACACGCCATATAGAAACGATACATAACCATATCGACGCAGTGTTCTATACCCGGACGCTCTTCCCAGTTCTTCAGGCGGACAACCATGAAGCCATAGCTGGAACCCTGACCTGAGATCAGACCGTAGCCGCTCACCATGGCATAGCTCTCCATTTCGGGAATAGCCTTCACCTTCTCTTCCACCTGCTTCAGCAGATCATAGGTCTGCTGCAGTGTGTAGCCTTCTGGTGCGTCCACCTCAACCAGGAAGCACCCCTGGTCCTCCTGCGGCACAAGGCCTGACGGCAGTTTCATCATAAAGAATACAAGTAGCACAGCAGCAATGGTCACCAGTATCCAAGCCACGCCGGGACGCTTGATGAACTTCTTCACCCCCCTGCTGTATTTGTCGAAGAGGGCGTTATAGCTGGCGTCGTAGGCTTTCTTGGTGTAGTACAGTAGCGACTTGCCTTCCTTCTTGCCTTCCGTCACCCTCAGCATGATGGCACAAAGTGCAGGACAGGTAGTCAGAGCTTGTAGACACGACAGGCCTACTGCCGAGGCGATGGTGATACCGAACTGCGTGAAGAACGTACCCGATGTACCCGAGATAAAGGTCACGGGGATGAACACCGCCATGAAGACGAGCGTACACGAGAACACCGCCATCGACACTTCGCCGACAGCCTGGCGCGTAGCCTCCTTGGCATCAGTTATACCGCTTTCCATCTTCGCCATCACGGCCTCCACGACCACAATGGCGTCATCCACCACCGTACCGATGGCGAGCACCAGTGCGAACAGCGTCAGGAGGTTCAGCGAGAATCCTGCCAAGGTGACTATGACAAAGGTACCCATCAACGACACAATCACCGAGATCGACGGGATGATGGTTGCCTTGATGTTCTGTAGGAAGAAGAACACCACCAGAATCACCAGGATGATGGCGATGATCAGCGTCTCCACCACATTATGAATGGCCGCAAAGAGGAAGTCGTCGGCGTTCATCAAGGTGACGAATTCCAGTCCGTCAGGCATCGTGGCCTTCATCTCCTCACACATCTGGTCGATGCGCTGGTTCACCTCAGTAGCATTAGAGCCAGGCGACTGGAAAATCAGCATGAAGGTACCCGGCTGGCCGCTGATATTGGACTTGAAGCTGTAGGTCTTGGCACCAATCTCAATATCAGCCACGTCTTTCAGGTGCAGCACGTGGCCGCCGTCGGTGGTCTTGATCACGATGTCATTGAACTCTTCAATCTCCTTCAGTGTACCCTTGTACTCCATCGAGTACTGGTATTTGTTATCCGACTGCTCGCCGAAGTTACCTAAAGAGGTCACGAAACTCTGACTGTTGATGGCAATGCTGACATCATCAGGCGTCAGACCGTACTGTGCCATCACGTCGGGCTTCATCCATACGCGCAAGGCGTAGGTGTTACCTAATGACGTCACGGAGCCCACACCAAAGATACGCTGCATACGCGGCTTGATGTTGATATCGACGTAGTTTGACACGAAGTCGTCGTTATACTTGCCGTTCGTACATTGTATACCGATGATGCGCAGAATACTGCTCTGGCGCTTCTCCGTCTCAATACCCATACTGGTCACGGCAGAAGGCAGTTGCGACTGAGCCTTCGACACGCGGTTCTGCACGTTCACCGTCGCGATGTCAGGGTCAACGCCCTGCTTGAAATACACGTCGATGGTCGCGGTACCCGTTGAGGTGGCTTTCGACACCATATAGTCCATGCCGTCCACACCGTTGATACTCTCCTCCAAGGGTGAGATCACCGACTGTATAATGGTTTTGGGATCAGCACCCATATAGTAGGCCGAGACCTCCACTTGGGGAGGCGCGATATTCGGATATTGCTCGATGGGCAGCGAGTTCATCGAGATGAATCCCACCAGCGCCAACACAATCGAAACGGCGCACGCCATCACGTACCTATTAATAAATATATTGTTCTTCATAAAGCGGTAGCAAATTTTTCACTTTTCACTATTCACTTTTCACTTCTGTTCCGGCGCAGCCGGGAAAAGCACCTTCTGGCCTTCGTGTAAGTTGTTGGCACCTACGGTCACGATCTTGTCACCCGCGTTCAGGCCGCTAGTGACCATGTAATCCTTACCGTTGTAAATATCCTGTGTTGTCACCTCAACAGATGTTACCGTACTGTCAGCCTGCACCTTATATACTTGCTGCTTGTCCTGCAATTTGACGACAGCCTCCTGCGGAATCACCATGACAGCCTTTTCTTCCAGAGGAATCACAATGGAACCCTGCATACCTGAGTAGAGCTGGCCCTGGGGGTTGGGGAACGTAGCCTTCAGCGAGATCGTACCAGTAGAAGCGTTGACCACGCCTGTGGCTCTGGTAATCTTGCCCTTATGCTCATACTCCGTACCGTTCTTCATGACAAAACTCACATCGAGCGAATACTTTGAAAGCGCACTGGGATCTGTGCTGAAACCTTCAGAGATCATCATTGACAGAATCGTTTCCGGCAGTGAAAATTCAGCATCCATATTGGCGTTACCACTCACCGTGGTCAGATAAGTAGATGGAGAGACCTGATCGCCTGCACGAACGGGAATCTCACCAATGCTGCCTGTCACAGGAGCCGTAATGGTGCAATAGCCCAGGTTCACCTTCGCGCGGTTTACCATTGCCTTGTACTGTGCCACCGATGCCTTTGCCTGATTGTATGAGTTCTCCGCTGTGTCAAAGGTGTACTTGCTCACAATATTCTTCTCATACAGATTCTTGTTCGACTCGTACTCGATTCTCGCACTGTTCTCCTGGGCGATGGCAGCCTGCAGGCTGGCCTGTGCCGACTCTAACTCCAGCTGTGCGTTACGCTGGTCGATGATGAAGAGCACCTGTCCCTTCTTCACCTGGTCACCTTCGGTCACGCAGATCCTCATCAGCTGTCCGCTCACCTGCGGGGTGATAGTCACATCCGTCTCACCCTTGAGTTTTGCACTGAACTTTATGGGCACCGTAATGTCCGATTTCTCAATTGTCAACGTCTCATACGATGTTGGAACTACCTCGGGCACGCCATTAACGCAGGAGGTCATTCCGCCGACCAAAGCGCTCAGCACAAAGGTCAACTTGAAAGCTTTCTTTTTATTCATACTTATATATAGTTAATATTTGTAATATTTGGCCGCAAAGATAATGCGAAATTTCGACTAAACAAAGAGAATTTACATAAATTTGCATTCCTAAGAATAAAAACTAATCACTCCGGCAGATCCAGCCACCTTGTGTAACAGAAGTCCTGACGGTGCGGCAGATTCTTGTTCTTCGGATACATGCGGACGGCACTCCTGTACTCGCCGAACTGCTTGGGCGACAGCTCTGCCTCAAAGGTATAGTTGTTACCCTCGTGGCCAGTCATCTTCAGCGGATCAACGTGGAATACCCGCTCCTCGCCATTCTTGTCGGTGAAGATGCTCACCAGTTCCAGGCCGATGGCATCGTCGAGCCCCTGTTCGTTGATGACATACTTCAGATGGTATTTCTCACCCGTCATGCCACCCGTTGCAGGGAAGTCAAACTTGCTCGATACCACGCTGATGGCATCCCAACGCTCGGCCACCGTCTCCTTCCAGAGGGCAATCTCCTTCGCCAGGCGGTTATCGTTCTTGGAGAGTTGCTTGAAGCGCTTGGCCTCCTTCTCATAGAACTTCGAATAGTAGTCGTCGAGCTGACGCTTCATCGTATAGTGTGGAGCGATCTGGGCAATAGAGTTCTTCACTACCTTGCACCATCCCTTCGATACACCAGTCTTCTTGTCCTTGTTGAAATAGAGCGGGATAATCTCGTCTTCCAACAGATGATAGATGGTGGAGGCGTCGAGACGGTCCTGATAGCCCTGATCCTGGTAGGTACGCTTCTCGGTGAGTGCCCATCCGGCGCCCTCACGATAGCCCTCTAACCACCAGCCGTCCTTTACTGAGAGGTTCACCACACCGTTCATCTCGGCCTTCTCGCCTGAGGTGCCAGAAGCCTCCATCGGACGTGTCGGGGTGTTCATCCAGATATCCACACCCGATACGAGCCGGCGAGCCAGCAGGAAGTCGTAGTCCTCTACGAAGATCACTTTCCCCTGGAACTCATCCCGCTGCGAAATTTCAAAGATCTGCTTAATGAGTCCCTGTCCGGCACCATCGGCAGGATGGGCTTTTCCGGCGAAAAGGAACACCACGGGACGCTCCGGGTTGTTCACGATCTTCGACAGACGGTCGAGGTCGGTGAACAGCAGGTGGGCACGCTTATAGGTAGCAAAGCGACGGCAGAAGCCGATGATCAGCGAATTGGGATTAAAACGCTCCGCCAGCTTGGTAATGCGGCGGGGATCGTTCTGGCTCTTCAGCCATGTCGCTTTCAACTGTTTCTCTATATAGAAGAGCAGATTTTGCTTCATGACCTTACGGGTCTTCCAAAGTTCCTCGTCGGGACAGTCATAGATGCCCTTCCACTTCTCCTCATTCGACTGGTCTGTCATGAAAGCAGGATCGAGATACTTATTGTAGATATTCTCTAACCATCCTGTGGCAACCCACGTAGGGAAGTGCACACCGTTGGTCACATAGCCCACATGGTTCTCCTCCGGATAGTAACCCGTCCAGATAGGTGCGAACATCTTCTGCGACACCCATCCGTGGAGCATCGACACGCCATTGACCTCCTGGCAGGTGTTGCAGGCAAAGGTACTCATACAGAATTTCTCACCCTTGTCGTCAGGATTGGTACGGCCCATGCCAATGAACTCGTCCCAAGTGATACCGAGCTTGGCGGGATAGCCGCCCATGTACTTGCCGAACAATCCCTCGTCGAAGTAGTCGTGACCGGCAGGCACCGGTGTGTGAACGGTATAGAGGCCACTGGCACGCACCAGCTCCATGGCCTGGTTGAAGGTAAGTCCCTCCTCGACATAGTCGCACAGGCGCTGCAGATTGCAGAGCGCAGCATGCCCCTCGTTGCAATGATAAATGTCTTTCTTGATACCAAGTTTCTTCAGCAGCAGCATACCGCCGATACCGAGCAGGATCTCCTGCTTCAGACGGTTCTCCCAGTCACCGCCATAGAGGGAGTGGGTGATGCGCTTGTCGAACTCAGAGTTCATCTCGTTGTCGGTGTCGAGCAGATAGAGTTTCACGCGACCGACATTGACCCGCCAGACGTATGCATGGACATAAAAGTCGAGATAGGGCACATCAACCACCATCGGCGTGCCGTCCTCGTCGAGCTGACGCTCAATAGGCAGCGAACCGAAGTTCTGGGCTTCGTAATTGGCCACCTGCTGCCCTTCCATCGTCAAGCTCTGAGTGAAGTAGCCGTAGCGATACAGGAAACCAACGGCACACATATCGACGTTAGAGTCGGAAGCCTCCTTCACATAGTCACCTGCCAGCATACCCAGACCGCCAGAATAGATCTTCAGGGCGGAGTGGATACCATACTCCATACAGAAGTAGGCCACAGAGGGACGGCTGGTATCGGGCTTCACGTCCATGTATTTACGGAACTTTGCGTAAACGTCCTTGATACGTTTCATCAGCGCCTTATCCTTCATGATCTCCTCCTTACGTCCGAACGTCAGTTGTTCCAACTGCATCACGGGGTTATGCCTCGTCTTATGATAGAGATCGACGTCGAGGTCGCGGAACAGGTCACGGGCCTCGTGGTTCCATACCCACCACATATTGTGGGCCAATTCGTCCAAACACTTCAGTTCTTCTGGAAGAGTAGCCCTGACGGTCAAGATCTTCCACTGCGCTTCATTTACGTAGTTTGCTTTTATCTTCATAATCTTTATGGGTTAGTTTTTTGAGTGCAAATATACGAATAATTTCTATAACAAAGGCAAAAAACATTAGAAATCTTTCTAAAACATAGGCAATTGATTAGAAAATAGCCACAAATAACCATCAATAATTCATGAACATAACAAGGAGAGCCCCCGCAATTTGCAGAGGCTCTCGCTTAATCGCCTACTTGATGCTGCGCATCTAGTTCGCTCACGCTCGGCAATGCCAAATCTGTTTTTGGCATTGCTCTCGCTAATTCGAATCGAAGAAATCCCGCAGATTTCTGTCCATAAAAGGACTATTTTCGTGTTTTTCTATGCCATCCCGTGGGGTTAGACACCGTAAATGAGACTGATGATGATAATGGCAGTAGTCAAATAGGTCAGTTTCACCGGGAGGCCGATGCGCAGGTAATCCGTTGCGCGGTAACCTCCCGGGCCATACACCAGCAGATTGAGCGGTGTGCTGATAGGAGTCAGGAAGGCAGCATTCACCGCCAGCAAAAGAGCGATGGCAAACGGAAGAGGGTTGCACCCGATCTCCACTGTGGCATCATAGACGATGGGAAACATCAAAGAGATAGCGGCCGAATTGGACACGAACTCAGTAACGACCGCTGCCATCAGACAAAGCACGATCATCACCAAGAGGGGATGACTGCCGCAAAGATCAAAGACACCCGCCGCCATCTGACCGGCCAAGCCTGTCTTCTGGAGGGCCGTACCCATGGCAAGGCCTCCTCCCAGCGATATCAGGATGTTCCAATTGATGGCGTTCATGGCCTGCGATGGTGAGCAGCAGCCAAACACCAGCATCGCGCCGGCGGCGATGAAAGCACTCTGCAGCAGCGACAAGACGCCAGTGGTAGCCAGCAACACCATACCGATCATAATGGCCGTCGAGACGAGCGGTTTCAGACCTGTCACGGGAATCTCGGGAGAATCAAAGAACTGCAACTGTGACTTCAGTGCATCTGTATTGATCTTCTTGCGAGGCTGATGGGCGAAGAGCAGCAAGTCGCCGGCATGCAGGACAATCTCGCGTGGCGACTGGCAGATGCGCTCACCCTTACGCGATACGGCCACCAGCGTCATGCCGTGATCCTGCTCGAAACTGGTTTCACACAGACGCTTTTCTATCAGGCTGCTGCCGAAACAGATGTATGCTGTCCGGAGACACCGTTTAGCACTTGTTCCATAGACGCTGAACACGGAATGGTCGGGACTGACGAATCCCATCTCCTTAGCCAGTTCCAGCAAATCATCTATCCGGCCCGAAAAGATCAGCCGGTCACCGCCTAACAGGGGCTCGTCGTCGCGCACTGGCAATACCTGCCGCTCGTCGTCGAAGTGAATCACTTCCACGAGGCTACCGGCATGCACACGGTTCAGGCCCAGTTCACCGATGGTTTCGCCAATGTGGCGATTGTTCGAAGTGACCAGCATTTCCAGAGTGTAGTCGCCGGTATTGTCAAAAGCAGACTCCGGGGTGCTGATGTCCGGCAACAGTCTGCGAAAGACGATGAGTACCAACGTGGCAGCCACAAAACAGACCACAGCGGGAAGCGTCGATGCAAAAATGCTCAAAGACTGACCTGTTTGTTGCTCGTACATGCCGCAGAGCAACAAGGCCGTCGGTGTGGCGATAGCGGCCACAGGTCCACCCATCCCGCCAGCATAACTCAAGGGAATGAGAAGCTTGGAGGACCGGATGCCCAACTTCCTTGACCAAAGCTTGACGACACCTACACAAAGGGCAACGACGGAAGTATTGTTCACAAAGGTACTCAACAGGGCCACAGGCACCATCAGGTGCAGCAGGGGTCGGACCTCTCCCCTTGGCTGACCGAACACGTGTTTCGTCATCCACAGAAGTACCCCTGTGTAAGAGAGCCCTGCGACAATGACGAACATAACCCCCACGATCAACACCGACGAGTTGACGAATCCGGAAAAGGCCTCGGTAGTGTCCAGCACCCCCGTCACGAACAAAATGCCGACGGCACCCAGAAAGACCACGTCGGTCCTGATCCGAGTGAACAGGAGCGCAGCCATCAACGCTACGATCGTCACAAGAGTGATCCAGGCATCAAGGTCAATCATGCTTATGATATTGAACAATGGAGAAAGAAACAAACACCTCTTTCTTCTTAGCCATATCGTTATTCCATCGATTGCTGTCAGAATTTATAACCGAGGGTGACGACGAAGACCTGATTGCGGACGGTCTCATCGACACCTTTGATCAGCTTGAGGACGCTCCAGTTGTAACGGGCATCGAGGGTGACGCCGCAGTACTCGTAGGACAGTCCGACCGGGAAGGCGAGGTCGAAGGTGCTCATTTTGACATCTTCGCCAGGATAGAGCGTGGCGAGGAATTTGTCGAAGTCGACTTTCGTGCCGTCTTCATTCACGTTGGCCTTCACCCTGAATCCGGGCTGGATGCCGGCCTTCACGGCCAGACCTGTCAGCACGTAGTAGTTCAGCGTGACAGGCAACTGACCGTAGTAGATGTTCATCGTGACGTCGTCATTCAACTTGGCGCCCTGATCGGTGAAGAGGACACCTGCTGCCACACTGAACTCGTCGGTGAAGAAATGTTCGAACTCCACGCCGTAGGTCACGTTGACCTTCGACTTTGCGCCGTCGGTATTGGTCAGATTACTCATCGTGATACCGATACGGGGCTGGATGGTGAGGTCGCCCTCCTCGTGCTGGGCACTCACACGTTGTGTAACCATCAAGGCGGCTACTGCCATTACAAAAATCTTTTTCATTGCACACTTAAATCTTATTTGGGGACAAAGATAAACAAAAAAATCGGACCGACCAAACATCAGCCCGATTTTTTCACTTCATCTCACAATAGGGACTGTCCCTTTTGTGCGTTACGGCTGCAGGTCGGCGTACTCGCGAGCGACGTTCTCGATACACGGACAGTCCTTCTGTGGATTCAGGTCGTGGTGTCCCACGATCAATGCACGCGGATAGCGGCGGTGAAGGTCTTCCAATAGTCGCCGGAGTGACGCTTTCTGCGCCTCAGTTCTGGTATCGGCGGGTTGTCCCCTGATGTCCAGCCCACCCTCATAGCAGACGCCTATCGAGTGGGCATTGTGGTTCACGCAGTGAGCACCGATCATCCATTCCGGTCTTCCTGGCTCGATCTCGCCATCCCGACGCACTACATAATGGTACCCGATGCCGAGCTTCCAGCCCCGCTCTCTATGCCACGTATCTATCTGCGCCGCCGAGCTCGTCTGCCCCGGCCTCACCGCCGAACAATGAATGACAATTAATGTGATGACTCTCATTTTACGACAAGTTTTTTCTTTTAACGACAACTATGACAACAAGGACAACATTCTGCCTACGACGGCAACTGCCGTCTGCGGGGTCCAAGTTCCTGCCTGTAAACGACCAGAGGTCGAAAAAAGTTGTCTAAGTTGTCAATGTTGTCGTTAATTTGAATTATTCCATGCAGCTCTGCACGAAGAAGGTTGATACTACCAGTGACCCTACGGCCACAATGAACTTCAGGATGTTCCCGATTGTGATCTTGTTAATCTTCATCATTGTTATCAAGTTTTAGTTCTGGTCCATTTCGTCACCGCCTTCACCCTTGGTGAACAGCTTGCTAGCAACCTCACTCGATTCACCGTCCTTGATGGCGATCGCCTTCACGGTCGTGGTGTCACTCAGGGTGAATGCCTCACTGTAGAGTGTGCTCTCAGCCGTAGGCGTGTTGCCGTCGGTGGTGTAGTGGATCTCAGCGCCAGCAGGGCCGCTGATGCTCACCGAGGTAGTCTCAGCAAACGGAGTCGTACCGCTGATGGTGGGGGCTGCCAGGGTTGAAGCCTGCGAGCCGCCGGACTGGGTGCCACTGTTCTGGGAAGCACTGTTGCCGCCATTCTGAGAATCACCGTTCTGTGTGCCACTGTTGCCGCCGGACTGAGAATCGCCGGACTCTGTCTCGGGCTTCAGCGAGGTGTCGTAGGTTTCCTCGAAGACGACGTCCTTCACGAGCGTCTTGACGACGACGAACTTCTGCTTCACCTTGCCGTCCTTCTTCTCCTGGCCGACGACCACACGCTCGGTCTCGGGCTGGAACAGCACGCGGCGCGTGGTGATGTTCTGCGCACCGCAGTCTTCCTTCTTGTTCGTGCCGATGCTGGAGAAGCCAACCTTGAAGATCCCGATGCCGTCGAGCTTCACCTTCTGGCCCAACTCGAAGAAGTGCTTCAGGGCACCGCCCAGCTCGTCAAGCACCGCCTTGATGTCGGACTTCTTAACTGATGCCTGTGTCTGGATGAACTCGGCCAGTTCCTCGGTAGTAATGAAATGCTGGTCGTAGACCGCTGTGGCAAACCACTTGCCGAACGCCGCTGAATCGTCGTTCTGATTCTGCAATTTCTTGAATTTCTGACTCATAACTTTAAATCTTTAAATGTTTAACTTTTATGTTGATTGAGGCCCTCTAATCACCTACAAAGTTACAACATTTCAAAGATCAAAAAGTTGGCAGTAGTGGGCACTGGTCGCCAATAGTGGCTGAAAAATAAAAAAATCTATTTCTTTTTTATTTTTATGGCTCTCCGAGGAATTCCACGATCAGTTTGACCTGTTCCCTGGGGAAATCGTCGGCATTGACGTTGTAGGAAGGAAGCTTCTCAAGCGCCTCCTTAAGTTCCCAACAGTAGTTAATGTCACGCCTCAACAGTTCCACTGCCGACTTATCCTTCGGTGTGTTCGGCCGATACAGCCGGGCCAACTCCTTCTTCGTATATCGTCTTATTTCAAACTCTGATGTAATCATCTGTGAACTATGAATTATGAATTATGAACTATGAATTATGCATTTATGCTTGAGCTTTGCGAAAAACTATGAACTAAACCCTGCTTTCTAACGTTTGTTCTGATACCTTCCACGAGGGATACAAGCGCCAAGTCACGCTGTTGCTGATACCTTCTATATACTGATACTCCCTATCTCCATCACTCAGACTTGGCTTTTCTCTCCTCCGTGGAACCTATTTCCATCACCCTTAACAGGCATCGTTGACACAATTGACACATTAATATGCACATTTTACGCGCGTACCGTATAGGCGTGCGCGGTACGCACGAGGAAGTCTCAGAATAATGCGTCAAATGTGTCACAGATCTCCTCCATCGTCACCGTCGCCGCCTCCGACTCAGGCCTGGCATCGTAGGCCAGCATCGACTTGTTGGCCTTCACCTCCTCGGGACTGTAGGCCACGACGTTATAGCCCCGCTTCCCGTGGGAGCGCACGCCGACATAGCCCAGCGCGGTCATCGCCCGGCCCAGCTTATTGGATGAGAGCCGCTGCGTCAGGGCACCGCCGATATGCATCAGGATCTCGGCAGTACTGACGAACTCACTGGGCGCACCCGGCTTCGGCAGGTGATAGTACGTGCTGATCAGCTCACGCTCGGGCTTCGGCACCTCGAAGCGTTCGTTGTGCCGTGCCATGAGCTGCGTCTCCCGCTCGTTGAACCAGTAGCGGAAACCCTGCCGGTAGAGGGTATACGCCTGCGCGAAGACGGCATCGTGATCGAACGGGTGGTCTCGCGGCGAGAGGATCGACTCCACCTCGAACGGCAGCCACCGGCGCGTGCCCGTGTCGTCGTCGATGAACTGGACGTTGTTGCCCGTGCCGCAGTAGGAGGCGATGTGGTTGCGGCGCTCGGCATAGTGGGCGTAGGGACGCCGCTCGTCTGTGACGGTCGTGGTGACCGCCCATTTCAGCCGATTCATCTCCGAGGGCTTCATCGTGTCGAGCTCCTCGCAGCATATCAGACCGTACATCGAGAGCTTCAGCACCTCGTCCTTCGTCATGTTGCCGAAGCTGGTGTTCGAATGGAAGAACATCTTCAGTACCGGGGGCAGGAGCGCATTGAACCAGGTCGTCTTGTAGATTCCCTGGCGTCCCACGAAAACCAGGATCTCCTGGTTCACCACCTCGTCGTCGAGCCAACCGGCGATCATCGCCACGAGCCACTTGCGCAGGCAGGCATAGAACAGCAGTTGCTCCTCTGCCCCACCCTTCACCATCACCGTCGACGAGAGGTCCATGATGGGGTTCGTATTTCCGTCCCACGGCGACAGGCCGTCGAGGTAGCGTCGGAAGGGGTCGAAGAGCGCCACGTAGTCGGAGTTGATTACCCGCCAGAAGTCCTTGTCGCGCACCTCCTTCGCGAACGACAGCAGGTTCTGCATCGTGTTCACCAGACGGTCGTTGACGGTCTGCCAGTCCGTCGCCGACCGCCATTCGTCGAGCGGCGTCGCTCCCGTGATGTACTTCATGCCATGACTGTCAAACTCATCCTTCGCCGGCACCCGGAACTCGGGCTGCCCCGTGACCGTGTTGTGCCGCAACAGCACATGCTCACTCAGGAACTTCTGGATATCCTCCGTCGAGGCGTGCGTCTCCCGCCAGTTTGGCTTATGCACATTCTCTCCCCCACCCTCTTCGGCAGCCTTCTTTCGTTTCTTCTTGTTGTCTTTGTTGTCCATGTTGTCGTTTATATCTCGCCGCAAAGATACGAAAAAGAAAAAACATTTACCCCCCATATACCAGGGATATATGGAGGGTATAACCTGTTTAGAATCGCTTATTTCAATATGGCTTTCAGTTTGTCCTGGAACACCAATGACTGTTTTTGATTGAGGGCATAATAAAAGTCTTTGTACATGTTCTTGCGGTTCCAAAGCGCTTCAAACACCTTCCACTTCTCTTTGATGCCCAGCCGCTCCGCCATGGCATCGGCCAACAGGGCTGACTGGGTACGGGAGAGCAATGGCTGGTAGTGCTCATCCACGTAGCCCGCCTGCTGCGCCTTCCGCCACAGCACCATCGCCTCGTCGGTACGCAGCACTTCAGGTAACTCCCCGCCCCTTGGGTGTTCCCCCTCGCCAGTTGGAGAGGGGGTTGGGGGTGAGGCTTTAATGTTTATTTGTTTATCCACATACTGGCCGCCTGGGGCATAGATGAACACGGGGCTGCCTTGGTGATCTTTGTCTTTCCGGTGCAGTTGCTCCAGAAGTTCATTCAACACCTTCAGGACATCGGCGGGCAGCATGTCGCCGAGTCCGCCCAGAAAGTCTGGGACTTCTTCATTGTGATTCATATTCATACAAATAAAATATAGTAAATACTTCACCTTATAAAAAAGGATGCGGGGCAATAGCGGCAAGAACATCTCGTCTCCAGGTATAGCCGTACCTTAGTCCACAGATGGATTCCACTAAAGCCCACATCCATATTACTATGTAATGTGAGCTAACAGCAGTCTTTCTGTGTACTATTTTCTAACGGCTATTTTAGAGACGTACGGAAAGCTGTCGCTTTATCTACTATATTCTAAGGTGCAAAGATAGTGCAAATCTTTCACGCATCCAAATATTTGAGATTATTTCTTCTATGGACTCATTGTTTTTACTTCGTTAAAGGGTTTGACATGATGTGAATTTTACGATTATTTGTTCATTTCAATCTTTCAGAACTCTTTTCATCATCTTCTCCATGAAGTCTGCTGGCGGTGGCGGTGTATTGGCATATATCCGCCGTAGTGCTTCGCGAATGTCAGTGTCTATGAATTTCATTTCGTCGTAATTCATATCATTACTTGAATATTTCAGCCAGTTTCTCTTTCAGTTCATCCCCATAGATATTGCGTGCGATGATGGTGCCGTCGGGGGCGAAGAGGATCGTATGCGGGAGGGCATCAATTCCGTAAAGTGTAGCCGGAATGTCCTGGGCATTGATGATCTGTGGATATGGGATATCGAGGTCGCGGATGGCTTTTTCTGTTTCTTGGGGTTTGTCACGGAAGGCAATGCCAAGCACTGTCAGTCCTTTCTCCTTATACTGCTGATAGAGACTAATCAAGTCGGGTATCTGCTGACGGCATGGGCCGCACCACGAAGCCCAGAAGTCAGCAAGAACATATTGGCCTCGTCCCACATAATCACTTAGGCGTGTGGTCTTTCCGTTGTACTCTACGGCAAAGTCCTTGAACATTTCGCCATCTTCCTGTGACAATGCTGCTTCTGCCTTTTCTTTCACTTTTATGATGTTCGGATGATTTTGTACCTCAGTACAACTTTGATTAATAAGTGATAATAGGACTTCTGGTTGTTCCATGATGTTGTCGTCCAACATCAGAAGCAACGGAATAGCCAACACGTCGTCTTTATGCTGAATAGCAAGTCCTTTTAGTGTTTCTGTAAAATCAGGAGTATTGCGTTTAGAAAGAGTCTCAGATAAAACATTATTGCGAACTGTTCCGCTAATTACAGGCATCTGGTGGTTGCCATCAAACATGATGTCGCCAGGCTCGATGATAATGGGTAATCTAGATCTCTTACTCTTTCTATCCCCATTGACTTCAGCGGAGGACCAGATGCAGAGCATTGCACAGAAGGGCTTGTCGATGGTTCCCTTGATTGTGAACACACCGTCTTGGATGGTGCATCTTGTAGTCACTTCATTCGTTGCGGTGTTCACGATGGTAACGGAATCGAAACTAACACCCTGTTTCGCCGTTGCTTTGGCCACCTCAAATAAGTTTCCTTGAATAGTGTAATTTTTCGTCTGTGCCTGCCCCGCCACTGTGACGAGGGCGAGCATCATTGTAATGAAAGTTTTCTTGTTCATGTTACTTGCTTGCTGTTTCTAATTCTTTTCGGATGACATCATTGCCTGGGAAACCAATACTCTTGTAGGTCTGGTGGCCTTTGGTATCGTAGATGGCGTAAGTGGGGATGCCACTGGACTCGAAGTGCTGGAGGATGTAGTGGTTTTGTTCTTCCGTCAGGTAGTAGTGGTCACCGTCGATATCCGTTATCATTCTCTGCCATGTGGTCGGAGGCGACGAGGGCGAGGCGATGTAGACAAACTGAACGTTTTGCCCCTTCATCTGCTCCTTCATGGGTGCCATTGCCTTATGCCCTGCACGACAGGGACCGCACCATGTTTCCCAAAGGTCGATGAGCACCGCCTTGCCCTTATACTTGTCGAGGATGGTCTGGAGTATGTTCTCTGGCGCTACGCCGTCGTATTTCTTGAAAAATACACTCTCATTGCCGGCTAATTCCCCGGCTATCTGCTGTTCATCCTTCGCATAAACATAGGAATGAATCTCTGCTAATTTCTCTTCAAATTCTTTTGGCGCACGGGCGGCAATAGTCTTTTCCACTTCTTTTAACTGCTCCATGTACGGAAAGCCTTTCCTTATCATTGCCGTTTCGGATATGTCCAATAACGTACGGATTGTGGCTGCATCCACAGGCAGTGATGGCAGGATATCCATTTGTTGCTTCATCCATATCATCGAAATGGAGTCTTGTTTCTCCCGAGGTGCATGAGCCAAGTCCATCTGCAAGGCTTCTGTCCTCACGTCGCGGCAATATTCAGTCAGACGGTTCTGGGTCTGCTGTTCAGGTATCGGGCTTTCCACTTTCCATAAGGGGTTAAGGCAGTCGTTGCCCGTCACTTTCACAGTCACATTTGGACGCAGGAAGATCAGAGTGTTAGAATTAGGACAGCCATCGCCAAGAAAAGCGAGGGTGCTCTCGGTGAATTCCTCAACGAGCAAGGTATAGGCGAAATGTCCGGCCCGCACGGTATCTACAACAGGTATCGTACTACTAGTACCAGCAAACACCAACGTGCCGTCTTTCAGTGCGGGTGAATAACCTATGACTGTTGCAGTTTTTGTCTGTGCCAGCCCTGCCATTGCGGCGAGGGCGAGCATCATTGTAATGAAAGTTTTCTTGTTCATGTCGCTTATTATTCTTATTTGTTAATTTACAGAAACATTTCGGATAACAAATGCCCCCTCTACGTCGCCCTCTATGAAATCAAAGGTGATGGGGATGGTGTCGAACGGTTCGAAGGTGAGTGCGAAGTCGCTGTAGTTTATTTCGCCTATGTAGTCTTCCTTGGCAGTAAAGTCGTTTACCTCAGGGAAGTTGTCAACATCGAGTTTGATGCCGTCGGCTGCTGTTAGTTTATACTTCTTTCCGTTGGCCGTGAGATAGGAATCCTTGGCAATGCGGAACCAATATCCTTTCTTTGTATAATAGCGGAAACTGACCTTGGTACCATCTGCATTGGCTTCGATATGACGAACAACGAGCCCCAGATTAGAACTGTTGTCCTGTTTTGGGCAATTAAAGCTCTCCGCCATTCCTAAGAAATATCCTGGTTGATAGCCCACAGCCTTCCAAATGATGCGCTTATCAGGTGAAATGAGGACATAATAAGGCACAGCGCCAACGTCGCAGTATCTGCTGGCGACGCTACTTCCCATTTTTCCGTCGTTCCAGTTCTTCCAAACGATGCTTTTACTGAAGTCGTTGTTTTTCCATGTGGAGAGATTATCTTGATTGATACCAATGATTTCCAGTTTATCCTTCATTCGCCCATAGACCTCCCTCATCTCTGGTTCAGATAGTCGACACGGGCCACAACCGATGCTCCAAAAATCGAGCAGTACATAACGACCATTGGCAAATGCATCAAACAGACGATGCTTGTTACCCTGTATGTCGAAGAGTTCTGCATCTGCAGCCTCTTCGCCCACCTGTAAGACTTGCGGAGGATAAATATAGGTGTGAATCTCTGCCAACTGGTCTTCAAATCCTTTTGGTGCACGGGCTGCGAAAGACTTCTCCAAACTCTTCAACTCTTCCATGTATGGGAAGTCTTTCATGTTCTTCAGCGGTCTGGATATTCGCCAAAGGACAATTAAAGAAGCAGCATCCACAGGCAGTGAGGGCAGGATGTCTATCTCCTGTTTCATGAACACCATATTGATAGAATCTAACTTATCCCAATCTTTGTTCTGTTCATTTTCGATAAGTTCCTTTATCACGTCACGACAATGCTCCGTGATACGGTTCAGCGTCTGTTGCTCTGGAATCGGGCTTTCCACCTTCCATAATGGATAGAGACAGTCCGTACCTGTCAGTTTTACAGTCACATCAGGCTTCATCATGAGGAAGAAGGTGAGATCGGGACAGCCTTCACCCTCTAAAAAGAGAGTGCCCACTGTAAGTTCTTCAACTGGTAGCGTGAAGGCGAATCGTCCGCTTTGGACGGTATCTACAACAGTTCCCGACATACCAGCACCGGCAAGCACCAACGTGCCGTCTTTCAGTGCGGGTGAATAACCAGTGACAGTTACTGTCTTTGTCTGTGCCTGCCCTGCCATAGTGATAAGGGCAAGCATCATTGTGATAATAGTTTTCTTGATCATATTTATCTTCTTGTTTGTTATTCTACTGAAATATTACGGATGATAAAGACGTCCTCGCCGTCGCCAGCCTTGAAGTCGAAGGTGGTGGGGATGGTCTCGAACGGTTCGAAGGTTAGCGTGAAGTCGCAATAGTTAATGTCGGCTCCGTATTTCGCCCTGACGGTGTATGCTTTGGTTTGGGGTGTGTTGTTCTCGTCGAGCGTGATGCCGTCGGCTGATGTCAGTTTGTATTTCTTGCCGTTGGCGGTGAGGTGAGAATCGTGGGCAATGCTGAACCAGAAATCTTTTTGTGTATAATAGCGGAAACCGATGGTGGTGCCGTTGGCGTTGGTATCGATTTTCCTGATGGCAAGATTTGGATTGGCATAATTGTCTTGCTTGGGACCATTCAAAGCCTCGACAAATCCAAAGAAACAACCTACGCCATAGCCAGCCACCTCCCAAAGGATACGGCCATCAGGCGACAATAAGACATAGAAGGGTACGGCATTAAAGTCGTAATAGTGGCTCT
Organism: Prevotella sp.; assembly: GCA_016284635.1. Taxonomy (GTDB): domain Bacteria; phylum Bacteroidota; class Bacteroidia; order Bacteroidales; family Bacteroidaceae; genus Prevotella. The sequence continues at coordinate 34,764 of JAEEPF010000015.1, forward strand.
TGATACCTCCTTTCTTGAACATCTTGCCGTCATTCCAGTTCTTCCAGACAATCTTCTTGCTCCATTCGTGCCCTTGCCACTCTGAGATCGAATCCAAGTTGATGGCTACAATTTCCAATCTTCCCTTCATCCGGTCATAGACCTCCAGCAACTCCGACTCAGCCTTTCGACACGAACCACAATGGAGATTCCAGAAGTCGAGCAGTACATAGCGTCCATCGGCGAAGGCTTCAAACAGATGATGCTTGTTACCCTGCATGTCGAAGAGTTCTGCATCAACGGCTTTTTCTCCCACCTGCGGGTTATGTAAAGTATCGACAGTTTCCTGTTCAGATTCTTGTGTGGAGTCCTTTGTATTCTTGGATGTTTGCATACAGCCGCAAATGAATAATATACCAACGATTGAGAGAATCGCAGCCTGTATATATTTCTTGTTCATAACATTACTTATCAGAGATTTATTTCAGAGAGCTCAAATCGTATGAGTAAATATAGGGATCAGTTTCATCATCGATAAAATCAGAATAAAGGTAAAGGGTCTTGCTGTCCTTGGACAGCATGATCTCTTGCCCCAACTTGTCAAGATGAATGATGTGCTGCTTGACACCTTCCCAGTCATACACTTCAACGGTATTACCCCACGGGAAAGGGTCTTTCATATCAAATTTCTCCATGATTTCGCCCTTGACGGTGTAATGTCTGTAAAGCAAATATATCCTGTCATTGTCTGCGCAGCAATGTATCCGTTCAAGTGATGGTGTCTTGGCAATCCCTGGGATTGGGAGCCGGTCAGAATAAATATGGTTTAGGATATTCGTCTTTGTACCATCAATAGTAAAGATAAAAGCAAACTTTCCGGAATCATCCCAATACAGGAATCTGTCTTTACCATTCCCATTAATGCCGCTCCCTTGGGTATATACTATCAGTTTCTCCTCGTCCAGTACCTCCGGCGTGCTATCGTTGGGCCAATAGTCAAGCGGAGTGAATGTCTGGTTCTTAAAGTTGACGACAGAGAAAATGTGGCGTATATCGTCTTTGGGTGTTCCTATCGTGAGAATGGTGGAGTCGGATAATATTACAAACTGATCACCACACAGCCAAAAAGGCAATTTCGAAAGGTCATACCTCTCCCAGTTATTCGGACTCTTTATTGCGGTTCTATTGTCTGTTTGTTTAATTTTCGTCAGAGAGGTCAGCAAAAAACTCGCCTTGTCACCTTCAAAAGGATGATCAATAACATATAATGCTCCATCATCGTCTTGCGATAATACCATATCCCCAAATTCGTTCTGCCCATGTCCGTGGACCAATACCTTCTCTGCTTTCTGCCATTCTGTCCTTGTCAGTTTCCCAGAATAAACACTCCAGTCGTGATCCACGGCATAAATATCGTCACCAAACATCCATTTGGGCCATTTGCCCTTATTCACGTCTGTCTTTATAAGTTGTCCCTCGAGAGACACTTCAAATTCTGCACTACTTTTGTCTGAACACGACATGAATGATGTCAGGCCGATCAGACATAAGAACAAGATACTTTTCTTCTTCATATTCGTTTTGTTTTTGATGATTTGTTTGATTTAATCCGATGGCAAAGTTAGGATGAATATATGAACCGCGCAAGGATTTGAGCAGGAAATCGCCATCGGGGGCGTTGCATACTTTTTGAAGTTAATTGATTGGTAATAAGATATATAAGTAAAAACGGACAGAGAAAAAAGTGGCTGAGAGGAACGGGCAGAGAAGGCAAAAACCATGAAAAAGACTTGCTAGTATGATGAAATAGCCGTAATTTTGCAGGCAAATTGCAATCGATATGAAGAAACTATTCATCATACTGGCAGTCATGGCCGTAGTGCTTGGTTGTACCGAATGGCAGAATCCCCAGATAAGACAGGCATGGGGACTGATAGAAGAAAACCCAGAATCAGCAAAAAACGTTTTAGTTAAGGTACGTACGGAGTCTCTGACGGAAAGAGACAAGGCAGATTATGGACTGCTGAAAACCATAGTGGACTTAAGTACTCCTGGTATATTAAAAAACGACTCACTCATATCCGCCAGCATAGCCTACTACAACCAGCATGGTGATGATTGGCACCGTGGTCGCGCATATTTGTATCGTGGATTAGTCAGGTGGTACAGGCTTGCCAGCTATCCTAGTGCCATCAAGGACTTCAAAGTGGCTGAAATCATTTCGGAAAGGGCTGACGATAAGGAATTGAAAAGTCAGACCTATGGTATGCTGCGTTATGCCAACGTAATAATCAATAATCATCCGCAAACCTTGAGATATGCGCTTAAAATGTTGGATAGCAGTATCGAACTCAACGATAGTATGTTTATGCTCCAAAGTCTCGTCAAGTGTGCAATAGCTTATGTAAACATGCATCAGACGGACAGTGCATGTATCTATATAGAGAAAGCACTCAGTCCACAAATGCTTTCTCTTGTCAGTGATGAGAGGTGTATGAGTAGTATGATGACCTTGAAAGGCAAAATGGTTGGTGACTTATACTTCTTGGCAGGTGTTTATGCACAAGCGGCAAAAATATATCAAGAGCATGGGGATGATGAGAAGGCTATGGCCTATTTGACCAAATGGAAGGAAACATCCCACTATATAGGTTATTTGCCCGAAGCACGCATTTGGAAAGCCCAAGGACAATATGAGAAGTCTATCGAATTGGTAAAGGACGAACTGAGAAATTGCGACAGGAAGACTCGTATGCAATGCATGGAACTGCTTTCAGAACTATATGAATTGACGGGCAATCAAGAGCAGGCATTAGAGGCAAAGAAGTATCGTAAAGCGTATGACGATTCTATGAAATACATTAAT
>JAEEPF010000142.1 GCA_016284635.1 Prevotella sp.
ACTTCTTCGCAGCCTTACCGTAGCGGCTCATGAACTTATCAACACGTCCAGCGGTGTCGACGAGCTTGCTCTTACCAGTATAGAACGGGTGAGAGGTGCTGGAGATTTCTACTTTTACCACAGGGTAAGTTTCGCCTTCGAATTCTACTGTGTCGTTAGTCTTTGCTGTAGACTTCGAGAGGAACATATCGCCGTTGGACATGTCCTTAAACACGACGGGGCGATAGTTTTCGGGATGAATACCTTTTTTCATTTTGAGTTTAATATTAATAATGTAAATGTTCAAATTTTCACTTTGGGCTGCAAAGGTACACATTTTTTTCGGATTACACAAACTTTTCGCCTAATTTTTGTTTTTCCTTCAAGAAAATGTGTTGGTTTGGAAAAAAATGCCTATCTTTGTACCCACTAAAAGTACAATAACTATGATCATCATCGGAATCGCTGGCGGTTCGGGTTCTGGCAAGACCACCGTCGTGAAGCGTATTGCCAAGGCTCTGCCGCCACATTGTGCGGCCGTCATCCCGTTGGACTCCTATTACAACGACACAACCGACCTGACCGCAGAAGAGCGCAAGGCCATCAATTTCGACCATCCTGATGCCTTCGACTGGAAGTTGCTCACGGAACATATTAAGAAACTGAAGAACGGCGAGGCCATCGAGCAGCCTACATATTCGTATGTGCTCTCGAACCGTCTGCCTGAGACCATCCATGTTGATCCGAAGCCCGTGATAATCCTCGAAGGCATTATGACGCTGCACTATAAGAAGTTGCGTGATATGATGGATCTGAAGATTTATGTGGATACTGACAGCGATGTGCGTTTGATTCGTAATATCCGTCGCGATGTGGTGGAGAGGGGCAGAACTGTCGAGATGGTGCTGAGCCACTACGAGAACGATGTGAAACCTATGCACGAGCAATTCATCGAGCCCACGAAGAAGTTTGCCGACCTCATCATCCCCTGGGGACGTGAGAACAAACGGGGTATCGATATCCTGCGTACCTACATCCAGGGCTTCTCCGAAGAGGTCCGTGAGGAAATGGAGAAAAAGGAAGAGTAATTATTTCCCCTCCTGAGTAGGAGGGTCAGGGGGAGAAACAGTTTCTGGAAGAGCCTCTTCTGCGGATTGGATCTCCTCAGCGTCTTGAACTTCCGTGACTTCCTCGGCCTGCTGGATTTCCTGGGCTTTGACAAACTTGCGTCTGTCAGAGTGGAACTTGATGGAGTTAATCATCTCCGTCACGCCATACAGCAGCGTACACCAGCCAAGGATGAGCATGGCGATGCTTGCAGGATCCATAGGACGGATGATGACGTAAAGGCCTGTAAGCAGGATGATAGAGGGGAATATCCAGTAGCCGAAGCTGATTTTACCGAACTTTCTGGCATTCACCAGGCTCATATACTGGTTGATGGCACCCAAAATGAGCATACCGCCGATGATATACATCAGAGCGGTGATGAAGATGTTGGGTGTAAGGGCGAGGATGGCGCCGAGGATGATGCTTCCCATTCCGACGATGGGGAAGGTGGGGGGCTCGCCAGCCACGACATTGCCCTCGGCATCAGTGATTTTGTATTCTGATACATGCTTCCTGGCGTTGATATACACAATCAACGAGATAATGCCTGAAAGGAAGAAGAGTACGCCGATGGCGACAGTAAGCCACGTGACGGTATTGTCAGGATACTTGATGAGCAGAATACCTACTGCGATGGCGCAGATGGCGCGGAAGAATGAACTTTGTAATATCTTCATAATGGGTCAAAATTCTATTTTACGCTGCAAAAATACAAAATTATTGTGGAAATTACAAATATTTCAGTAATTTTGCACCAAAATCATACGAATGGATACGATATTATATCTCGCAAGGCATGGGGAGACGGTAGATAATGCCAATCAGATCATGCAGGGACAGACGCAGGGTGAACTGAACGAGAATGGTCTGCGCCAGGCTCGCGAACTCAGCGAACAGTGGAAGGATCGTGAGATAGACATCGTGCTGGCCAGCGACCTGAAGCGCTCTGTGGATACGGCAGCCATCCTCGCTGCGCCCCACGGATTGGAAGTTGTCACGACGCCATTGTTGAGGGAACGAGACTGGGGCGGTTTTACGGGAAGATATATCCCCAGCCTGAAAAACGAGGTGTGGCCAGATGATATCGAGACATTGGAAAACCTTCTTTCCCGGGCTGGCGAATTCATCGCTTATGTCAAGAAGACTTATCCAGGAAAGAAGGTGCTGGCCGTAGGACATGGCATTATCAATAAAGCCGTCCAGGCTGTCTATTCTAAGAAGTCAATGAGCGAAATTCCGAGGATGTCGAATGCGGAAGTCAGGGAGTTGGTGCTCTGACTTATCGGTGTCCACCCATTCTGCTGCCACCGCCACCGCTGTGTCCGCCGCCGTGAGAACCACCACCGTGTGAACCTCCACTGAAGGAACCACCGCCACGAGAGCCGCCGCTGAATCCTCCGCTATGAGAACCACCGCTGAATCCACCACTACGTGAGCCGCCGCTGAACGAACCGCTGCGTGAACCACCGCTGAACGAACCGCTGCGTGAACCACCGCTGAACGAACCACTATGTGAACCGCCACTGAACGAACCGCTGCGAGAGCCGCCGCTGTAAGTGCTGCTTCTATGCGAACTTATACCACTACGGCTGGGGCTGCTATAGGTACTGCTGCTGCGAGAGCCCCTCTCGATGCTCCTCTGAGGCCTCTGAGAGCTACGGCTGTCTACAGATCTCGAAGGACTTCTGCGCTCCATACCTCTGTTGCTGCCAACAGAACCGTTTCTACGCTCGATACCCCTGTCTCTACCTGGATTCCGTTCGATAGTGCCTCTTCCGATGCGGCCTCTGTCGCCGGCAGTGACGCGGGTGGAGCTGTGACGGTTGCCACGGAAGTCACCACGGTTCCAACGGTCGTGCATACCGATATGCTCTCTGTGAGAGCCATGGAAGTGGTCACGATGGCCGTGATAGTAGCCGTGTCCGCCTACTCTGTGCCAGGCGTGTGCACCATGATAGGAGTGATAGAAGTGAGGACGTCCGAAGTAGAAGTAGTCACGGTGTGGGTAACGGGCATAGATGCCGAAATGCCAGTAGCCGGCGTCCCAGTACAGCGGACGATAGAAATAGGAAGCTGCGATGAAGGCATTCCACTGCCAGTCAAGCAGGATATAGCTCAAGTCGAGATTACGGCGCTCCCAGTAGGTTCCATACACATCGTAACGGCTGGTGACACCCATCAGATAGTCGAGATTGATCTCATAGGCTGCCTCGTACTGTTCGTTAGTGAGATTCAGCTCATAAGCCATCTTGTCGGTCAGGAACAGGGCCTCGTTGCGGGCCTGCTCATAGCTCATTGCGTTTGCAGAGACGGTTGCTGTCAGCATCATCATCAGTGCGAAAAACATCTTCTTCATACTCGTATCTTTTTAAAGGGTTTTACTTCATTTTATCTCTTTCACGTTGCAAAGTAACAACAAAAACGGGGCATACGCAAAGGATTTTCCCTAATCGGGCAGGGGAAAATCCCTAAACTGTATGGTTATTCGGAATAATTGTTGTAATTTTGCACCGTCAAAAGAGCAAATTTGCAAATGAGAATCATTTTTTCTATCTTATTTTTTATGGGCTCGCTGCTGACGGTACAGGCACAGGAACGTTCTTTGTTCGATAGCCTTGCTTATCGTGCTGAGCTACAGGCTACCTTCTCAGGTGGCGATCATACCCCCTTGTGGCTCAATGCCAACAAATACGGTCTCAGTTCGCTGAAGAAAGCCAATGGCTATGTGCGTGGAGCTATCGAGCGGCCGATGGCGTTGGATAACGGACGGAAATGGGGCATCGGCTATGGCCTCGATCTCGCTGTGGCAGCAGGTTTCACCAGTACGTTTGTGGTGCAGCAGGCCTTTGTAGAAGCTCGCTGGCTTAAGGGAACGCTGACCGTGGGTGCCAAGGAACAGCCGATGGAACTGAAGAATCAGGAACTGAGTTCTGGTTCGCAGACTTTGGGCATCAACGCCCGTCCTGTTCCTCAGATAAGACTGGCACTGCCCGATTATTGGGCTATTCCTGGTACTAAGCAATGGCTGTCACTGAAAGGTCATATCGCCTATGGCAAGACCACTGACGATGGCTGGCAGAAGGATTTCACCGATTGCCGTAGCCGGTATACAGAAGGTACATTCTACCACAGTAAGGCCGGCTATCTGAAGATTGGCAAGGAAGGGAAGCCTTTCTCTGTGGAGATGGGTGTGGAGATGGCCTGCCAGTTTGGTGGAAAGTCATTTATCAGGCAGAATGGTGAGATGGTGTGTTACGAAAATGGTTCTGGCCTGAAGTCGTTTTGGAATGCCCTGATGCCTGGCGGTTCAGGTTCTGACGAGGCGAACAGCGCTTACCAGAATGCCGATGGCAATCAGGTCGGCAGTTGGGTATTGCGGGTGAATTATGATACCGACAGCTGGCGGCTGAGTGCCTACGCCGACCATTACTTCGAGGATCACTCTTCAATGTTCTTGCTCGACTATGACGGCTATGGCTCTGGTGATGAATGGAATGTGAAGAAAGACAACCGTTATTTTTTCTACGGCCTGAAAGACATTATGGTGGGTCTGGAGTTGAATCTGAAAAAGAATGACTGGCTGAATGCCATTGTGCTGGAATATCTCTGTACCAAGAACCAGAGTGGCCCTGTGTATCACGACCATACTCAGTATATCAGTACCCATTTAGGCGGTATGGACGACTACTATAACCATCATCTCTATACCGGTTGGCAGCATTGGGGGCAGGTTATGGGCAATCCGCTCTATCTCTCTCCCTTGTATCAGGACAATACGATAGAGATTGGCAACAACCGTTTTGTGGCCTGGCACCTGGGATTGTCTGGCCATCCCATCAAGAATCTGGACTACCGTGTGCTGGCCACTTGGCAGACAGGCTACGGCACTTATCACAATCCCTATCTGCCTGAGCGTCATCAGTATAGCATGCTGGCAGAGGCCTCTTACCGGCTGTTGCAAGGCTGGAGCCTGAAGGGTGGCCTGGGCTTTGACTCAGGAGAGATCACTGGCAAGAACTTCGGCGTGCAATTATCAATCATTAAAAAAGGTATCTTATGAGAAATATGAGAAAATGGTTTATCATGCTTAGCGTCCTGAGTCTCTTCTTCCTTGTAGGATGCGAACTGGAAACTACAGACAATGGTGACCTCGATGGCTATTGGCATCTGGAGCGGGTGGACTCGCTCTCGTCGCAGCGCAGTGTAGACTATGGCCAGGCCAGGATATTCTGGAGTATACAGTTCAAGCTGCTGCAGTTGTCGGATCTTGAGAATAATACGATTATCTATAATCTTGTGTATGACAACCAACAGTTGACATTGGCCAATCCCTATATGTTTGACCGTGCCGATGGTGACACGCTGGTGACCGATGTCGAGGTCCTGAGGCGTTATGGTGTCAATGCTTTACAGGAAAATATGAAGGTGGTCAGCCTGCAGTCCGACAGGATGGTTCTCGAGTCTCCCGTATTGAGACTGCATTTCAAGAAGTATTAGAATTTCTTTCCGAAGGCGATGTAGGCGAAGGTCTGCATCAGGATCTTGGCGTCGAGCCACAGAGACTGATGCTCAAGGTAATAGAGGTCCATCTCCAGTCGTATGAGCATCTTCTCCATCGTGTCGGTATAGCCGTTATGCAGCGTGGCATAGCTGGTGACTCCTGGACGGAGGGCATAGAGCCGTTCGTAGCGAGGGTCGTGCTGCATGATCTGGTCAATATAGTATTTCCGTTCAGGTCTCGGCCCGATGAAGGCCATATCTCCCTTCGCCACATTCCATAACTGTGGCAGTTCGTCGAGATGGTGGTCTCGCAGGAATCGTCCCGTCTTGGTCATATCCGCGCTTCTCTCATGTCCGAAGAGGGCATTCTCATCGCGTTCTTTATCGATGGTCAAACTCCGGAACTTATAGATGTTGAAGGGCTTGCCGCCTTTTCCGATGCGCTCTTGCTTGAAGATGGCAGGTCCACCGTCTTCCAGTTTCACTGCCAGATAGCAGATAAGCAGGAGCGGGGAGAAGATGATCAGGCAGATGGTGGCTATCAGTAGGTCTATGAGTCTCTTCATTGTTCTTAGTCCAGTTTTATCGCGCGCGTACCATAATATATATTATAGGAAATGTTTCTTAAACGCGTAGAAACAAAAACAGAGCGTGTTAAGGAAAGCAGGAATCTTACCGATATGCTCGTCTTCTGTCTGAATGGCGTACACCTGTTCTATGCTTTTGAACTTGTTGGAAGACAACGACTGTCCTCCAGTACGATAGGACGTGAGACACTCATCGAGGCCGTAAGCGCTATCCGTATTACGCAGCAGTTGCAGCCAGGTGGCATAGTCTTGTCCTCCACGGCGCAGCGGCATGGAGAAATCGCCAGTCAACTGACGGTTAATGACGACTGTCGATGTCGCAATCACTGTCTGTCGTAACAGTCGTTTGTAATCCGTCTTCAGTGGGATGGGAATGTCCCTTTTCAAGATGTTGCCTTCCCCATCAATCATCTGAATACGCGTATAAGAGAAGGCACATCCTTTCTCTGCCATGAAGTCCAATTGGCGTTCCAGCTTCGTTGGAGTCCACAGGTCATCACTGTCCAGGAAAGCCAGATAGGCTCCCTGTGCATGTTCTATGGCTGTGTTACGGGCCACGGCAGCACCACTGTTATGGGGCAGCCGATGGTATTTGATGCGGGCATCCGTTTCTGCCATCTTCTGGATGATCTCGCCGGAATGGTCAGGCGAACAGTCGTCAATCAGCAGCATCTCCCAGTCCTTGTATGTCTGAGCCTGAACAGAACGGATGGTCTGCTCAATCATTTTCTCTGCCTTAAAGACAGGTGTGATGATCGAGACCAACCCTTGCTGGTATCTGTTGTCGGCTGCCATACACGATTAATAGATAGGTGTGAGCCATTCCTTGTATTGGCTCAATTGGCCTGTGATGATCTGATGATAGATGTTTGACAAGTCTTGGGTGATCTTTCCGAGTTTCCCGTCTCCGACAGCCAGTCCATCGATATTCGTGATATGGGTGATCTCCATCGCAGAACCGCAAAGGAATGCTTCGTCGCAGATATACAGTTCTGTACGGTCGATATCCCTTTCCTGGGTTTCTATGCCAAGTTGTTCTGCTGCTATCCGTATGATCGTGTCGCGGGTAATGCTTTCAAGCACCGAGGCCGTGGGAGGGGGAGTGATCAGTTTATTGTCGCGCACCATGAAGAAACAGGCACCAGGACCTTCTGAGATCCTGCCCTGATTGTTCAGGATGAGGGCTGTGTCATAGCCGTTCTCCCTTGCTTCAAGATAGGCCATGCGGCTGTTGATGTAGTTGGCGCCGACCTTGGCACGCGGCGACAGGTTCCGGTCGCTGATACGTTCCCAGGAACTGACCTGGCATCTGAGACCTGCCTTGTCCTGAATCTTCTGGAAGGGTTTGGCAATGGGGGCTATGAACATATTGATGGGCTCACAGGAGTTCCAGGTACCTCCGATGCCGTCGACAAAGACCGTCTGCCTGACGGCGATGTCCTCACGATAGCCGTTGGCCTTGACCACATCCACGAGTCCCTGCTGGAAATCCGATGTCGAATACGGGCTGTTGAATCGGAGTATCTTAATAGAGTTCTGCAGCCGTTTGTAATGATCTGCCAGCCTGAACGCATACAGTTGCTGATCCTGCTCCGACCAGTAGCAGCGTATGCCCTCAAACACGTTTGCACCAAACTGTGACGTGGGCGACAAGACGTTGACCGTAGCCTCGGCCACAGGTACGATCTTGCCTCCAATCCAGATAAGTCGATGATTATTATCCATATATTAACTTTTCACTTTTCACTTTTCTCTTTTCACTTCTCACTTCACACTTCTTCCCGGTGTGCCATTTCAATGACCTTTGCCTGAGCCAGCTCAGCCGACGTGTCATCGCTAAGGTCCTCGGCGATTTTATTTTCGTAGATGTCTTGATGACGGAATACGTCGGTGAAGGTCCTTACGATGATATACAGGTCGAATGCCACTCCCCATTTCCTGTAATAGTCAATGTAGCGGTTGTCGAAATCCACCTTCTGATCCCATTCCAGATCATTCCGTCCTTGGATCTGGGCATAGCCTGTCAGACCGGCCTTCACCTCAAATCTCTTTTTAAACCGGCGGTTCAGCGTCGCATAGTCCCCCAGCTCATAAACGACACAAGGTCGCGGCCCTACCACCGACATATCCCCCTTCAGGATATTCAGGAGCTGTGGCAGTTCGTCAAGGCTGTGCTCGCGGAGGAAACGTCCGCAACGGGTCACCCTTGGGTCTCCTTCATAGTTGAACAGGCCGGCACCGGTCTTCTCGGCATTCTGGACCATCGAACGGAATTTCAGCATCTTGAAGATGCGGCCGTCTTTTGTCAGTCTGTCCTGCTTGAAGATCGCAGGTCCTTCCGAATCCCGTTTCACCCAGATGGCACAGACCAGCAACACTGGTGATAACAATACCAGTGCGATGAGTGACGACAAGATGTCAAACCCCCGTTTGATGACGTTATTCAATGCTGTCCACCACATACGCCATTAAAAATCAAATTTGTACGTATGGAAAAGATCATCAAACGATTCTTTTCTCTTCACCACGCTGGTATGGCCGTTGTCCCATTC
>JAEEPF010000016.1 GCA_016284635.1 Prevotella sp.
CCGCAGTCGCTGACAGAAATTTCGGTAGTCAGGTCACCATTCAGCGAGAAGGTAGCGTCTAAGTTGCTGCCACCCATCAGCGCTACCAGCAAATCGAGGATAGTACCAGATCCTGTGTATTTTGACAGGTCAATCTCCTTGTCTGTGTACTCAAGCATACTCCAGAGATCCATCATATTCTTGCCATTATGCACGAAAGTAAGATACGTGCCAACCTTGTTGGTTTCAGGATCCTGAGTAAAGATGAAGTTGAGGTCTGTGGCATCGGCAGCATGCTTTCCGTCTGGACTGTCGGGAGCAGCAGATTGAAGGGTTCCAACAATGTTGACACCATCGGTTCTGGGATTAATAAACTCAGATTCACCGCTCATATCAAACTGATTCGTGAACCCACCTTTAAAAGCATCTACCCAATTTCCATCACCATTTCCGGCAAGCGTAAATTCGAAATCTGAGGGGACGAGAATCACAACAGCCAACTCTTCATTGCCCAAACGCTTGGCAAGCTGCTTGTAGGTGTCACCACTTGCCTTCAACGTCAGCTTGTTAGATATCACTATTGGGGTTTCCGGGTTGATATGATTGATCATCATCTCGAAGTCATCGGCTTCCTCTACGTCGAAGCCTGAGCCATCTGCCTTCATCGTGAAACGGTAGTTGAATTTCGTCAGGTCGACTGTGGCATACTGCTTGTAGCCCATCGCTGCCAGTTCGCTACCCTCTTCCACGGGCTTGACAGTCTCACGAATCTTCTGGGTAAACAGGGGGATGATGGCCTTCTCGAACTCAGGGTTGTTCAGCACGGTTGTGTTGAAAGCCTGATTAATTGTGTTAGCAAGTTCCCACGAACTGAAGTTCAGGTTTTCTGCCACTTCCTTCAGGTTCTGGCGGGTGTGCTGGATAAACTCCTTGCGGTCCTTCTTAGCCTGCTCCTGCGAGGGGTTGTCATTTGCGTCGTTAGCAGAACACGATGTAATTACACTTGCGCCGCAGATAAGGGTGGCGGCGAGCACCCAATTCATAATCTTTCTCATAATCATTTTAAATTAAAAATACATATTATTGTTAGTAATTGTTATTTGATTATTGACTACAAAGGTACTCAAAAAACCCGAAATATGCAAGGCCAAAATCGCCGCGAGTGAAAATTTTGCTTTAGCCGTAACTTTTTTTGCTTTAGATGTAAGTCGACCCGCCTCACGATCCGCAAATTAACGCATTTTCAACATCCATTCACGCATTTTAAACATCGGAAACCGACGATGAAATGGCAAAAAAACAAAACTTTTTTTGGAAAACCTGCACGATTTCACTGAAAAAGTAGTAATTTTGCATTCCAAAAGAAACGATTAAAAACTATATGCCTGAACAGATAACTCCATTGTCGATATTGTATCTCCTGCTCCACGGCGCAGGAACTGCCGTGTCCGTCGTGTTGTGCCTCTACCTGCTGCTGTGTCCGGGCAAGGCCATCGCGCCCGACATCAAGTCGCCCGCACGGCTGCGCCGCTGGGCAGCGGCACTATTCGGCATCATGGCCATGGCCCACGTCTGGTGGATACTGTTCTACACATACTCGAACGACACCTGCTCGGTGATCTACGGGCTGCTCGTCGCCAACGACTGCATGGTGCTGCCGCCCGTCTTCGTCGGCACGCTGCTGACCATGCTGCAGGACCGCCACCGGCCGCTGTGGCCCAATTTCGTCGTCATGACGCCCTGCGCGGTGATCGCTGTGCTGCAGATCGCCATGCCATCCGTCGACCTCACGACCCCGAACAAGATCTATGGACTGGTCCTCGCCGCGGCCTTCATTATATATATGGTGGTGGCCGTGAGGCAATATGGGCGGTGGCTGTGCGACAACTACGCCGACCTGGAGCACAAGGAGGTGTGGATCAGCCTTACGCTGCTCATCGGCCTCATGCTACTGCTCATGAGCTATGAATATACCGACAACTACGTGATGAACACCATCGCCCACATCATCGGATTCCCGCTGGCGGGCCTCCTGCTCTGGCGCGTGGATACATTGAAAGACCTGAGCACCGACAGCCTCACCCACGAGCCCTGTTCGGCACAAAGTGAAGTTTGCCTGAGCAAGCACTCGGCCATGCCGCCTTGCGAAGCCAAGAGCCCCTCTCCCAAGGGCGATGCCTTACATATCGGACAACTGCTGGCGAAGCACTGCGAGGACGCGCAGCTCTACCTGCAGACAGATCTGACCCTGTCGCAGCTCTCGGCAGCCATTGGCATGAACCGATACTATCTCAGCCAGTATTTCGCCAGTCAGAACACAAGCTACTATGAATACATCCACGACCTTCGCATCCGTCACTTCATAGCCCGCTACCGTGAGCTTGCCGTCGCACATAAGCCCATTGTCGCCCAGCAGCTGGCCCTGGAGAGCGGCTACCGCAGCTACAGCACCTTCAGCACCGCCTTCAAGCAGCGCATGCACAAAAGCGTCGCTGCCTGGATGCACGAAGAGGCATCGAAATTATAAACCGAAAATAAACCGCACAAAAGATAATCAATTATATTAAACCTCTATGAATATTAAGCGTAAAATGATGATTGCCATTTGCCTGATGGCAGCAGTTATGACTAAGGCTATTGAGAAGCAGACTGCTTCGATCAACAAAGTTACTGTGTTTACCAATGGTGCCCAGGTGGAGCGTTCTAAGAGTGTAAACCTGATGCCAGGCGAACAAGTGGTGACGTTTACTGGGTTTTCTCCACATATGGACAAAAAGAGCTTGCAGGTTAAGGCCAAGGGGCATCTCACGATATTAGGCGTAAGCGAGCGAACTGCTCACCCTGATTCGGCTGCACAAATCAAGAAACTGCACGATGCAGAGGATGAGGTGAAGGCAGTGGAACGTCGTATCCAGCAGGCAAAGGATGAGCAAGAGATGCTGACCGCGCAGCTGGAACTGGTTAAAACCAACTGCTCGGTGGCAGGCAGGACAGTGGCCACACCATTGGCAAATATCAAGGAACTGAACGCCTACTATGCCCAGCAGGTGCTTTCGGTAAAGAAACGCAGCCAGGAGCTGGACGAGCAGTTGCAAAAACTGAATGATGAACTGAAACGCAAACAGAAAACGTGCGACTCGATAGCAAAACTGAAGTTGAAGAGCGTCACCGAGATTGATGTTAAGGTGGATGCCAAACAAGCCGGTCGTGCCGATTTCGACATTACCTATTATGTGAAGAATGCAGGATGGTTCCCCAGCTACGACATACGTTCTAACAGCACTAAGGAACCATTGCTTCTGTCGTACAAAGCCAACATCTATCAAAACACTAAGGAAGAGTGGAAAAACGTGCCCGTAACGCTCTCGTCGGCCAATCCGAATCGCTCTAACGTTGCACCACAACTAAAAACGTACTGGCTGGATTATGGGCTGTCGGCTCCTACTTATAATATTGATTCTGACGGTAGTAATGTTGTTAGCGGAAAGATTGTTTCTGCCGATGACGGTGATCCAATGATTGGAGCAGCTGTTAAGGTAAAGGGTACTAATCTAGGTACAGTTTCTGATGTGGATGGTCATTATTCCATTGTCCTGCCACAAAACAGTCGCCAGCTTACGTTCTCATATGTAGGCTATCTGAGCCAGACACACACTGTAGATCCTGGTTCTACACTTAACATACGCCTGAAAGAGGACCAAGCTGCCCTTCAAGAAGTTGTGGTTATGGGCTATGGTACATCAAAGAAGGGACGCAGATCAAAATCTGATGGCGTAATAATGAAAGCGAAAGAGAGCATACCGGCGATGGCAGATGTTGCTGTGGAAGAAGAGATGGACGAGAGCGAAGTGATTGCAGTCAATCAGCAGCAGGCACAGTTCGGCTATGAGTTCGACATCAAGCAGCTGCTGACATTGCCCGATGGTGGCAAGACGACTACTACTGAGATTGCCCGTCATCAGTTGCCAGCGTCATATGAGTATCGTGGCATACCCAAAATTGACAAGGAGTCGTTCTTAGTGGCCGATGCTACCGACTGGCAGAAACTCAACCTGATGGAGGGCGAGGCTAATGTGTACTTTGACAACTCGTTTGTGGGCAAGAGTATTCTCGATCCTACCGTAAGTAGCGACACGCTCCACTTCTCGATGGGTCGCGATCAGAGCATCCGTGTACAGCGCATCAAGGTCAGCGAGAGTTCTACACGTCGATTTTTGGGCAGCAATCAGGAGCAGACTATGAAGTGGCGCATCACCGTAAAGAACAATCGTCAGGAGAGTGTCAATATCACCGTATTCGATCAGGCCCCCATCTCACGTAATACCAGTATCGAGGTCAGCATGGAAGAACTGAGTGATGGTCAGTTTGATAAGCAGACCGGTATCATCAAGTGGCCCCTACAGCTCCAGCCCGGCGAACAGCGTGACCTGATTCTGCAATACAAGGTAAAATATCCCAAGAACCGCCGTCTTAACATCGAGTAGTCAAACGGTTTTAAGAATTTGATAATAATCCAACATTGAAGATGAGTACAAAACTTAAATCCTTATTGCAGCAGTTGTTGCAGAGTCCACGACGGTTCCCTGTTGAACTGGCCTTGGGAGTGGTGTTCTTTATCATTGCCGTATGGGATAGTGAGACTCGCGAATGGAGTGAGAAGACGGCAGAGTATGTAAGTGCAATAAATGGCGACATCCTTTGGTTCTTCGTACCGCTGATGGCGCTGACCTTCTGGCTCCATCGAGTGAACCGCTGGGCTTATTATGCCTCGTTTTTCCTCTTCCTGCCATTGATGATGCTCGACTTGAAGCCCTTCCTTTGGACTTACGGCTTTGCTTTCACCTACGTCTTGGCGGCGATTCTGCTCATTATCGGTTATAAGAAGATGGACAACCGTTCGTTTGCGGCTCATGCTCTGCATGTGGCCACCCAGATGTTCTTCGGACTGCTCATCTCCGGCATACTAAACATAGCGGTAATAGCCATCGTTGCCTCCTTCTTCTATATCTTCGGTATCGAAGATTCCTGGCATTTCTACGAGCATATCTACCAGTTTATCTGGTTCGTACTGGCTCCGCAGGTGTGCTGCACTCTTATCCGTCAGAACGAAGACGAGGTGGCCGAGCCTTTCAAGATACTCCGACTCATCCTTAATTTCATCCTATCTCCAGCCGTCATCATCTACACCGTCATACTATACACCTATTTTATAAAGATAGCATTCGAATGGGATCTGCCCAAGGGTGGTGTGGCTTGGATGGTCATGGGATTCATTACCGTTGCATTGATAGGTCGCGTGGCTCAGTCGATACTCAGCCAGCGATATTACGATTGGTTCTACAAACGGTTCACGCTGATTGCCATTCCTCCACTTATCATGTACTGGATCGGCTCCATCTACCGCATCCGTCTCTACAGCTTCACAGAGAGTCGTTTCTATCTGATGGTGGCAGGTGTGCTGATGACGCTCTTTGTACTGATGCTGTTCCGTACTCGCACCCGTCGCTATCAGCTCATGGCACTCATCTTCGGAGCGGCCATCATCCTCTTCACCTATATCCCCGGCATCTCTGCCAAAAGTATCGGCCTAAGCTGTCAGAAGCAGCGACTCACAGAACTTATTAGCGAACTGAAACTGACAGATACCAAGACGGGCAAGTTGAACGATGATCTCGACACCTGGAGCATCAAGCAGGACAGTATGTTGTGCGAGCGATACAAGGATGTCACTAGTGTCATCAAATATGTACGCGATGAAATCGGCGACAAGGAATTTGAGGCGAAATACGGCAAATGGTCGCATTCGGAGTATAGCTTCAACTACGCCAATAATACTGACACTGTCTATATTAGTGCCAACACATATATCAGGAGAAAGCCAGTAGAGTTGGGCGAATACACTATTATACTCCCCTCAAAAGCATACCAATACAACTACGATGACACGACGGTTACTGTCACCCTGAATAAGGATACCGTACTCGAATATCCTATTCAAAAGATCGTCTGGCAGGACACATCGCTCCTGCGTCATCCAGAACAACTGCTCACTTATCGCAATGACTCACTGATGCTGGTACTCGAAGGTATATGCATTAAAGACACCGTCATTACAGATGTCAGGTACTATGGTCTCCAGCTATTCAAGAGGCAAAAATAATTAAACATATTGAAGTCCATCAGCATCAAGCTGCAAAGGGTCTGCCCCTCTGCAAGCACTTGACGGCAAACTTATTCTACTCACGCCACAGTTGCTGGGCGAGT
Organism: Prevotella sp.; assembly: GCA_016284635.1. Classification (GTDB taxonomy): domain Bacteria; phylum Bacteroidota; class Bacteroidia; order Bacteroidales; family Bacteroidaceae; genus Prevotella. The sequence continues at coordinate 6,244 of JAEEPF010000016.1, forward strand.
TTCTTCTTGATGTTGAGGGGTGTGGCTTTCATTTCTTTTTCTGTTTAAGTTTAATATTGGCAGTCACCTCATACTTCCCCTCATACCATCCGCTACCTTTTTCCACTTCTTTCTTCGGGAGATCCCAGATATCGATGGTGTCACTTTGGAACTCACCGCCATTGTCTTCGCCGTCGATGTCTTCCACATACAGTTTACCATAAAGCATCGAATGGAACTCGTCCAGTTCAAAACGACCGTTCTCGTCGGTTAGTACATTCTGTCCTTCGCTGCCGTCGATGTAGCTATAGGGGGCTCTTACCCTGATGCCAGGAATCGGTATTCCTCCCTCATAAGTCACTTGACCTTTAATCCGAAAATCAGCATTAGGCGTGCCATACTCTACCACGGAATCGGAGCACGCCCCAAAGCCCAGCATCGTCAGTAGGGTACTCAACACAGCGTTGTACCAGCGGTTAAATCTTACTTTCATCTCTTCTTCAGTTTGACGTTCATATTCAATTCATAGCGGTAGCTATCATCCATATGCACGGCTTTTTCGTAGTCGATGTCGAGTGTGTCACTCAGGAACTCGCCACCATTGGCCACGCCGTCGATATCCTCGACAATCAACTTCGTTTCAGGGTTTCCTGGTGTTGTCGCAAAAGAAATATCGTACTTACCTGATGCATCTGTTAGGACGGAGTCGCGGGCATAGACCTCCTTTTTCCCATCAGCAGAAGGACTACTCATGATGATCTTCACAGACGTCTTGATTCCCTGAACGGGCGTACCTGCTTCATCCGTCACCTGTCCTTTAATCTGATATCCAGCAACCGGCACGCCATACATCAGAGCATCTGCCGAATCTTCAGAAGATGAGCACCCATAGCCCAGCATCGACATCAGGGCAGCCAACACAGCGTTGTACCAACGGTTAAATCTTACTTTCATATTCGTTACGTTTTTAAATTGTCTTCTATTATTATAACTGACAAACACCTAAAACCTTGCACGAAATTCCGTTAAATAATCTTAATCGCTACCAAATTCTTTGCAAAACGCCCTTCATAGCGAGCAAAAAGAAAGTTCTTCCGATTGGCGGAAGAACTATTCCTTTTTAGCCGTGCGTAGCGCTTTTTCATCTTTGGAGTCGGACCTCCGAAAGTGTCAGGTGTACCAAATAGATGGCAACTGCTTGGGGTCACTTGGCTCAACCGAATTAAGGTTGACCTCCCTACTCTCTTCTTTCAATTCGTTCATAGTTGACATAAGCAATCCTCCTTTAGATATGTTGTTGTCGCAAATATAAGGAATTTTTTGTCAAATTGTACACTTGAGGGCCATATTTTACGACAGATTAACACTTTTATGCAGTTTTGTGTATTACTATTCACGAAATATTCACGGTTATCGTCTGCAAGCATCTATAGGATTGTTGCTCTGCCTACGTCCAAAACTCCTTGTCGCCAGTCTCTTCCATTTCTCCCTGACACTTGGGGCAGGTATGCTTATTCCATACCCTGATGCGGTCGCTGCCACAGTTGAGGCACAAGCGTCCCACCTCACTCCGATAGGATGGTGCCACATCGGCGATGATGCCGCCCACCACAATATTCTGGATGGACTTACAATCAGGGCACGACACAGCCGTGATCTCCTGACGGAAGAGCCCACGCCCTTCGTATGCCTCGGCCTCATAGCCGCAAGCCCTGCAGCGATATTTCAGTTTCCAAGCCATCTTGCTTTGTAGAAAAACACGGGTTGCCCATATTGACAACCCGTGCACAAGAGAGAAACAATTAACTAACCTTTTTAATTCCTGTATGCGGGATTCTGATAATTAGCCTTCTCGCTATCATCCATCTCCATAGCGTCGATCTGACCCTGTGGGATCGGACGGATGTAGTAACCTGCGGGGATGTCACGACGGAACTCCTCAAGATCCTTATCCGTATAACCGTTGCCAGCGATGTGGTAGACAGTGGCACGCTCTGCCCACTTCTGGGTGCGGACGAGGTCGAACCAACGGTATCCCTCACCCCAGAACTCACGGCTGCGCTCGTCGAGGATGAAGTCGATGGTGATGGTGGCAGGCGTAGCAGCAACCATCTCAGCGCTATGATCGGCAGCGAACGGAGCACGGGCATTCACGCAGTAGCTCTGCTTACCAGCACGCTCACGGAGCACGTTCACCATAGCCTTGGCGTCCTCGTTCTTACCGAGCTTCACAGCAGCCTCAGCAGCGATGAGATAGAACTCAGAGAACTTGGCCACATTCCAAGGACGGGGGCTACCACCGTTCACCTTAGAACCGAGGCTACCAGCGTTGTCGGTACGGTAGATTCCGATCTTCCAGTTACAGGGGTACTTCTTACGGCTGATGTGGTTCACGGCGACTACGAAGTCGGCACGGCCGTCCATCTCACCGAAGCCAAGCTTACCGTCGGCACCAGTATAGTTGATCTTGCTGTCCTCGCTCTCAGGAACCCAGCTGAAGTAGATCTCGTTGGGCTTCACCTGCATGCCATTAGCACCCAGGACATAAGCAGAAGGATTGCCGGCCTTGTCCCAGTTGGTGAAGTAGCTCAGCGTAAAGGTAGCATCGTAACGTGAGTCGATGGCCTTGACAGCATCTTCCCAAACACCACCTTCCATGAAGTTATCGGCGATAGGAGCCATACGGGTCCAAGGACGTCCGAGGCCCTGGACAGCCTCACGCTGAACGGGGTTGATATTCTCACCATTCTCGTTCTTGGCGATCATCTCGGTGTAGTTCCAAGTCTCCATCCAGTAAGCGAAGTTCTCAGGAGAGCCACCGCTACCCCAGCCATAGCCTACACCACCGTTACCGAACTTCTCGTCCTCATCGTGGTCGGCATAGAGCATAATCTCAGAGTTACGGTCGTTGGTAGCCACGTTCACGTCGTAGAATGTGGGCTGCAGTGCATAAGGACCAGGATTGCTGATGGCAGCCTTTGCCATATCGTAAGCCTTCTGGAAGTAGCTCTGAGCCTGGCTTGCATCACGGCTGCACTCAGGATAGGTGGGGATGTTGTTGGGGTTCTCCAACCACCAAGCGTAGGTCAGATAAGCCTTAGAGAGATACAGACGGGCGAGGTTCTTCGTAGCCGTACCTGTGAGACGGGGGTTCTCAGGCAGGTCTGCCAGAGCCTTCTCGAGGTCGGGGAAGATACACTTGGTATAAACCTCAGGAACAGTGTTACGTACAGAAGTACGAGTTGTAGAAGTATTGAACTTCAGTTCACCAGCACCGAGATCCAGGGGCACGCCACCATAGGTCTGCACAAGGATGAAATAGTCGAATGCACGGAAGAAATAGGCCTCAGCGAGCAGGGCATCATCCATGCCTGCTGCACCACCATTCTCAATGATACCGCTACAAGTGTTGATGTTAGAGAAAGCCTCTCCCCAGCATCCACCGGCGATAGAGTTTGTAGGTGTCATCTGACCAGCACCAGAGAGGTCGGCATCCTTGAAGTTACCGTCGGCAGACTGTGCGTAGGTATATTCATCGGTACCAGTCTCAAGGCTGTTCAGATAGTAACCATTGCCATAGAAATAGCGCAGGTGTGCATAGAGTGAAGTCAGACCTCCCTCAATACCTGCCTTCGTCGTGAAGAACGACGGGTCGAAATTGCTACGTGGCTGCTCATCGAGCACACTGTTACAGGATGTCATAGCCGTAGAGAGACCACAGCAAACCAAACCCGCAGCAACAATATATTTGATACTTTTAGTTTTCATAACTTTACTTTTTTACCTTTTTTACTTTTTTACCTTTAGAAAGTCACGTTAAGGCCGAAGAGGAAGTTGCGGGTAGCAGGCGTGTTGTAACCGATGATAGGCATTCTGTGACTACCAAAGGCATAACCCACTGCCGTATTCTCGTTAGACCAAGAGTTGGTTTCAGGATCAAGTCCACTCTCGTTGTTATACGGTGAGAAGAGGACGAACGGGTTCTGAATCGAAGCGTAGAGGCGCAGACGGCTGATGCCGAGGTCCTTGATGGCCTTCAGGTTCTCGAAGTTGTAGCCGAGGGTGATGGTACGGAACTTCAGGTAGCCGGCATTGAAGTAACCGAGGGTAGAACCGTACTTGGGGTTATCACCGCTCTGGATGCCACCGGGCTTCGGATACTTGGCACCTGTGTTCTGCTCTGTCCAGTAATCCACATCGATGTTGTTACGACGACCTGTCAGCATGTTCAGGTAACCGTTAGAAGAGTGGATGGCGCTGATGAGCTTACCACCAATCTGGAATGAACCGATAACGGTCAGATCGAAGTTCTTATAACCAACAGTCGTGTTGAAACCACCAATGAGGTCGGGCTCCATGCTCATGATCTCACGGTCGTCAGCACCGATGGCGCGGGTAGGATTACCATTGGCATCCAATGCACGGTCGTGCTTAACCTTAATCATACCAGCGTTTCCGCCGGGCTCCAATACGTTCATAGCAGCCTCTTCGCCAGCCTGCCACAAGCCGATATACTCATAGTCGTAGATGACATCGATGGGATAGCCGACGAACCAGAGGTTACCCTCGTCACGCGTCTCACCAGAAGCCAGCTCGGTCAGCTCGTTGCGGTTCTGATACATGTTGATACCAGCCTCCCAGTTCCAACCGTTCTTGTTGTCAATGATAATACCGTTCAAAGTGAACTCCCAACCCTTGTTCTGAGTCTTACCGATGTTACCCGTATAGCTGCTCACACCAGAGGTAGAAGGCAGATTCACGTTGAGCAGGATGTCGTTGGTCTTCTGAGAATAGTATTCGAACGTACCATACAGACGACCGTTAAACAGTGAGAAGTCGAGACCGAAGTTCCAGGTCTTAGAGTACTCCCAGCCCAGCTCGGGGTTAGGCAGTGAGTTCACATAGTAACCAGCCTTGTGGTTGGTTCCGTCGCCGAAGTTATAGTTACGGATACCCAGTCCACCAAGTGTCTTATAAGCAGAGATAGCCTGGTTAGAGGTCTCACCATAACCCACGCGGAGTTTCAGGTTGTCAACCCACTTCACATTCTCCATGAAGCTCTCACGGGCAATGTTCCAACCAGCGCTGACAGCGGGATAGGTATGCCACTGGTGACCTTTAGCCAACACAGAAGAGGCATCTGAACGTACGGCAACAGAGAGCATATACTTATTATCATAAGAATACATCACACGACCCATCCAAGAAACGAGGCCGCTCTGCCAGTAGTTGTAATTATTGACGTTGACGTTGGCACCAGTAGCCTTGTCAAGTGCATAGTACTGGAAATAGTCAGCAGGGATACCGTCGGCAGAAGCACCTGTAGACTCATATCTTGTCTGCTCGGCAGAATACATGGCCACAACATTGACATTGTGCTTCTCAGCAAAGATACGATCGTAAGAGAGCAGGTTCTCAACAGCCCAGTTACGGGTCTGGTTCTCACCGATGCTGGCACCGTTGATGGCATTGGCATCCTTATTGTTGATACCTGTACCAGTGAAGCTGCCACTCTTTGAAGTACGGTAGTTCAGACCGACGTTGATGCGATAGCTCAGACCTTCGATCCACGGGCACTTCAACTCAGCAAAGAGCGTGTTGTAAGAACCGAAGCCCTTGTTCTCACTGAGCCAAACATCCTTGTCGCGCTCAACGGTCTCCTTGGTGATAACGGGCTGGTCGTCGGCGGGCAGTGCATTGTAACGCTTCAGGTTGCCATTCTCATCATAAGGACTTGAGATAGGAGTAGAACCCAGGATGTTGTACATATTGTTAACACCCTCAGTCATACGATAGCTGTTATTGGTGCTCAGGCCGAAGCGGAAATACTCACCTACCTTCTGGTCGAAGTTACCACGGACAGAGATACGCTGGTAACCCTCAGTGGGAACAACTGACTCATCCTTATAATAACCAGCACCGAAGCTGTAACTACCACCATTGGTACCACCAGCTACGCTGATGTCGTGATTGTGGCTGACACCAGTCTGATAGTACAGATCCTGCCAGTCAGTATTGATATTGTCGCTCTCGTCCAGAGAGTTCTGGTACTTACCGGCATACTGACGGAACTTGCTGAATGTAGGACCGTCCATCATCGGATACTTCTTGAAGACACTCTTGAAGCTCACATAACCATTATAGGTCACCTTGGCGGGAGTACCCTGAGTACCCTTGACGGTGGTGATGATGATCACACCGTTGGCACCACGGGAACCGTAGATAGCGGTGGCAGAGGCATCCTTCAAGATATCCATCGACTTGATGTCGGTGGGGTTGATATCAGAAAGAGCGCCCATGAAGGGGATACCGTCGAGCACGATCAGCGGGTCGTTAGAAGCAGTCAGAGAGCGCTGACCACGGATACGGACCTGCATCTCGGCACCAGGCTTAGAAGATGTCTGTGTCATCAGCACACCAGCAACACGACCCTGCAGGGCCTGAGCGGCGTTGGATGCAGCCACCTGGTTCAGCTTCTCACCACCAATGTTGGCCACAGATCCGGTCACAGCCTCACGACGCTGGGTACCGTAACCGATGACCACCACTTCGTTCACCACGTGACCGTCTTCCTTAAGATTCACACGCATACCGTCGGCAGCCTTCACCTCCTGTGACTCGTAACCGACATAAGAGACCACGAGCGTTGCGCCCGGAGTGACATTGAGAGAGAAGTTACCTTCGAAGTCGGTAACAGTACCATTGGTGGTACCCTTCTCCATGACCGTGGCACCGATCAGCGGACCCTGAGAGTCTGCTACATGACCAGATACCTGCTTCGTTTGCTGTACGGAAGCTACTGATTCGGTAGCTGCCGAAGCCTGCTGAGCGCTGACCATGCCAAGGAAGCATAAGCCAACAAACAGGGCTGTTTTCTTTGCTTTGAAACTCATACGTTTGGTTTTGTTAGTTAATTTGTTATTAAAAAAAGAAAATCTGCCGCAAAATTAGACAGATTTCCTTTTTCAGGCTTCCACGTATGTTTCGTTTCCTTTCGTTTTTGTGCCAACCCTCATTTTTTCGCCTTTTCTGCGTATTCCGTGGGAGAAATACCGAACTGTTTCTTAAAGACCGTTGAGAAATGGGCGGGGTTATTGAAGCCTACAGTATAGGCCACTTGAGTAACGTTTATCTTTTGTTCTTCCAAGAGTCGTGCTGCCTGTTCCAGGCGGATATTCCGGATAAACTCACTGACAGGAAGGCCCGTCATCTCCTTCATCTTACGATGTAACTGGGTACGGCTGATGCCTACCTCTGTGGTTAACGTATCCACGCTGAAGTCACTGTCAGACAAATGTTTGTTCACCACCTTCATGATACGTTCCATCAGCAGTTCATCGTTGCCTTTCACCTTGGCCTCCTCCACCTTGTCCTTCTGCTGCTGGCTGCCGGAATACTTGCCCTTCAGCCGCAGGTTCTTGCTGATGAGGTTGTTGATGACCATATGCAGCTCCTCCATATCGAACGGTTTGGCCAGGAAGGCATCTGCGCCTTTCTCCAGACCCTCCAGACGGTTTGCGACATCGCTTTTCGACGTCAGCATCACCACGGGGATATGGCTGAGATTCATGTTCGTCTTGATCATCCGCAAGAACGTGAAACCATCCATCTCAGGCATCATCACATCACTCACCACCAAGTCATACTGCCTGTCAGCCTCTGCACTCAGCAAGAGGCGCAAAGCCTCACGAGCACTGGTGACAGGGGTGATATGATAGAAGACGCCTAACTCCTGACTGATATAATTGCCTATCTCCTCATCATCGTCGACAACCAGCATCCGATAATTTGACTGGGGTTTTACCTTCGCAGACTTCTGTTCCTGCGATTCTGGAACGAGTATTTCCTCCTTGGTCAGATGGGCATTGCCAAGTGGCAGGCGTACCGTGAAGATACTACCCTGCGAGTCATCACGGTTGGCAGCCTCAATGGTGCCGTGGTGCATTTCCACGATCATCTTACAAAGGTTCAGGCCGATACCGGTACCTTCTATATGGAGCGAACGTGAGGTAGAACCCTGATAGAAACGGTCGAAAATCTTATGCAGGTCGCCATGAATACCCACACCCGTATCTGCCACCTGTAACTGGGCTGTGCCGTCAGGACCCTCGCTGACACGTACCTCGATGGTGCCGCCATCGTAAGTATACTTGAAGGCATTGGAGAGCAGATTGTCGACAATCTTATCGAAGGCGTTGCGGTCAAGCCATACGTTCAGATGGTCTGTGGCTGGCAAATAATGGAATTCCATACCTCGCTCACGGGCCATATACTCATACGACTTCAGGATATTGCCTACATACTGCACCATATCCGTTTCCTGACACTGCAGTTTCATCTGCTGCTTATCGATCTTACGGATGTCAAGGATCTGGTTCACCAGATTCTGTACCCGCTGGGCATTATGCTCAATGGTCTTCAACTCCGACTTCACGTCGCTGTCAAGATCGCGCTTCAACAGCTTATGAAGCGGACTCATGATCAGCGTCAGCGGCGAGCGGATGTCATGGGTGGCATTGATCAGGAACTTCATCTTCTCCTCGTTGAGTTCCTGCCTTCGTCTACGAAGATACGTCCACAGCACAAGTCCGAATATCAGCAACGCCCCTAATATATAAATAAGGTACGCCCACGAAGAACGATACCATGGTGCCCGGATGACGATGCGATACTCCTGAGGCTCGGTGTAATTGCCATTGTCATAAGCCCTGACCTCCAGTCTATACGTCCCGGGCTCCAGATGTGTGAAGGGGATCCTGTTGCGCCCGGCCATCGTCTGTGTCCATTCCCTACTGCCGTTCAAACGGTACTCATAGGCCACATTCTCGGCATTGGAATAGTTCAACAGCGAGAACTCCATCGTGAAATAGTTGTCGAGATACGACAACAGGAACCTGTCGCTCTGTTCCAACGCCTTCGTGATGACCAGTTCGCCGTCAGAGCGTGTTTTGCAGTTCACGGGGATTCCGCCTATGAGGAAACTGGTCAGGTGGACAGTATTCAGACTGGTCTCACTGTATCTCAAGGCAGACGGCAGGAATGAGGTGATGCCGTCACTGATGCCAAAACAGACGGTTCCATCGCCTTTCATGAGGGCAATGCCCGTCACATACTCCCTCGATGTGAGTCCGTTGCCGTAGACATGGGCAATAAACCTGTGCTGGGTGTTCTGATACTGCCAGATGCCCATGGAGGTGCTGCACCACAGATCACCGAAACGGTCTTCCATGATACCACAGATCACCTTATCCGCCAAAACCTCCGACTCAGGATAAACCACGAAGTCACCTTTCTGGCTGTCATAAAGGAAAAGACCTGTGTCTGTGCCAGCCAATATCTGCTGGTTGCCGTCTTCATAGAGAGTTGTCACGCTCTTTCCTTCCAACAGCACCTCCCAGCCGTATGGCCTGAACATGTCGTTATCGGGGTCGTAGCAGCATAGGTTCGACGAGGTTCCAACCCATAACTTTCCTTTGCTGTCTATCATCATCGACATCACCCAGTTGTTATGCAGCCGTCCCTTCTTTTCGTTGGTCTGACGCATGTTGAAGTTGCGCAACTCCTTGGTCTCCATATTGTATGAGCAGAAACCCCTCGAATAGGTTGAGAAGTAGAGGCGGCCCTTTCCATCGTCTGTCATCACATTGATATAATCGCTGTCGAAGTCCACCTCTTTCTTGTAAGCCCCAGTCAGCGGGTTATATGTATATAGGCCTTTGTCGGATCCTATCCAGTAATGCCCCTGCTTGTCACGATAGATGGAATAGGTGTTTGAGGGCGAGCCAGGATGACTGACGATCTTCCCGTTGTCATCGAAGCCGAAGATACCGTTGTTCTGCACGGCGCACCAGGTCATGCCTTTATCACCCTGACAGACCGATGTCACTGATCCGCCGATGCTGACATTCTGCGACGAGAAGCCCCATGTGGAGAATTGCGGCTCATGCTGGGGCAGCAAGAGGAGTCCACGCTTCAGACAGCCCACCCACAGATTGTCCTGATTATCTTCAAACAGCGCCCACACATTCGACGTGTTCAGATCGAACGAGCCACTGACGTAATCATATCGTTGCAAGATGCGCGATCCTTTGGGCACCCAGCAAAGACCCTGCCCCAGTGTTCCTATAAACAGATTCCCCCTTTTATCGAGCAGGGCGCTTCTCAACTGCACATGCTCATCACTGCCCAAAATGCTGGTATCGATGAAATCAGTCTGCAATGTCCCGTCCTTATAGTAGGCCAGACCTTTCCGGCACATCATCAGCACGCCTCCCTCATAATTGATGAAATCGGTCACTGTGCCAAAGGGCGACTCCATCGTCTGAATCGAATGGCGACTGTCATTCATCCTGACAGAGACCGTCGGAGCGGAGCCTGCCTTCCAGAAATTCCCCATTTCATCGATCAAAATGTGGCTGAAGTAGTCGTTATCGCCCACCTTGGCATAGTTATACACCGAGTCCATCTTCATCGTGTTCAAGTCTATACGATACAAGCCGTAGCCCGCTGTACCCACCAGCAGATGATCGTCATCCTCCTGCAGGATATCGTTCACTCGGGCAGGTCTGTTATTGGGGAATTTCAGCCGTTCAAACTCGTCATTGGCGCTGTTATAGCGACAGATACCCGTACCACAACCAGCCCATAGTGACCCCTGACTGTCCAGAAACAGCGACACTACGTTGTTGCTGTTGATCGAGGCAGGATTGTCCTTATCATGCAGGTAGTTGGTAAACCTATAGCCGTCGTACTTATTGAGTCCATACTCGGTAGCCACCCAGATATAGCCAGTCTTATCCTGACAGATAGCTGTAATCTGATTACTTGACATCTGGTCCGACGTATAGAAATGCTGCGTCTGAGAGAATGCCAGAAGGCTCTGGATAACGAAGATGGTCAGTAGTTGTATTCTTTTCATATCTTGTCGTAAAGGAAATGTCAGAGGTAGAAAATGCTTTCGGGACCCATATTGAAGAGCAGGTCGAGAATGGAGAGGTTGGGCAGGAAACTGTGTTTCTGTTGATATACCTGATAATAAGGCTTCGGCTCGAAATCAGGATCAGGCAGAGGGTTCTTGGGACGAATCGCCTCGCGAAAGTCTGTATATTGTCCTGCAGAAATAAAAGAAATCTGAGAAATATTTGTTTCGCTCTTTTGCGCATAGCCCATGCCGAAGGCACTTTCTTTTATTTCATTCATTTCTGCGGGACATAAAAAAAACTCTGTTGGAACAACTCGGGGATGGATATCGATTAAATCGCACATTTTAATCCTGATAGCCTCGTTGAAATCGAGCAAATAGTCCCAGCGCTGTTCGAAGAACGGACGGATATCGTCCTGATAATATTCAAAGAAGGGAGACTCACCGTAGGCACTCTGCAAGGCGTTCCAATGCAGATGGCGCCAGTTGCCGTGGTCACTGATGCGTGTGTCCTTGATAAGTGGCGAGCCTCCTCGCTCTGTAGGAACGGTGAGCGCTTGGATGCCCTGCGTCGTAGCAATGAGACAACGGTTGCGATAAGTCTGCTTCTGGAAACTCTCCCACTGCTCCATCTGAACACATTCGGCCCGATGCAGTTTCTGATACCACTGCACCGGGCCGAAATATGTTGTACTGAGCAATACTGCCTCCATCTACTTAATGTTATCCACAATCCGCCCAAGCCGGCTCCAACGGATGCCGCCTATGCCACTGTGGTCAGGATCACTCGACCACCAGATAAAGATGGGCTTGCCGACGATATGGTCCTCAGGCACAAAGCCCCAGTAGCGAGAATCGGCAGAGTTGTGACGGTTGTCGCCCTGCATCCAGTAGTAGTCCATCTTAAAGGTATATTCGTGGGCTTCCTGGTCGTTGATGAAGATCTTGCCATCGCGAATCTCGAGTTTGTTGCCCTCATACACTTTGATGGGACGTTCATAGACGGCAATGTTATCCAGGGTCAGGCTTATCTTCTCTCCCTTCTTTGGAATCCACACGGGACCATAGTTATCACGGGTCCAGTGCTTATTGCCATTGAGGGGATAGATCTCCAAGTCGTTGGCATCGGTATTCAGCGTGACGCTCTCCACAATGTCCGTCCTCGCTTGCAAGGATGCGACGGCATGCTTCGTCAGCGGCATATAACCTACCGTGTTCAGACTCGTCAGGTCTTCCATCGAGATGCCGAGGTCGTCCATCACCTCTTCAGGAATGGACTGTTTCAGCTTCACACGATAGGTGTACTGCACATTCTCCGGTTCTTTATTAGCCTTGCCGTCGAGATAGACGATATGGTTTCTGATTTCAAGTGTCTGCCCAGGCAGTCCCACGCAGCGCTTCACATAGTTCTCACGACGGTCTGTCGGACGGGTGATGATTTCTCCGTACTCCGCAGGGTTCTGCCACAGTTCGTTGCGTCCGGCTGCGTAAATGGCATCGAAATACTGTATCCGCTGCTCTGCCGACAACGAGTCGGGATTAGGACGGTTAGGATATATCTGATAGCCGATGGTGTAACACATCTGATAGTAGTCATACGACTGATACTGCGGTGCCGAACAGAGTGTGTCGCCTGCAGGGAAATTGAACACCACGATATCATTCAACTGCACATCGCCCAATCCCTTCACACGACGGTAGTCCCAATGGGGCCACTCAAAATAACTCTTACACTCTACGACAGGCAATGTATGCTGTGTCAGTGGCATCGTCAGCGGTGTCTGTGGGATGCGGGGGCCATACGAGACCTTCGACACAAACAAATAGTCGCCCGTCAGCAGGGATTTCTCCAACGAGCTCGATGGAATCACATAGTTCTGGAAGAAGAACTGGTTGATGAAATACACGGCCACGAGGGCGAACACCAAGGCATCTACCCACGACATCACGAACTTCACGGGTTTCTCTGCTTCTTTCCACCACTGCCACTTGATCTTCTTGGTGATATATACATCAAAGATGAAGGGCACTACTAACAGTCCCCACCACGACTTCACCCAGTAGAGGAACAGCAAATATAGTATCAGCACGACGATGAACTTCGCCCACTGCACAACAGGATTGTATTCTTTCTTCTTTTCCATCTTCTAAAACTTAAACATATCACTGATGGTCAGCAGTCCCTGATGATCCTTGGTATATTCAGCAGCCAATACCGCTCCGAGGGCAAAGCCCTTGCGGCTGTGAGCATCGTGAGTAATGGTGATCAAATCGGCATCCGAGTCATAGCGGATGGTGTGGATACCAGGCACCTCTCCGCGACGGATATGATCAACACGCAGGAACTTCTTGTCCGTCGTATCCTCCTTCCAAGCCTCCTTACGGTCGATATTCTCTACGATTTCCTCAGCCAGCGTGATAGCCGTGCCCGAGGGATGGTCGAGCTTATGTACGTGGTGCGTCTCCTCCATCTCCACATCATACTGTGGGAATTGGTTCATAATCTTCGCCAGATAACGGTTCACAGCCGAGAAGATGGCTACGCCGATGGAGAAGTTTGATGCCCAGAAGAGCGTCTTGCCTTCACTGCATACCTTGCGCACCTCGTCTCCGTGTTCCTTCATCCAACCCGTTGAACCACTCACTACCTTCACGCCCTTGGCCCACGCCTTCAGGTAATTACCATAGGCAGCCTGGGGAGCCGTAAACTCAATGGCCACATCGGCAGAAGCAAAAGCCTCGGAATCGAAGTCCTGCTGGTTGTCGATGTCGATGATACTCACTATTTCATGACCACGGTCCAGTGCGATTTGTTCAATCATCTTACCCATCTTGCCGTAGCCGATTAATGCTATTTTCATACCCTTTATTGATTAGTCGCTGCAAAATTACTCATTATTTTTATATAATGTGCATTCTGTATTAATAATTTTGCATTATTACGATTATTTCACAGCAGCAAATGGTATATTCCTCCCGCCAACGGCTTCACTACGCCTTTCATCTCCAGTTGGAAGAGCAGAGCCGTGAGACGGCCGATGGGGATGCCAGTCTTCACGGTGATGATGTTGAGTTGGAGGTCGTTGGTTTGTTGTAGTAGACTGACTACCTGATCCTCTTCTGGCGAGAGGTCAGGAATTTGAGTACCCCCCGCTGAACGGGGGGACGGCGTAAGCCAGAGGGGCATATCTTTCATCGTTGGCCATCCCATCGCCTTCACGAAGTCCTCAGCATTGGAAATCAGACCTGCCCCATTGTCACGGATCAGGTTATTGCAGCCCTCGGAATACGGCTGTCCCACATTACCAGGAAAAGCAAAGACTGCACGGGCATAACTTTGGGCAATCTCAGCGGTGATCAACCCTCCGCCTCTAGCACCGCTTTCAATCAAAATGGTCGCGTCTGCGATACCTGCCACAATACGGTTGCGACGCACGAAGTTAGGCTTGTCGGCATTCGTCTGGGTCATAAATTCCGTAAGTAGTCCACCGTGGTTCAGCATTTGTGCAGCCGTATCACGGTGGCGATAGGGATAGATTTGATCCAGTCCATGCGCCAGCACACCCACCGTCGGATAACCATTCTCCAAAGCCTGCCTGTGAGCACAGATGTCAACGCCATACGCCAATCCACTGACTATCAGCACCTCAGGGCAATATTGCCGTAGGTCTCTGACGAAGCGGCGGATCAGGTCTTCACCATAGGTTGTCATCCTTCGTGTGCCTATGATGCTGATGATCCGTGTCTGGTTCAGGTCTGCGTTTCCTGTATAATAGATGATAATAGGTGCATCGGGGCACTCTGTGAGCCGTTGGGGATAGTCATCACTGGTCAGCGTCAAAGCCCGAATGCGATGTTCTTCCATAAAGCGGATTTCAGCCTCAGCCCGTCTCATCGGCTCGTTCCAGTCCTTGAGTGCCTCCACCAGTCGCGGCGAGGCATCCTTAATAATATCTCCAATCTCATTCCGATGTTCAAACAACAACTGTGCACTACCCACAGCCTTATACAGTTCCAGCGCCTGCTGGTAATTGAAATTCGTCAGGCGCGTCAGCGCCATTGTGTAAAATATTTCCTGATCCATCTTATTTCCTTTTTAAGTATTCGTATCCGAAGCGGCAACGAAGGCAGTCCTTCTTGTCGCAATATTCCTTTTTGAGTTGGATAAGGGCCTGGGAGTCTCCTGCCGTCTGGACGGGAAGGCCCACCTGCTGCCACATGCGGATGATGTAATTGTTTTCTGCCTTCAATTGTTCCAAGAAGTCGAAGGCCCGGTCGCAAAGCACTTCCTTCGAACGATGACGCCCGTATGCAAACAGCATCGGGATGGCCGTATTGATCATCAATAGGTTCAACGAACCATAGGCTAAATGTTTCTCCGTCTTCGAACTGGTGGAGCCGAAGGTGTAGTGTGTCTCCCAATAAGGTGTGACGTGCGATGAGAAGAGCGTCTTCAATTGTTCGATGGTCTCACATTCCACCAACTGGCTTAGCCCTGCCTTCTGCTGATAGTAGAGGTTCGCCAACTGCGATATGCGGATATGCGGAAAGTTCTGAGGGCGCAGTCTGAGGAACCGCCAGAGATGGAAATCTATCGGTTTCATCGAGAATTTATGAGCCAGATAGAGGTATTCGTTACGCAACTTGGCGAAATAACCCTCGTTGAGCGCATCTTTCTGATAATACTCAGGCACCGCCTCGAGTTCCAATAATCCGGCCTGTCCCATAAAGATGGCTTCAATCTGGAAGAGGTCATCACGATGGTGGTTCACGGCATCGAGAGGAATACTTTGTGCCCACTGTTCAAAGACCTCCCCATTAATGCCGAAGCCATAGTTACGGGCCAAGGTCATGAAATAAGCCCCCTCCCACGAGCCATCACATAGTTCAGCCCGTCGCTTGATGGCTTCCGTCTTCTGCTCCAGTCGTTCTGTCTGGAGAGCCGCCATCCACGAGTGTACCAGCAGTCGTGTCAATTCTGGAATCACCTTATAACACGGCGGATAACTGTCGGTCTTCAACAACTCTTCATAGTGATTCCTAACGTTCTCAGGTACGTCGAGCTGCATCTGCTTGATAAACTCGCCGTTGGTGTTCATCACCTCCGCATCGAGCACACCAGCCACATGCAGGATTACGTTGTCGTAGTGCTTGTCCTTGTCGTGGCCGTGCAGATACCAGTCCGACGACTTGTCGTGGATCTCCACATTGCCTACCCACAGTGTCCGTCCGATTCTCACTTTCGCGTTAAAGAAGTCAGGCCCCGCATTCCTGTTGTGCAGCCCCGAGTCAATCACCTCGACGGTCTGTCCGTCGCTCGTCACCAATTCCTTTAGCGGAAACAGCTTGTGCTTCCACACATAGTGCAATAATTGTTCCATAATCGTTCTTCATATAAGTTTTAAAGTTTAACTGGGTGCAAAGGTAAACAAAAAAAGGGAAATAAAGAAAGAATTATGGAAAAAAATGAAGCCTCACCACCATAATTGGCAGTGAGGCTAAAATTGTTTGCTGAAGATTAAAAGAAATCGGTAGCACTACCAGATCTTCACGCGGTCTTCAGGCTTCACATAGAGTTTGTCGCCGGGCTCGACACCGAAGAGCGTGTACCAGTCATCCATCAGTCGCGCGATGCCATTTGCGCGGTTGTGGTTGGCGGAATGGACATCGGTTTCCAACATATTCTTCATGTGTTTCTCATTTTCATTACACTGCCAATAATCGGCATACGACACGAAGAACTGACGCTGCTGGTGGCGCATGGCCTCGCCGGTGAGACCGTCAGCCTGCAGTTTCTCGTTCCACATCTGATAGGCCATACTGAATCCTCCAAGATCGGCAATGTTTTCGCCCAGTGTCTTTTTGCCGTCAGCCATCACGCCAGGATACTGCTCCAGCTCGTTATAGCGGTTGATCATCTGTTCCTGCTTCTCAAGGAACTTGGCCTTATCCTCGGCCGTCCACCAGTCGGCTTTATTGCCCATGGCATCGTATGAAGATCCCTTGTTGTCGAAGCCATGCGTCATCTCGTGGGCAAAGACCGTCATCGTGGCATAGCGTATGGCGGGTTTGTCGGCAGGGAAGAGCTCTTTCCCGAGGAAGGCCGGCAGAATGAAGAGCTGATTGGAATTAGCCTCGTAGAATGCATTCGCGGCATCGATACTTGCGCCCATGGGACTGACCATGATGTATTCCCACCCGTATTGATTACCAGGCTTTCCGGCCAGCTGGTTTCGCAGATAGTCGTCGGCCTGTTCCTTATACTGCACAAAATCTTCGAGGTGGGTCTGCCCCGTCAACTTAAAGTCGGCATTGAACAGGTCATCAGGAGCTCCTACATTGAACACCATAGCCTGCAGTTTCTCCTGTGCCTTCATCTTAGTGGCATCGCTGAGCCAGTCGAGACTGGCGATACGCTCAGACATGACGTTTCGCAATTGCTCCAGAATCTGCGAGGCTACCTCGCAGTCTGCATCTTGCATGAGATACTTCTTCTGATATTTGAGGAACATGGATGGTGCATACATGTTAAGGGAAAAAAAGACGTTTTCGGGATGTTCTGCCGAACTAATTGACACCAAAAACAGCTTATAGTACAGATAGAATTTCAGGTAGGTCTGTAGGGTGGCGATATCATACTGGTCGATCAGTTCGAAAATCTTGTCCGTTTCGGGCAGATAGTAAGTCCCATTCTCAATATGGAAGGCTTCACGGAAGGCATCCATCACGTCGTCGACCGCTCTTGTTGTGCGTCTGGCCCTTGCCAAGGCTTCCATCGCCGGCACAGGATCGGATTTCAATCCGGGTCTTCTATTGCCGATGAGGGCAGGCTCTGGTTCCGACTTCTTCCATTCCTGAGAATATTTTAATATCCAAGCCTCAATATCGTAGACATTCGAGAGCAATTGGGCGCCTTCCGGTGTACTGGTGTCTATATCCAGCCATTCTTCGAAAATGAGCTTAAACTCATGAATTTGTTCTTCCTTAGGATTTGTGAGTTTTATGGACGAGCAGGCCAGACCAGGCAAGATATAATACCGGATGGTGCCATCGATGTTTAATACATCATGACCCATGAAAGCATAGAACCCCATATCGGCCATCTTGCCAATGTTATACATCACGTCGGCCTTGCTGATATCGTTGCCCTGTTTCAGTTGGGCATATACTCGTTCCATCGCCGCTTTTTCCTCCTCCTTTGTGAGCTTGGAGCCCATAAGTAGCTGAAGTGTATGGTGGTCAGAGGTACTTTCAAGCAAACCAGTCATCAAAACATCCATCCGATTTAAATAGGCGTTCAACAAGGTGCCGTTGTCCATACTATCGTGATTCTTCAGCCAAGAGCCGAGGGCAAAGTCCCAGAACGAGTCACCTGGCTTGACCGAGCGGTCCATCCACTCCTCATGGAGGAAGGTCTCCTTGGCCAGTTCGTCGGCAGGATCGTAGGGCGGATTGGGATTCACGGGATTGTCTGCTGTGCCGATAGCGTCGGTACACGACGTCAGCATCATCATTGCGCCGCAGACGGTCAGAGTGGCGGCGAGCACCCATTGAGTCAGTTTCTTCATATATTCTTTCGTTATGTTAGTATTAATACATATTTGGCGCAAAGTTACGATAAATATTTGAGACCAGCAAGAATAAAAATGTTAAATTTGAAATAAAATCGTGTTTATTCCACCAAAAGTACTTGGTTTTTAACTATCTTTGCGGACGGAATGAAGATAGGAAACATTGATTTTGGAGAACGTCCCGTGTTCCTCGCACCGATGGAGGACGTGACGGACATTGGCTTCAGGATGCTGTGCAAGCGGTTCGGAGCGGCGATGGTCTATACCGAGTTTGTATCGGCAGAGGCTCTCATCCGTGATGTAAAGTCGACCATCTCGAAACTCACCATCAGCGACGAGGAACGGCCCGTAGGCATCCAGATCTACGGTCGCGATGTGGAGGCGATGATTGAGGCTGCGAAGATTGTGGAACAAGCTGGGCCAGACCTCATCGACCTGAACTTCGGCTGTCCTGTGAAGAAGGTGGCCGGCAAAGGCGCCGGAGCCGGTATGCTGCAGAACATCCCCAAGATGCTGGAAATTACCCAGAAGGTGGTCGATGCCGTGAAACTGCCCGTCACCGTCAAGACCCGCTTAGGCTGGAACCACGAACAACTCATCATCACCTCATTAGCCGAGCAATTGCAAGATTGTGGCATCCAAGGTCTGACCATTCACGGCCGAACCCGCTCGCAGATGTATACAGGCAATGCCGACTGGACACTCATCGGTGAGGTGAAGCGTAACCCTCGCGTACATATTCCTATTATAGGTAATGGTGACATTCATTCCCTCGACGAGGCCGACACAGCCTTTGATACCTACGGTGTCGATGCCGTGATGATAGGCCGGGCCACCTTCGGCTGTCCTTGGATCTTCAGTCGCGAAACTCTCGATTTCAACGATAAGCTCGACATCCTTGAAGAACTCCTGCGTATCAACGTGGAGCGCATTGACGAGAAGCGCGGCATCCTCCACACCCGTCGCCACCTTGCTGCCACGCCCATCTTCAAGGGCATCCCCAACTTCCGCCAGACGCGCATCGCCATGCTCCGTGCCGAAACGATGCCCGACCTCCTCGCCATCCTCGAAGATGTTAGGCAACAGTTTGTGTAAAATTCTCAAGAAAGCACCCGAGGAGTGTCCCGTCTGTAACCATCCGCAGGCATACTTCCAGGTGAAAGCTGAGAACTACTGAGGTTTGATTTATCGATTGTTCCTAAACTTTATTTCCTGCGTCTCCCAATTCATCTCGTCGATAATAGCGATGGATTCCAAGTGGTAGCCTTCTTCACGAAGCATGGCGCCACCCTTCTGCTGACCCTTCTCCACTGCAATGCCTATGCCTACCACCTCGCCACCTGCCTGGTGTACCAGGTCGATTAAGGCATGCATAGCCTGACCGTCTGCCAGGAAGTCATCTACGATGAGCACCTTGTCCGTAGCGTGCAGATAAGGCTTTGAGACGAGCACATTGTTCATCTTCTTGTGGGTGAAGGAGTAAGCCTGCGACATATATTTGTTATCGGTGCTGTTGGCAGTCTCACTCGTCTTGGCGAAGACGATGGGCACGTCGTAAACATGGCCCAGCATCGTGGCAATGGCGATACCGCTGGCCTCGATGGTCAGGATTTTGTTCACTTCGACACCACGGAACCTGCGCTTCAGTTCGTAGGCTATCTGCCGTATGATGTCGATGTCAATCTGGTGATTGAGAAAATTGTCGATCTTCAGGATGTTACCCTGCTTGACGTTGCCATCAGAGAGGATCTTTTCTTCAAGGAAATTCATAGCGTAAACCGTTTGTTTGCAACTTTTGTGTGCAAAGATAACCTATTTTATTGAGAATGCAAAATTAATACAGAATAATTTGGTGGAATCAGGAAATTATGCCATAACTACCGCCGTCTGGGGGCACAAAAGGTTTGTGAGAATGCAGGAGAGCATATCAATTATCATTTTGCGGATGTCCGCAAAATGATTGGAAAAGAACCTTATACAATCTGCCAGACTAGAAGAATTTACAAAAACTGTGGAAAAATTTACAAAATACTGCCTCTACCCTATACTATCCTGCCTGCATTTGTCGTAAAATAAGTAACTTTGCAGACAAATTGTAGAGTTATGTATGAACAATATGGGCTTTCAGACCCGTTTTTCCTGATGCTCTACGGTGGGGCAGCGATGTTGGCGCTGACGGAGTGCTGTTATATGTTGGTGGCTCTCAGAAGTACGTTGGCGCCTCATGTTGTACCACCGAGAGAACTACGATACTGGACAGCAGCATTTTTTGCGGCTGTAGCAGCGAGTCACCTGTGGTGGGCTATGCTTGGTATAGTATGGCTGAGAGATGACAGACTGACAAGGGATATTGTGGCTATCATGCTCGATTATATAACACTTGTTCCGCTTGTGATGGCAGTCCTCCTGAGACTGTTGCAAGACAGAAAGCGACAGTTGTGGCCTTTCTTCGTTGCCCATATTCCTATCATCGTGATAGCTATTTACGGTATAATAGCGCAAAATCCTGAAGTAAAGGATTACATGTTCTATTACCAGGTGGCCATTATAGTCGTTTTTATAATATATGCTGTTCACGCGTTGATACAGTATGATCGATGGCTTCACGAGAACTATGCTGACTTAGAATATAAAGAAGTATGGCAAAGTCTACTACTTCTGACAGGAGTTCTGGCTTTCTATTACGCCTACACCTCAAATTTAGGAGAACTGTTTCATGAATATCTTTCCCAGGTGAATACACTGATTATCCTCATATTCCTGAGTTGGCGAGTGGAAACATTGCAGATGCTGTTGCCATCCGATACGGATGTGTTGTCTGGAGATACCACTCAAACATCATCTGTCTCAGCAAATACAAACTTAGACATCAGTTCGATGCTGCAGAGCCATTGCGAGGCCACTCAACTTTATCTTCGTCATGACCTCACACTCTCACAGCTTGCAGTAGCCATCGGAACGAATCGTACCTATCTGAGCAGCTATTTCTCACAGCAGGGCGACACCTACAACGTTTATATCAACCGTCTGCGTATTGACCATTTTATCCAGTTATATCATGAAGCAGTGAGCCAGTCACGCCCCGTTACTGCACTGGAACTGTCACAGCAATGTGGATACCGTACTTATCACACCTTCAGTACCGCTTTCAAACAGCACAAGGGTGTTACGGTGACAGCATGGATGCAGTCTGAAAGAAGCGTGTTGCAACCAGAATGACATAAAGTATTAGCAAAAAGTGGAAGAATTCACAAAAATCGTGGAAGTATTAACAAAACTTTGACTCTGCCACCTGTTTTGTCGTCTGTAGTTGCGGAAGATTTTGTAACTTTGCATGCATTTTTAGAGTTAAGGTAAAAGATGAAAAGGATAACGTTTGCTGTCTTGATGCTGGCGGTGAGCATAACGCTCACTGCCCAGCAAAAAGTATCAGAGAAAGAAAAGACATTAGCAAATCAAGTATATCAAGCACAAATGAGCGGCAATGATTCTGCTTTCTATCTGGCAGAAGAGGTGCTCATGAACTATCAGAAGAAACAAAAGAACTGGGAAAGATTCTATTCTGCATGGCTTAATCGTATCATCTACGAAATGAACCACAAGAACTTTCATCGTGCCTTCACGGAGATACATCTGCTAACAGACGATATAAAGGAACGAGGAAAGACGGAATACCTCTATATTCCTAATCAGGCAATGGGGCTATATTATACCAACCGTAATTACCCGGAACTGGGTGAAAAGCATTTCCGACGTGCTCTTGAAGGAATTGACACCCTGACAAACACTGTGGCCGTATTCAATACCTACCTTTCGCTTGCTCAGGCTCTAAGTTTTAACCATCCTGACGAAGCGATGTCTTGTCTTGATCACCTCCCCAAATCGATGCTTGAAAATCCAATGTACGATAGTGGAGTGCTGGGATATCGCTGTATTATTGCCCATAAACAGGGAGACTTAGATTCTTTCAATCAGTATTTTGAGCAATACGACAGTATCCGGAAGAATTTAGCAGACCAGTTTAACGCGACTAATCTCTATCAGGTGATGGTATGTCACGGCCTTATGCATCATGACTACCAAAGTGCACTCGCATGGTGCGATAGCATTGATGTCCCACTCGTGGCAACAGAACTTCGACTAGATGTTTACAATGCGATGCATGAGTGGGAAAAGGCATATCGCGAACAAATCATAAAAGATAGTCTCGTCCATATTGATAATCGCAAAGCCTTGGAAGAAAATCTGGGCGATATAACACACGACATCAACTTGATACAAGCAGAACTGGAAAAGGCAAAACTGCGCCGTCAAGAGCTATGGATCATCAGCGGACTGGGTGTTGTCATCATCGCCATGCTGATAGCTATGCTATTTTACAGACATAAGAAGAATCTTCATCTGAAGAGACAATTTCAGCAGTTGCAAGAGGAACAGGAACGAAATGCCGAACTCAGAGGTATCAGGAGAGCTATCGTCGGCTCTCTCAAACAGCAATTAGACTCTCCTGTCAGGGTGCTTCAAGGATATGCGCGGATCTTTAATGATCCTGCTTTCAGTTTGCCTGTTGACGAGCGAAGCAAACATTATCAGGACATAGCCAAAGCAGCTCGCAGTATTGAGGCGATGATAGAACCTGTCATAGGGTCATACGCTCATGGAGGCGCAGGCATCAGCAAGGAGCAGAGGGAAATCTGCCAGAATGCCTTGTGCTCCTCACTCGTAACACTGACTATGGCTTCAGAATTAATAGCTGATGACGTCAATCATCAGATATCTCAAGAAGAGTACATGCGGATGCGCTCTGAAATCAGTCAATGTGCTCATCACGTAGCATCGTCTGTCCACGAACTGATGGAATTATGTCTTACAGATGAGAAAACGAAAATGGAGAAGAACGACCTGGTAGGTCTGAATGAGATAGCCTTGGCCACATTAAACAGCTATGATTTGCGTAATCACGACTTGACCTTTGATTTTGCTACAGATGTTGATGATGACGTAAACATCCTGACTAATCAACATGCCATGCAAGAAATCATCAATTGTCTCTTGTCGAATGCTGACAGATACGCCCCTGGCGGTGCTGTAAAGATGAGTTGTCAGAGTGCATCAGACGGAACATACAGCATATCGATTGCAAATGACGGCCCTACCATCTCCCCGAAATATGCAGAATGTCTATTCGACCCATTTGTGCGTCTCTCTGAAGACAGTCAAACCATTGGGCTTGGGCTAACACTTGCCCGCCAGCTGGCTGAAAGCATGGGCTATGCACTAATGCTTGATGCCAGCTATGCTGAGGGCGTTCGCTTTTCAGTGATGGGTATCAGATAGTAGGACACAGAAGGGTAAGGAACTTTTATGTCCTTCATTTTATACATTCCGATGATTATAAAGCCTTGTTGCTGTGATTATCTACGCTTCGTACTGGCATTATGAAAGGTTCGTGTTGCTATCATCAAGCCTTCGTGCTCCGAACAACAAGTCCTCAATGTGATGGTAGATTGTTAATCTTCATAATTTGTCATAATCGTTATCTTTGTATTCTTATACTTAGTGCTATTTTTTGTCCTCTATTGAGTTCTCGATGTTTCAGGCCTTGGAATATATATTCCATGACCTGGAGTATATATTCCAAGGCCTGAAACAATATCCAGTTGCAAAGGTAAGCAAATTCCTCCAACAAGCGTTTGTCTTGCCAAATAGGTTACGGTTACAAGTGTAACCATGTGACCATTTTCTTGAGGGTTGAAATTGTTTTACAAGTTTAGAAAGCAAGGAGAAAGAACGGACTTTAGATAGTCCAAACTGGGAGTTTGCAGTAACTAAACTCCCAGTTTGCTTACTTTAAACTCCTGTTTTCCTTAGTTCAAAACAGGAGCTTTACAACTGTCTGAATATCAAGCAGATACAAAGGCATCGCGCTGAAATGTCTTTTTGTGAATTTTATTGACAAAAGTGTATTGCCAAAACAAAAAATCAGGATCAACTGGGTCTTGATAAATGAAGTGCAAGCCGAAAAAGCGTCAGACCTCCCGTTTCCTTTGGAAACACCTGTGTTTATCGGGGTTTTAAGACGGGAGGTCTTGTTTGAAGACCTCCCGTAGACCTCCCTTAGACCTCCCATTTGAACTCCCACTTCTTCAAACTGCGTGAAACTCCTGAAATAGTAAATTTCCTGGCTGATGATATATTTATAAAGGATCGCGCGAGGGAACCGACGGGAGGTCTATGGGAGATGTAAGGGAGGTCTTATTAGGAGACCTCCCGTGCTGAAAACCCGATAAACACAGGTATATCCAAAGGCGACGGGAGGTCTCGGCACAAAATCAGCTACAACGTATTTTTTGATGCATCATAAAAGATAAAGGTATATAGTTAACGTTCATGCCGATGCCTTCCATAACAGTAAGGGATGCCTACTGACAGAGTAAGTAATGCTTAGTATACCTCCATAACAGGCATCTCCAACACCATGACTTGGCATCTCCAACAGCGTGACTTGGCATCTTAACGAATCTTAGTACCAAAATTTCCTCATGTTTCTTGGTGGATTGGGGAAAATGTACTATCTTTGCCGACGCATAACCATTAAGAATAGAAACGATGAATAAGAATTATCGATTATTAGCCATTGTCGGAGGAAGCATCGCTGCGGTGCTGATCCTGTTCTCTGTCTGTTGCACCGTAGTTGACTCGGGCGAAGTGGGTATCCGTTTCCACAAGTGGTCGCTCAACGAGCAGGACTACGGCGGTGTGGAAGGCACGTGCAAGGGTTGGGTGTTCTACAACCCTATCACCACCAACGTGTTCACCTACCCCACCTTCACACAGCGGAAGCAGTATGAGACCTTCTCCGTGAACGCCAAAGACGCCTCGCTCTTTGAGATGGACCCCACCATCGCCTATCGCATCAACCCAGACAAGGCCTGCGACATCTTCACCAAATACCGTGTGGGGGTGAAGGAACTAGAAGAGGGCTACATCCGCACCTGTATCTACGAGGCCTACCGCACCTGCGCCAACCAGTACACCTCAGACTCGCTGATGTCGAACCGTGCCAACTTCGAGCGCGACGTCCGTGCCCGTCTGGAGAAGTCGCTGATGGCTGAGGGTTTCCTCGTGGAGGAGTTCACCTCGAAGATTACGCCGCCATCGTCGCTGCTCTCGATGATCGACGCCAAGAACACGGCCATCCAGAGTGCCCTGAAGGCCGAGAACGAGGTGAAGGAGGCTGAGGCCAATGCGAAGATTGCTGTCGCCAAGGCCGAGGGTAACGCCAAGGCCATGAAGATCAAGGCCGACGCAGAGGCATACTACAACCGCACCATCGCCGCATCGCTCTCACCGATGATCGTCCAGGAGGACATGATCGAGAAATGGGACGGCAAGATGCCTCAGATCATGAGCGGCAACGGCGGTATGATCATGGATATCTCGAAAGTGATAGGAAACAGCAAATAAGTATTAACTAAACAATTACGACAATGAAAGAACTGAAAGGAACCAAAACAGAGAAGAACCTGCAGGAAGCCTTTGCCGGCGAGTCGCAGGCCAGAAACAAGTACTCCTACTGGGCATCGAAGGCCAAGAAGGACGGTTACGTACAGATTGCAGCCATCTTTGAGGAGACGGCTAACAATGAGAAGGAGCACGCCAAGATGTGGTTCAAGCTCCTGGAGGGCGGTGCCATCAAGTCTACGCCAGAGAACCTGGAGGCTGCAGCCAACGGTGAGAACTTCGAGTGGACGGACATGTATGCCCGCATGGCTCAGGAGGCCCGTGAGGAGGGTTTCGACGAGATTGCAGAGAAGTTCGAGGGTGTGGCCAAGATTGAGAAGGAGCACGAGGCCCGCTATCGTAAGCTGCTTGATAATATTAATAAGGAACGCGTGTTCTCGAAGGACAACGACGTGATCTGGCAGTGCTCCAACTGCGGACATATCGTCATCGGCAAGAAAGCTCCCGAGGAGTGCCCCGTCTGCAACCATCCGCAGTCCTACTTCCAAGTGAAAGCTGAGAATTACTGATTATTCCAAAATAATCACCTCTTACCCAGGCGCAGACCGAAGAACGTTCGGATGCGCCATTTATTGTTTTGTACAGTAAGATTTTCCTTGTCACCGATGTTTGTGAAGTTGAATATCATCGATATGCCGAGGAACTTGTTACCCCATTGGCGAATGACGGCTCCGCGACCTGTGATGATGACCTCTGGGAAGTGGTAGTGAAGTGGTATGCGGTCGTCGCCGAAAGTCATTGACGTGTTGCTGTAGACGATGAACGTGGGTAGGCCGGAGATATGCAGCAGCCAGCCCTGACCTGGCACGTAATTATAGCCATAGCCTGCTCCGAGTCCGATGTTCGTCATCTTCAACTTCATCTCCTGATCCCAGTCGAGGGTGGCATGCTGTCCCATCCCTGATGCTGCCAGGAGGAAACTGCCTGCGGAGAGGCGCTGGATATAGCTCTGCGAGAAGGCGGCGGGATAGGAGAACCGGCGGCTGTTGAAGACATAGAAGGCATTCAAGTTGAGCGTCTTCACTTTCAGCATACCGTCAGGCAGTTCGATGCGTTCCATGCCCTCATGGTCGTGCCAGCCAGTGAAGTTCTGGACATCCTGATAGATGACGTCAAAACCGAAACGACGCCCATAGCTGTTGAAGTTCAGTTCATAGTCGCGGTATTTGCCCATCAACTTGGCAGGATTGAGTGATACACTGAGCGAGAATCCCAGATAACTCACACCCATACTGAGCGTCGCTTTCCTGTTGGCTTCCATCTCCGACTTGAAATGCCGGCCGTTCTCGAAGCCCTCGGCCCCAATCTTCGCCCCCGACACGTTCAGCCTCGCCGTGACGGTCCACTTCGTCTGTGGCCTCGTGATATATGCGGTGTCGATGTTGCCCAGGCGGTAATATCTGGCTGCCAGAATGCTGTCAGCACGATGGAAAAGGCTCTGCGCTGACGATGGCAGAACCAAGCTGCTCATTGCCGCAAGCAACAACATGGGCATCAACCGTTTCATTTATCTTCTTTTATAATAATGCGTATCCGAAAACGTTGTCTGCTTTCGGACATATATCTAACTGATTTATGCTATACTTCTGCAATGGCGAATTAGGCTTGTCAGGAACAGTGCTTCCGCAATAATGGGGTTCTGAGGAAAAGAACGATGCGACTGTTTGATGGTCTCAACAGTCAGTTCATTAAGCAGATGGCCCAATATCTTTAGGTCAGGCGTAATGCCAAAGAACAACCATCCACCATCAGTATTCAGGAATGCACATAGCGACTGCATTCCCTTGATGAGTTCCCCCGTAGTCTTTTTCAGTTCAAGTACTCGGTTCTCGTCTTTTGCTATTATCTCTTTTATTCCGTTTAAATCCATATTTTGTTTGCAAAGATAATCATTATTATTGTATTTACATAATACGGATTAATCAATATTCCAATAAGACCGAAGTTTGGCCTGTACCGACTCTGTATTCTTAGAATGTAGAATCCTTTGTTTCAGAACCAGTTCATGAGGCTACGGAGGTAGGCAGTGAGTTCGCCGGCCATCTTCTCATCCTGGTAGATGTTGGGATGATAGTCGTTGCCGTACCATTCGTTGCTCTGGATGGGCGACATGTCGAAACGATAGACCTCCTTGTCGCCTGATTTCTTGGCCTCGGCGGTCACCTCGTCGAGCAACTGGCGAGCCTCCTTCAGTTCCTGGTTATAGAGCATGGAGCCTGTGAGGAACAATATCTTCGCCTTCGGATTGTGCGTACGGACCAACTGATAGAGCTTCTGGTAGCCTTGCTTCAGGAGCGTCAGGTCGTAATTGCGGGTAGAGAGGTCGTTGGTGCCGAGATTGATGCAGACGACATCGGGCTGATAGCGGCTAAAGTCCCATTTCTCTTTGAGGAACGATGCTTCTTTGCGCAAATCCAAATCGAGGGCATAGCCCGTATATTCGTACTGAACAGGCATACAACTACGAGGCGAGCCCGTCTTGGCCTCGCCATAGTTGCGATAGGCGCCGATGCCGCTGCGAGCCACCACCCAGTGCTGAGCGCAGAGGTTGCGGGCGGTGATGGAGGCGTAGGAATAATAGTGGTTCTCGGTCTCGTATTCGAAGTGCTCATTCCTGTCGGTACCCTCGTTGCCATAGCCGCAGGTGATGGAGTTACCGATGAATTCGATCTTCCTTGTGGGGAAGGCGGGCGCATCGACCAGCTGCCTGCCGCTGTCCAGGATGAAGCCCCAGAACTCAGGATACATCTCATAGCCCTCGATGGCGTACATCAGTCGGACGGTGTGACGGGCATCGGGCAGGGCCGTAGCGAGAGTGACTACCGAGTCCTTGGCCCCACGGAAAGCCACCTTGAAGGGTTCGGCCCCATCTATCTGAGCTACGAAATAGCCACTATTGGGCTTGGCCATCATCTTGAGCGACGTGCCCTCGAAGGCGGCGACGATCTGCACGCCAGGATAGTTCCAGGCAGGACGCTCGGGGTTGGTGAAACTGATACGGCCTGCATAAAGGATGTGCTTATCGGCAGGACTGACGAAGGTTCCCTTGAGGGGGAAGGTCTTGTTGGCGAAGGCCGTCAGGCTCGTAATGGCCATCAGGGCAAAGAGAATAGTTTTTTTCATTTTTGTATTTTTGTTTATTGTTTATAGTTTATAGATGATTACTACTGGGCGGCAGCAATTACCACTGGGCGGCAGCAAATTCTTCACTCTTCATTCTTCACTCTTCACTCTCAATTGTTCACTTACCAGGGAACTTGGAGTTGAGGTACTCTTGGAAGGTGGCGAGATAGGCCTCCGTCACGTGGATGATTTCGTCGCCGATATAGATGCAGTCATTGCGGTCTACCTTGCGAATCTTGTCAAGGCAGACGATGAAGGAACGGTGCACTCGCATGAACTGCTGTGGAGGCAGCATGTCCTCGACGGCTTTCATCGTGAGATGGGTGACGAGGGGACGCCGTTCACTTTCGAGATAAAACATCACGTAGTCCTTCATGCCGCTGACGTAGATGATGTCGCTGATGGCGATCTGGCGATATTCGCCGTCGACTTTGA
>JAEEPF010000143.1 GCA_016284635.1 Prevotella sp.
ACGCAAAAGTCAAGGCTTTCAGGGCTCAGTTCAGAGGTGTGAATGATATTCCGTTCTTCCTGTTCAGACTGATGAAATTATGCGCATAGCAGATATTGATTTTCAACAGGCTTTTCGGACTGAGCCAAAATTAGCTGTTTTTGAGAAATCCAAAGTTTTGAAGGAAATCAATCTCTCTGGTAACTGGAACCATTGAAAACTTTGGCAAAATCAAGCAGCTAAGTGATATTGATTTTTAACAGGCTTTTCGGACTGAGCCAAAACCTCACAAGTCCTTTAAAATCAGGGTTTTGGGTACCTAAAAAAGCCTCAGATTATCTCTGAGACTTAAAGTGATTCCGTTGGGACTCGAACCCAAGGCCTACTGCTTAGAAGGCAGTTGCTCTATCCAGCTGAGCTACGGAACCGACCTTTTTGAAGTTTTGCGGGTGCAAAGGTAGACATTTTTTCGCAATCCTACAAATTTTAGACGGAAAATCTGATGTATGAGCGGTCATCGTAACTGTTGAAGCCGGGTGTGAAGCCTTTTGTGGCCTTGAATTTGCCGATGTTCAGAGGATCGTTGCGACGCTGTTCGTCGAGACGGGCTTCGGACTCTGCGAGTGTGGGACAGAGGAAGGGATAGCCGTCGGAGGCGAGGACGATCTCCCAGGGACGGAAGTCGAGAGCGATAACGGGCACATGTGTCTCAGGGATGGGGAAGCCGTCGATGACGGCGTAGGATTTGTTCTGCTGCTGCATCTCAAGGAGCATCTCTGGAATGATAGCTGCCCGAGCCTGATCGTCGGCGAGTATGTCTTCAGCGGTCTTACCTTCGGCCAACAGCTCTTGTACCTTCGCGGCACGCATCTCTGCCAGTCGTTGTTCGTAGGGCTTGGGATTTTCACAGAGTTCACCGCCCACAAGACACTGACAGTCGCCTATGAGCCATATCTCGCGACGGCGAATGGAGTAGATGACGGCAGAGGCGCAGAGGCGTTCTTCGGGATGAGAGACGAGCATTTCAGCGGTGGCCTGACGGCCCGTGAGTTTCCAAAGGGGGAGGTAGACATCGCGGATGGCCTTTGTGGCGGCGACGCAGAACTGATGGCACGAAGCGTCAGGGGACATCTTTCGGATAATGCGGCTGACGATGGTCATCGCGTAACGGCCGTTGGACATGCGGGAACTCCACTGGCGCTTGGCCTTCGAGGTGGAGCCGTCGATGACGGCGATGAAGTCATTTGTGACGACGATTCCGTCCTCGCTTTTCTTCGCGGGGTTCTTTGTCTTTGGCGTGAGGCTTTGCTCGATTATATTCATGAGAAGTGAAAGGTAAGGGGTAAGAGGTAAGAGACTTGGTGTTGTCGTAGAGACGTTTAATAAGGTCGGTGCGTCCGATGCGACGAAGGCTCTGTTCGATGTTACGGCGTTCCTCTGGCTTGTACCAGAAGAAGTATTGTCGCTGGGCGAGTTTGTCTTTCGGACTCTTGGCGGAGAAGACGGGTTCAAGGGTGTAGGGGTCGTAGCCCGTGTACCAAGTCTCAGTGGCAACGGTCATTGGCGTGGGGGTGAAGTCCTGTACCTGTTCGAGGTGGAAGTCGAGGCCCTTGGTGATAACGGCGAGTTCTGCCATGTCCTCCTCCTGACAGCCGGGGTGGGAGGAGATGAAGTAGGGGATGATCTGCTGACGGAGCCCTTCTTCGCGGTTGATGCGGTCGAAAAGGCGTTTGAATTCGTAGAACTGCTGGAAGGAGGGTTTGCGCATAAGGTGGAGCACACGCTCGCTGGTGTGCTCTGGTGCCACTTTCAGGCGTCCGCTGACATGACGGGTGATGAGTTCTCGGGTGTATTCCACGGCAGCACGGTTGGCGGCCTCGTCCTTACTTTTATATAATAATAGGTCGTATCGCACGCCACTGCCGATGTAACTGTGCTTGATGCCAGGGAGGGCGTCGACGGAGCGGTAGATGTCGAGGAGCTTTGAGTGGTCAGTATTGAGATTCAGACAGATCTGCGGATGGATGCAGCTGGGACGGCGACATTTCTCGCAGGCGTTCTTATTGCGGCCCGCCATGCCGTACATGTTTGCCGAAGGCCCGCCGAGATCGGAGAGGTTGCCTTTGAAGTCGGGCATCTGGATGACCTGCTTCACCTCGCGGAGGATGCTCTCTTTTGAGCGGCAGGTGATGAATTTGCCCTGATGGGCGGAGATGGTGCAAAAGGCACAGCCTCCGAAGCAGCCGCGATGGATGTTGACGCTGAACTTGATCATCTCGTAGGCAGGGATGCGCTTGCCCTTGTATTTCGGATGGGGCTGACGGGTATAGGGGAGATCGAAGGAGGCGTCGAGTTCTGCAGTGGTCATCGGGGGGAAGGGTGGATTGACAACGACCATCCTGCCGCCCACTTCTTGCAGCAGCCGCTGGGCGTGCATCATGTTCGATTGTTCCTCGATGTGGCGGAAGTTTTCGGCCTGTGCACGTTTGTTGCGGAGGCATTCCTCGTGGCTGTGGAGCACAATATCGTTCTTGCCGATGCCACCGGGGATGTCCTCCTCCCGGGCGAGATAGACCGTCTGTGGAATATCGTGAGGAATATTTTTTTGCTCACTGAAGCGGCGTGCGAGTTCGAGGGTCGGCTTTTCGCCCATGCCATAGGTAATCATGTCTGCCCCCGAGTCACAGAGGATACAGGGACGGAGACAGTCCTGCCAATAGTCATAGTGGGTGACGCGGCGCAAGGAGGCCTCGATGCCGCCAAGGATGACGGGTACGTCTGGATAGAGCTGTTTGAGGATCTTCGTGTAGACGATGGTGGGGTACTCCGGACGCATATCGTGACGGCCATCAGGGGAATATGCATCCTCAGAGCGCAGACGACGGGCTGCGGTGTATTTGTTCACCATCGAGTCCATGCATCCTGGTGCAACACCGAAGAAAAGGCGTGGACGGCCAAGTTTCTTGAAATCACGGTAGTCGCCGTGCCAGTCAGGTTGTGGGACGATGGCCACACGGTAGCCTGCTGCCTCGAGTGTGCGCCCGATGACAGCAGCCCCGAAGGAGGGATGGTCGACATAGGCGTCTGCGGAGAAGAGGATGACGTCGAGTTCATCCCATCCCCGCAGTTCCAACTCCTTCTTCGTCGTTGGCAGAAAGTCCGTCAGCCTGTATTCCATTAATTAAACGGTGTTCCTTGGATGGCCCGTGTGGTGGAGCCGAGGTTGTCGTTGCCACGGTCCTTCCAGTTGATGTAGTGGAGCACGAGCTGCTGCAGACCGAAGGCTTTCATGTTCGGATGATAGATGACGTCAAGGCAGAGGTCGAGCAGGTCTTTGTCGAGTCCTGCCTGTGATTCGAGCAGTGAACGGATGTTCAGTTTCAGTTTGTCTAACACCTGTTCGTCAACGTAGCCGTTGGAGTCGATGAGGTCGCGCAACAGCTGATACTTTTCAATGGTCTGGAGATGAGTTTCCTCGATCTCGATGCTCCGTGTACCGGTGGGATTGGTCTGGATTTTCATTTTGTTAGTTGTTTATAATTTATGATTAATGTAATAGGAATTTCAGGATACCCCGCATGAGGGCAAAGCGCACGTACTCCTCCTTAATGCACTCGAAGGGAAAGCCGAGCGTCATTGCCTTGTAGTCGGAACCGTCGTAGGCGACGCAGGCACTCTGCTGGTCGGCATAGCGCATGGCGCAGAAGGCGGGAGCAATAGGCTGCAACACATCGGGATGCGTAGCGGCATAGTGGTGCTCGTTGAGCTGACGGTAGAAGGCGAAGGTGGTGCCAAGGCCGCTGATCATGTTGCGGCGCAACGTGTCAGCATCAGTGCCCAAATAGTTACACTTGAGCACTTCTTCGAGATAACGGCGGTCTGCAGGCATCCTCATGTCAGCACCCACGTAGGAGCCACTGACGAGGAGCGCACCGCCTCGCGAAGTGAAGAGTTGCAGATGCTGGCGCATCATCGGCGAGAATGCCTGATAAGGGCGTAACGAGTGTCCGTCGTTCTTCTCGAGGCCGAGGATGAGGTCTACCATATCATATTTCATTGGGATGACCTCGTTGGTCTCAAGGGCCTCGGAGGAACAGCTCACGATGTTGTACTGTCCTGTATTGGAGATGGCGTCGGCATGGGTGCGGACATAGTTGAAGTCATTGCCCGCGATGAATTGTCCAGCGAGTGTCTCATCGGTAAAGCCGAGGCCGTCGGTGGTCTCCTTACCCATAGCCGCCTTGTTGAAGCAGGTCTGATAACCTAGCCATCCAGCCGTGCGGCCATAGGAAACCCCCACATCGTAATCGAGATCGAAGCCCTGCTCGGCGGAGTTGTCGCGTACGGCAGGAGAGGAGAGACGATGGAAACCGTTGACGATGAGTATCGTCTTCGTAGTCTCTGGGGCGTAATAGCACGATACCACTTCGCTGGGGAAACTCTCACCACCCTCGTTGACGGCAGCCACACGGAAGGAATACTGACGGTCTGGGGCGATGGGAATCTTCACGCTGCTATGGCTGCGGCCTTTAATGTACTGTCCGTTGTCGAAACCGCTTCTACCTGTAGCCGTATAGACGATGTAGCCCGAGGGCTTGGCGCTGGGTTCGAGGGGATCTTCGACAGCCGTCCAGTGAATCTCGGCCTCACCCTTGCTGGTGAGGACGACATACACATGGTCAGGGGTGAGGGGCGAGACGACATAGGGCACGTGGTGCATACGGCTGACATAACGCAGAAGCGTCTTGTAGATGCTGCGTGCGAGGTCGAAGCGGAAGTTGGGATCCTGTCCGAAGCGCATGTCGGCGAAGTTCTGGTGCGACATTGTCTCGATGATGGCACTAGGCACTTTCGGCACACGGCTCTCAGAATAGTTGCGGTCGAAGAGCTCGCGCCGCTGCCACTCGTGGTAGATGGCCTGCATCTCGTTGGGGATGATGGTAAGTAGTTCGTCTGCGAGGTCACGTGATGCCAGACGGCTGCGACCAGTACTGAGGATGCTGTCGTTCATGTAGGTGGTGCAGACGGCGAGGGTTCCCGTGTGTGTCTTGCCATCGGCGGTATAGCCTGCGTCACTGTGTACGGCCAGAGAGAGTTCTATGGGTACATTACGGCCTGTGGTATCGGGCATATAACAAGAACCGCCAGCGAGTTCGTTTGTCATGCAGGAACGGGCATTGATATCGTCGCCGTAGTCATCTTGTCCGTCTTTCGTGCTATAAACAGAGTAGGGCATGCCAGCCCACTGTGCGAAGTAGCGTGAACCCTCGAAGCATCGCGGCAGGAGGCTGACTTCTCCCTCACGGGCGATGTTTCCCATGCCGCCACCAAAGCGGACACCGTCGGCGGTGACGATGCCATCGCGGTCGCTGAGGTTGTCGATGACCACACAGTTACGTTCATTGTTGCCTTCGTCAAACTGGAACGTTCCCAGATACACCCATGTGCCACCGCCCATCTGCTGGTTCACGCGGAACTCCGTGGGGATGCCCTGATGCCACACCGTGTAGTGGGCATCGTCGATGCTGCGTTCTACGGTCTGGTAACTCACATAAACAGCATACTGGCCTGGCTCAGGGATGGTGGGATACCAAGTGATGGTACTCTTCATACTGGCATCATTGACGGTGCTCGTCTGACGGGCCGTACCTGCCTCGAAGGGATTCTCTTCCTCCTCGTAGCCGCCCTCGTGGAAGGCAAAGCCTGGGATGTTGGTGGGATACCAGTCGAAGATGCCCTTGGTCTCCTTATAACGTGAACCGTCGGCTGCCTTCTTAGTATCGTTATCTATGACGGCCTCATGGTCCTGCCAGTCCCGTTCACGAGGGGTGAACACGATGGCACCTGCCTTTTCCAGCATGGGGATGAGGTAGGGGGTGACAATGGTCTGTGTGAACAGATCCTCACGGGTGCCGAAGAGAGCAGGCCGTTGCCAGCGCCACATGTGTTCTTTTAGATTATAATAACGTCCGTGACTCGCCCAAATGGAGAGATGACGGTTTTGCAGACCGCGCGTAACCTTATAGGGTAGGGAGGCGTTGCTCACCCACGGACGACCTGTATAGTCAATATCGCCCCAGAGACGGTTGGGGTCTTGGTCTTTCAGCAGACGGGTAGGCACCAGTTGACGGATGTCCCACCCTCCTGTCTTCACTACGAGGCGGTAGTGTTTATAAGCAGGGGAGATGATCTTCTTGACGGCATCATAGATGTCCTCTGCGGATTTCGGTGTGAAGAGTTGTTCTCCGAAGTGTGAGTCTGCACAGACCTCGATGGTCTTGGTGGTATCGTTGACGTTGATGCTTTGCAGGCGTGAGGCTGTACGCACGAACTGACCGTAAGGACGGTATGACCTGAAATAGTTGTCTAGTAACTTCTTGATGTCCTGAGCGTTGACAGGGAGTATCAGTAAGGCAGCAAGGGTCAGTAAACAGATTCTTTTCATACGAGTTCTCCAATGGTAAAGTTCTCGGGCTTCTTCCCTTTGAAGTCCTTATAATATACTTTAATGTCCCTCATATCGCGGTCAAGGTCGCCGGAGGGGATAATGGTCTTGGTGCAGACGATGCGTTTCTGTGCGTAGTCGACTCCATAGAGCAGGATGGGAAGTCCTGCTTTCAGGGCGATGAAATAGAAGCCTTTCTTCCAGTCTGCCGTCTTCGAGCGCGTGCCCTCGGGGGTAATGCAGAGGTGAAAGGTCTTGGCGACCTTCGCTGCCTCAGCCATCGCATCCGTCATGCTCGTCTTCTTCTGACGATACACGGGGATGCCGCCCAGACGGCGGAAGATGGGGCCGAGGGGCCAGAAAAACCACTCCTTCTTCATCATGAAGTTACACTGCATGCCTCTCGCCCTACTATACAGCAGTCCAAGGATGAAATCCCAGTTGCTGGTGTGTGGGGCGAGACAGATGATGAACTTGTCCGGATGGTATTCTGTTACTTCAGCAGTCCATCCCATTCGTTTGTATAACAGCCAGTTACAAATTGATTTCCACATGAATTTCCTAAGCGTTTATCTGATCGAGGATATCACTGACCTGCGCACTGAACTGCTCTCTCAAATCCTTGAAATACTTCTTGGCCTGGACACCGGGCTCAGGGTGTGACACGCGCCGGATAGCGTTATCCTGCAACTTCACAATCGAGAACGCATGCGCATTCAGATTCTCTTTGTGGGGTGACGGTCCGTAGAGCGACACTGCCACACATTCTGCGAATAAAGCCTCACAGATCAGGTTGATCCTCTTCTTTAATTTTCTCTTGTTTGCCATGTTCTTTTCCTCCTTAAAAAAGTGTTATTTGCTAAATTGACTAAGCAAAGATAAGCATTTTTTTCGAGATACAAAGCCTTTCAGACACAAAAAATATTAAAAAGTCGAATTTAGCCTGTTTTCTTTTGTATTTCTAACAAAAATAAACTAATTTTGCACGTCGAAAAGGATTATTCATTTCAAAATAAACAATTAGCAATTATGGAAAAAAGTGCATTGCAGATCGCAAGAGCTGCCTATCAGCCGAAGTTGCCTAAGGCGCTTCAGGGTGCAGTGAAAATCAAGGAGGGTCAGCCCACACAGAGTGTCGGTGACCAAGAAGAAATCAAGAAGTTGTTCCCCAACACCTATGGTATGCCCATCGTGGAGTTCGAGCCCGCTACAGAGGCCAACACTTCGAAGATGAATGTGGGTATCATCCTCAGCGGTGGTCAGGCTCCTGGCGGTCATAACGTGATTACGGGTCTGTTCGACCAGATCAAGAAACTCAATCCCGAGAACCGTCTCTATGGTTTCATCCTCGGCCCTGGTGGTCTCGTTGACCATAACTATATGGAACTGACGCCGGAGATCATCGACGAGTATCGTAACACTGGTGGTTTCGATATGATCGGTTCTGGTCGTACGAAGCTGGAGAAGGTGGATCAGTTTGAGAAGGGTCTGGAGATCATCCGCCAGCTCGACATCAAGGCTATCGTGATCATCGGTGGTGACGACTCTAACACCAACGCCTGTGTGCTGGCAGAGTACTATGCCGCCAAGAAGTATGGTGTGCAGGTGATTGGTTGTCCGAAGACCATCGATGGCGACTTGAAGAACGACCAGATTGAGACTTCTTTCGGTTTTGATACTGCTTGTAAGACCTATTCAGAACTGATCGGTAACATCGAGCGCGACTGTAACTCTTCACGTAAATACTGGCATTTCATTAAGGTGATGGGTCGTTCGGCTTCCCACATCGCCCTGGAATGTGCCCTGCAGACTCAGCCGAACATCTGTCTTATCTCTGAGGAGATCGAGGCCAAGGAGATGAGCCTTGATGATATCGTGAACTACATTGCTGAAGCTGTGGCTGCCCGTGCTGCCGATGGTAACA
>JAEEPF010000017.1 GCA_016284635.1 Prevotella sp.
GAAAGCATCTAAGTGCGAAGCCAGCCGCAAGATGAGGACTCCATTGAGGGTCGTCATAGACGATGACGTTGATAGGGTGCAGGTGTAAAGACGGTGACGTCAAAGCCGAGCACTACTAATTGCCCGAAGACTTTCGCAGCTCAGCTGCAATTGACAATGTATAATTGACAATTGACAATTGGGAAGGCGGTCGTACTTTCAGATGTAGATGAGAGCATATCGCTCAGCATTGGACTGTAGTCGGAGCTGACAGTTCTTGTGTGGAAAATGTCACCTATACGGTTGATTGATTGTCAATTATCCATTGTCAATTGTCAATTCGAGAATTATCAGGTGGTTATTGCAGCGGGGTCCCACCTCTTCCCATTCCGAACAGAGAAGTTAAGCCCGCCTGCGCCGATGGTACTGCAATGCAATGCGGGAGAGTAGGAGGCCGCCTTCTTTATATGAAATAGGAGTCGCAGATGCGGCTCCTATTTTTTTTGCTCGGTGGTCTGATCCTACTTATGTCAACGCTTCGTATGGTAATCCGAACACGTCGGCAACTGCTTTATAAACTACCTTCCCTTCTACGATGTTCAGTCCCTTTGCCAAAGCGGGATCATCTTTGCATGCTTGTTGCCAGCCTTTGTCGGCTAAAGCGACAGCATAGCGTAGAGTGGCGTTAGTGAGGGCAAGAGTAGAGGTGTTGGGTACAGCACCAGGGATGTTCGCCACACAGTAATGTACTATCCCGTCCTCGACGTACACAGGCTCGCTGTGGGTCGTGGGCCGTGAGGTCTCGAAACATCCGCCCTGGTCGATGGCCACGTCGACGAGCACCGTTCCTGGCTCCATCAGCTGGAGCATCTCTTTTGTAATAAGGTGTGGCGTCTTGTCGCCTGGCACCAGCACGCTGCCCACTATGATGTCCACCGTCGGCAGTTGCTTCCGGATGTTGTGTTCAGACGAGTAGAGAGTGTGTACGTTTGGAGGCGTCTCAATGTCAAGTTGGCGCAGACGTGGCAGTGAGATGTCGGCAATCGTCACCTCTGCCCCTAATCCTGCAGCCATCCGTGCGGCTGCCTCACCCACAACTCCGCCACCGAGTACCAGTACCTTCGCAGGACTTACACCAGGTACGCCGCTGATCAGTTTGCCCTTGCCGCCTTTCGTCTTTTGCAGATAGTAGGCACCGTTGAGTGTTGCCATACGTCCAGCCACCTCGCTCATGGGCTGCAGCAGCGGCAGTGAGCCGTTGGGTTGTTGCACCGTCTCGTAGGCTAAGCAGACGGCACCGCTTTTGAGCATCGCCTCAGTCAGTTCTTTCTCGCAGGCGAAGTGGAAATAGGTGAAGAGCAGCTGTCCCTTGCGCACCAGTTCATACTCGGGTTCGATGGGCTCCTTCACTTTCACGATCATGTCGCACTCACGGTACACGGCTTCGATCGTCGGCAGAATCCTTGCTCCAGCCTTCACATACTCGTCGTCGGAGAACCCACTGCCCTCGCCGGCCGTGTGCTGTACGCTCACCTCATGGCCGCGACGTGTCAGTTCTGCCACTCCCGCAGGGGTCATACCCACGCGGTTCTCATTGTTCTTGATCTCTTT
The DNA here is from genome assembly GCA_016284635.1 of Prevotella sp. GTDB lineage: Bacteria > Bacteroidota > Bacteroidia > Bacteroidales > Bacteroidaceae > Prevotella. Next base: position 1,591 of record JAEEPF010000017.1, read on the forward strand.
TGGAATTCCTACTTTCATAATCATCAGGTATTTGTTAAACATTGCAATTTTGCTGCAAATATACGAAAAACTTCAATACGATGCAAGTTTTTTGTGACAAAGTTTTGGCGGTTTCTGGAAAAGGAAGTATCTTTGCCGTCAAATAGATGAAAAGGAAGTTGATCATAGCAATGCTGTCTGTGATGGTGACGGGGGTGTCAGCGCAGACGGAGGTGAACGACAGCGTCATGTCGGGCAGACAGACGGATGTGGATGAAGTGAATACGCCACTTGCTGACTCTTCACTATATTTCAGAGAATCTATGAAATCGATGATGCCCCTTAAGTTGTCGGATGATGCCCTCAAATTGACAGACAATCGGGCGCTCTATGACAGCCGGCGTGGCGACTGGCAGATCAATACCCTCAACAGCACGCGTCTCTTCAACCCTTGGCGAGGTGCATACGTTGGCGTTTCGGGCTGGGCTGACACGATGCCAGGATTGCTCGATCGTGAGTCAGGCTCCCTGACGTTGTATCAGAATTTGGGCCGTTGGTCTTTCTCTGCTTCGGCATTGGCAGACAAATACCGCTATGTGGGGATGGGCTATTTGGAAACGAGGTATGGCGTAGGCGGAACGGTCAGTTATCAGTTGAGCAATGCCGTTTCGCTGCATGCCTTCGGTTATTACTATGGCAAGCCTATGACCGCAGGACCTGCCGTAGCCCCCTATCTCTCAACAAGCAACTACGGAGGATATGCTGACATCAAGTTCAGTAAGCATTGGGGCACGGACCTGGGTGTGCAGCGCTACATTAATCCGATGACGGGCAAATGGGTGACCGATCCGATTGTCAGACCTTATTATAAGACCAACGGGAAGCAGAAGATCGGCATCGACATCGGGCATCTCCTGAGAGGAATCATCTGGGGCAATCAAGATGATATGATGCCGAGAGGTCCTGTCAGGATGGTGCCTACTCCACAACAACAAGGAAGACGATGATATCACCTTCCCGCATTCATTATGCGTGGAGGTCGAGGACGAAGCGGGTGCCTTTGGTGAACTTGGGATCGATGTCGAGGTCGCCGTTCATCTTCAGGGCCATCTGTTTGCAGATGGGGAGTCCGAGGCCGTCGCCAGTGGTGAGGTCACGAATCTCAAGGAATGGCTTGAAGATGTCTTCGCGCTTCTCTTCGGGGATGCCTGAGCCTGTATCAGATACGAGGAACTGATAGGAATGAGGACCACGCTTTTTGAATTCGAGGGCGATGGTTCCTTCTGCAGGCGTGTATTCTGCGGCGTTGTTCAGCAGGTGGAGCAGAATATGGGAGACGTACTCCTTATTGATCTTGGCACTCATATTTGAGGCATTGACCGTCAGATTGACTTCACTCTTCACCTTGTCGCGGATCTGATCCATGAGATTCTCGCAGAACTGCTGCACAGGAGTGTCTTCCAACTCAATCTCGCTACTGTCTCTGTTCTCCAGTTCAGACAGTGTTTGGATATGATGAGAGAATTCGAGTAGTGCCTTCACCTCGGGCTGCTTGCTGTCGAGTTTCTTGAACGTAGGCTCCAGCTGTGCAGAGATGTTGCTGATAAACTTAGCCTTGAGGGCGTTGCTCTCGTTGGCCAAACGGATAGTCTTCTTCTGCTTACGGTCAAGCAGGATGAATCGCATCAATATAATCGCACCAATGACCAGTGCTGCTGCCAAAGCTGCTGCGAGGATGCAGAGTCCGATGATGAAGACCCAACGTGTGGACAGCGAACTGTCTTTGTCTGCGATAGTTGCCTCGTTGTCTGCAATCTGCTTCTTCAGGGCGTTGATCTCGTCGGCATGCTTCAGGGCGTTGGTAGAGTCTTTCCAGGCGATGTAGTTGCTGTATGACTGTGCCACCATATTGGCATTGTTGCTCTTGCGGCCATTGGAGATGAGTGTCTGATAGACCTCGTCCACCTTGTCATACTCCTTGCTGGCCGTCAACTTGTTGGCCATCTCCTTGAAGACGGCATTGCCCTGGGCGTTCATACCAAAGGTATAATAGTAGATGGCCTTGGTATAGAGCAGATCGTTCTTCAGATTCTCGTCGCCGCTCTGAGTAGCCTGGCTCTCCATGATGTTCAACTGATCCTTGGCACTATCGCTTTTCCTCAGCTTGATATACATATTCAGACGCTCCTTGGTGACCATATAGTGCATGGCGGCCTTTTCTGCCTGGCTGTCCTTTGGGCTGGAGTTGATGGCATCATCAGCACGGCGGAGCAGGTCGAAAGCTTCTTTGTAGAAGTTCTCTCTGGAATAGTAGAGCGAGGCAGCCTTGGTGGCGCACTCTACGCCCAACTTCATCTGACCACGGTTATAGTAGTCGTTGAAGGCGTGGATGTAAAGAGACCTTGCTGAAGCGATATGCTCCTTAGGATCTGCTGCCTCAGCACGCTTGTGGAGATCACTTTTTTCCTGTGCGCTGACCATTGTGGCGCACAGAAGAAGACTTGCAAATAAAAAGAATATCTTTCTGTTCATAGTCTATTCCTTAAAGGTAGTGTATTAAAATCTTTAATCCTTACGGTAGAATTGGCTTCGCCTATCATTCGTTATACGAATTGGCTTTCGCCTATCCTTGAGCCTCTTGTCGGATTCGAACCAACGACCCCGAGATTACAAATCACGTGCTCTGGCCAACTGAGCTAAAGAGGCGGGTGGGCAGCTACCTGCATCGCGCCGCTACGACCTAATACCCTTGCTGCGTTCCCACCCTGGGGGATTCAAAGGGAGCTGGCCGTACAGGACTGCCCGTTTTTGCTTAGCGGCTGCAAAGGTACAACAAAAAAGTGAAAAGTGAAAAGTGAAAAGTGAAAAGTTTTGCATTTTAACTATTTTTTTTGGCAAAGGTCAAGATATGTGCCATAAAATGTGTAATTTTGCACCCCGAAAGGAGTAAATGTGAAAATTGTAAATAGTAAATTGTCAAATTGTAAATGGAATGACCGCTCCAGAATACGTACAATTAAAAGCATACGCCCGTCAGGATGGCTTCTTCCTCGCCCTATTATGGACGGCGAGTTTCGCCTGCTATATCCTGGGCATCACGAACCAGATGCTGGAGATGCTGGCCTTAGGTCTCGCCATTACTACGCCTTTCTTCGTGGCAAACCGTCTGCGTAAGTTCCGCGATGAGGGTAGGGAAGGGCTGATCTCCTTCGGTCGCAGCTATGCATATACGATCTTTGTGTTTTTCTATGGTGCCGTGCTGCTAGCCGTAGTGCAGTTTCTTTACTTCGCCTATGTCGACAACGGCTACCTGCTGAATGCCTTCTCGCGGATGATGAGTTCCGAGGAAGGTAAGCAACTCATCAGCCAATACGGTATGTCACAGATGGTGGAGGAAGGCTTGGCAGAGATGGCTTCGATCCGTCCGATAGACTATGCGCTGAACATCCTGACGGTGAATATCGTCATCGGCTTCATCCTGGGTGTCCCTATCGGCCTGGCGATGCAGCGCAGTGAGGTGAAAGGGTGAAAAAGTGAAATTAAATCGAAAATAAATTAAGGTGGATATTTCAGTAGTAATACCTCTTTATAATGAGGCGGAATCGTTGCCTGAGTTGTATGCCTGGATAGAACGGGTGATGCAGGCCAACGGTTTCAGTTATGAGGTGATTTTCGTGAACGACGGCTCTACCGACGAGTCGTGGCAGGTGATCAGTGACTTGGCAGCCAAGTCAGACTGTGTGAAGGGCATCAAGTTCCGTCGTAATTACGGTAAGAGTCCTGCCCTGTATTGTGGTTTTGAACAGGCCCAGGGCGACGTGGTCATCACGATGGATGCCGATCTGCAGGACTCTCCTGATGAGATACCCGAGTTATATCGGATGATCAAGGAGGAGGGCTACGACCTGGTGAGCGGCTACAAGCAGAAGCGCTACGACCCTATCTCTAAGACGCTGCCCACGAAACTCTTCAACGCGACGGCCCGTAAGATCAGCGGCATCAATAACCTCCACGACTTCAACTGCGGTCTGAAAGCCTATCGCAAGGCCGTGGTGAAGAATATCGAGGTGTATGGTGAGATGCACCGTTACATCCCTTATCTGGCCAAGAATGCCGGTTTCAACAAGATCGGCGAGAAGGTGGTTCACCATCAGGCCCGTAAGTACGGCTCTTCGAAGTTCATGGGCCTGAACCGTTTCGTCAATGGCTATCTCGACCTGCTGACGCTGTGGTTCCTCAGCACGTTTGGCAAGAAGCCGATGCATGTATTCGGTTTCTTAGGCACGATCATGTTTGTAATCGGTTTCATTGCTGCCTTCGTCATCGGAGCCGACAAACTGTGGTGCCTCGCCAATCATATTCCCCAGCGGCTGGTGACGGATTCTCCTTATTTCTATATCGCGCTGACGATGATGATCATCGGCACGCAGCTGTTCCTCACGGGATTCCTCGGCGACCTCATCAGCCGTTCGTCGAGCGGTCGTAATGACTATCAGATCGAGGAAACGATTTAGGTATGAAGAATAAGACAAATAAGATGATGAGTATGGTGGTGGTAGGATTCATCTCTTACCTCTTACCGCTTGCCTCATACCTCTTAACCTCCTGTTCGAGTATCGAATGTTCCATCAATAACCTGGTGCGCACCCGCTTCCAGTTTACCAACAGCGCTGGTGACTCTATCAGCCTGCAGGACACCCTGACGGTGATGACCATCCGCAAAGACGGCACTCCGGCTACTATATTCAAAAGCGACTCTATAGTATATAATAAAGGTGTAGGCACCTGCAAGTTCCACCTTCCCATCAGCCACACCCATCCTGAAGACGAACTCGTGTTCCATTTCATTGGCGACAAAGTACATGTTGTGGACACCCTGTGGATTGCGAAGGATGATTACCCCCATTTCGAGTCTGTCGACTGCAATGCGAGTTACTTTCATAAGTTAACATCCGTCCGGCATACCCATAACTGTCTGGATTCGGTAGTAATAGCAAACCCATCAGTGACCAATGACGATCAAGTCGTACATATCCTCCTTTATCCGAAGATTGGCGATTAGCCTGTTGCTGCTGGTTGTTGCGACAAGTGCCCAGGCGCAGTTGAAGTTCTTCACCCTTCAGAAAGACTCCATCCCGCTGTTCCGTGGCTTTGCCGTATCGTTCGATATGGTGGGAGCAGGCATGGTGATGTTGTCTGACTATGGCCAGTATGAGGCAGCCCTGCGCGTGAACCTCCACGACGAGTGGTTCCCGATCGTCGAGGCGGGTATCGGCAAGGCCAATCACGACGACGAGGTGACATTCCTGCATTACAACACCTCAGCCCCTTATTTTAAGATAGGTATAGACAAGAATATGCTCAAAGACAAGCACGGTCCCAACCGTCTCTACCTGGGACTGCGCTATGGCTTCACTTCCTATAAGGTCGATATCTCGCGTCCGGATTACGAAGATCCGGTATGGCTGTGGAATACAAGCTATAGTGTCAACGATGCAGCCTGCAAGTATCACTGGGCGGAGATCGTTCTCGGTGTCGATGCCAAGATCTTCGGTCCGCTGCATCTGGGCTGGAGCGTGCGTTACAAGCAGCGTCTGGCCCATTCTGAGGAGGGTGATTGGGGCAAGCCGTGGTATGTGCCTGGCTTCGGTACCTACGAGTCGAATCTGGGCGGTACCTTTAATGTGATCATTGATATCTGAGCGTTATGGATGAGAAACAGAAGAAGAAACTGATCTGGCAGTTGCCTTTTCTTGCGTTGCTGATCGTCGGCACCGTGCTGATCATCAGTCATCAGCGCTCTATGCCATACCGTCAGTCCTCTGATTTCGTGTTCGGCACCACCTATAAGATCGTCTACCAGTGCGACTCCGACCTGAGTGCCACCATCCGTCAGGAACTGATAAAGGTGGACCGTTCGCTCTCGCCTTTCAACAAGGAGTCGGTGATTACCGCCGTCAACCAGAACCGTGAGGTGACGCTCGATCCCTATTTCATCGAGGTGTTCACGAAGGCGATGGAAGTGTCGCGTGAGACGGAGGGTGCTTTCGACATCACCGTGGCGCCGTTGGTCAATGCCTGGGGTTTCGGCTTCAAGCATGAGCAGATGCCCACGAAGCATCAGGTGGACAGCCTGCGGCAGATCATCGGCTACCAGAAGATCTCCCTCGCTGGTGGAAAGGTCAAGAAGCAAGATCCCCGTATGATGCTCGACTGCTCCGCCATCGCCAAGGGCTTTGGTGTGGATGCCGTAGCACGTATGCTGCGCGACCGTGGGGTTCAGAACTTCATGGTGGAGATTGGTGGCGAGGTCATTACCTGTGGTGTCAATGCCCAGCGCCTCCCGTGGCGCGTCGGTGTGATCAAACCCTCTGAAGACTCGTTGAGCGTGGGCCATGAGTTACAGACCATCCTTAACGTCACAGACAAGGCGATGGCCACCAGCGGCAACTACCGTAACTTCTACTACAAGAACGGTCGCCGCTATGCCCACACCATCGACCCCAAGACGGGTTATCCCGTGCAGCACAGCCTCCTCTCCGCCACAGTACTCGCCAACAGCTGTACCGTGGCCGATGCCTATGCCACCTCGTTTATGGTGATGGGACTGGAACGTGCCCGGCAACTTCTCGAGCGTCATTCCGAACTGATGGCCTATCTCATCTATGACGACGGCCACGGAGACATCGCCGTGTGGTTCTCTCCTTCTCTTCGTAACAAAATCGAGGAATAGTGGCCGGCCTGCAGATATACGACAGACTGCTCCAGTTCCCGCTGTTCCAGGGCATGAGCCGTGACGATCTGGAGATTGTCGCTGGCCATACCCGCTTCGGATTCCTGAAAGTGCCTGCCGGACGACAGATCATCCACGCCGGCGATCCCTGTACCCACCTGTATTTTCTTATCAACGGCACGCTGAAGATCGAGACCTTCAGCGTCGACCGCCGCTATTCCGTCACCGAGCAGATGTCGTCGCCCTACATCCTCCAGCAGGAGAGAATCTTCGGCTATTACCAGCGCTACACGCACGACTTCTACGCCCTGACGGATGCCAACTTCCTCACCCTCGACAAGGAAGAGGTGGTGCGCCTCTCCGAGGACTTCCTCGTGTTCCGCCTGAATCTGATGAACCACCTCGCCACGCAGACCCAGAAACTGATACAGTCGCAGTGGCGCCGCAATCCCCTGTCGCTCCGCGAGCGTATCGTGCGCTTCCTCTTCCAGCACACCCTCTATCCAGCAGGCCCCAAGACCTTCCATATCCTCATGGAACGCCTCGCCGAAGAGGTCAACGACAGCCGCCTGAACGTGTCGCGGACCCTCAACCGTATGCAGGAGACCGGAGTCCTCGAATTGCACCGTGGAAGGATAGAAATCCCGCAACTCGAACGGCTCTTGATGTGAAAAATGGATAATTGACAATGGATAATGGATAATTTTAATTAGTGGTAACATATTTTTCACTTTTCACTCTTCACTTTTCACTTTTTTGTTGTACTTTTGCACCCCAAAAGAGAGTTAATATATGAAAGCAGAGAATAAGAGGCAGAACCCGTTCTTCCTGCCCTATGGCACGCCGCACGACACGGCGCCTTTCGACCGCATCACCTTGGAGGACTACGAAGAGGCGATGATGGAGGGCATCCGTCGTGACGATGAGCAGATAGAGAAGATCATCAACAATCCCGAGAAGCCCACCTTCGACAACACCATCATCAATGTCGACGACGAGAAAGACGACAACGGCTACTACGACCTCCTGTCGCGTGTCAGCAGCGTGTTCTTCAACCTGTTGTCTGCAGAGACCTCCGACGAGATGGATGCTCTGGCACAGAAGATGAGCCCCATCTTGACGAAGCACGCCAACGATATCCGTCTCAACGAACGGCTTTTTGAGCGCATCAAATACGTACACCGTCATCACCGCAAGCTGACGCCGGAAGAGAAGATGCTGCTCGACAACTGTTACGACGGTTTCGTGCGCAGCGGTGCCCTGCTCGATGCAGCAGGCAAGGAACGTCTGCGCCAGCTCACGGAGGAAGCCTCGATACTCGGACTGCAGTTCTCGCAGAACCTCCTGAAGGAAAACAAGGCGTTCACCCTGCATCTCACCGACGAGGCCGATCTCGACGGACTGCCTGACACTGCCCGTGAGGCGGCTGCCCAGGCTGCGAAGGAACAGGGCAAGGAAGGCTGGGTCTTCACCCTCGACTTCCCTTCATACTCTCCCTTTATGACTTACAGCACCCGCCGCGACCTGCGCCAGCAGATGTATATGGCCAAGAATACGGAGTGCATCCACGACAATACGGAGAACAATCTCCAGATCTGCAAGCGCCTGATCAATCTGCGTCGTGAACTGGCACAGCTCCTGGGCCATAAGACCTATGCTGACTACGTGATGCAGCACCGTATGGCCGGCAACGTCCGCAACGTCAATAAACTCTTCAACGATCTCATCGCCGCCTACATGCCCACCGCTAAAAAAGAGGTGAAAGAGATTGAACGTGAATTCAAGAAGGATTTGAGTAATCATAAAGTTCAAAGTTCAAAGTTCAAAGTTCAAAGTTCAATGCAGCCTTGGGACTTCTCCTTCTACTCCCACAAGCTGCAACTGAAGAAATACAACATCGATGCCGAGATGCTGCGGCCCTATTTCGAGCTGTCGAAGGTCATCGAAGGCGTCTTCGGCCTTGCCAACCGTCTCTACGGCATCACCTTCAAGGAAAACAAGGAAATCCCCGTCTATCATCCCGACGTGAAGGCCTACGAGGTCTTCGACAAGGATGGTGGCTTCCTCGCCGTCTTCTATGCCGACTTCCATCCCCGCAAGGGCAAGCAGGCTGGTGCCTGGATGACGGAATACCAGGGCCAGTGGATAGAGCGCATCGACGTGAAGAAGCCCTTCGGCCCTGACAATATGAAGAATGTCCGTCCCCACGTCTCGGTGGTGATGAACCTCACCAAGCCCACGGCCGAGAAACCCGCTTTGCTGACGCTGGGCGAGGTGGAGACCTTCCTCCACGAGTTCGGACACTCCCTCCACGGCATGTTCGCCAACACCCGTTTCGAGAGCCTCAGTGGCACCAACGTGTGGTGGGACTTCGTCGAGCTGCCGTCGCAGTTCATGGAGAACTTCGCCATTCAGAAGGAGTTCCTCCGCACCTTCGCCTTCCATTACCAGACGGGCGAGCCGTTGCCCGACGAGCTCATCGACCGCATCGTCCGCAGCCGCAACTTCAATGTGGCCTACGCCTGTATGCGTCAGGTCAGCTTCGGCCTGCTCGATATGGCCTACTACACGCAGAAGGACGAATTCACCGACGACATCATCCCCTTCGAGAAGCGTGCCTGGGAGAAGGCGATGGTTCTGCCCCAGCTGCCCGATACCTGTATGACCGTGCAGTTCTCGCACATCATGGCTGGCGGCTATGCGGCTGGCTACTACAGTTACAAGTGGGCAGAAGTGCTCGATGCCGATGCCTTCGCCGTGTTTCAGAAAGAAGGCATCTTCAATCCTGCCACGGCCCAGCGCTTCCGCGACTGCATCCTCTCCAAGGGTGGCACCGAGAATCCGATGACGCTCTACAAGCGCTTCAAGGGCTCCGAACCCACCATCGACGCCCTCCTCAAACGCAACGGTATCCGCCGCAAATAAATCGTAAATCGTAAATCCGTAAATCGTAAATCATCATGGTGTCTGATAAGCAACATAAACTCGATGAGCGCTATCTTCGTATGGCGAAGATCTGGGCAGAGAACTCCTACTGCGTGCGTCGTCAGGTGGGAGCCCTCGTGGTGAAGGACAAGATGATCATCAGCGACGGCTACAACGGTACGCCGAGCGGCTTCGAGAACATCTGCGAGGACGAGAACAACGTCACCAAGCCCTACGTCCTACACGCCGAGGCCAACGCCATCACGAAACTCGCCCGCAGCAACAACAATAGCGACGGTGCCACCATCTACATCACCGCCTCGCCCTGCATCGAGTGTGCCAAGCTCATCATCCAGGCAGGCATCCGCCGTGTCGTCTACGGCGAGAACTACCGCCTCACCGACGGCATCGACCTCCTCCGCCGTGCCGGCATCGAAGTCATCTTGATGGAAGTGTAATCATAAAGTTCAAAGCTCAAAGTTCAAAGTTTAAAATGAAAAAGTCTCCCCGCTTTACGCCGCTATGGATCGCGATGGGTGTCGTGATGGGCATCCTCATCGGTACGTTCTATGCCAACCATTTCTCCGGCAACCGGCTGAACATCATCAACACCAGCGGCAATAAACTCAACAACCTGTTGCACATCATCGACGACCAGTATGTCGACACCGTCAACGTGAACGACCTCGTGGAGAAGGCCATGCCGCAGATCCTCGGCGAGCTCGACCCGCACTCCGTGTATATCACCGCCCGTGAGGGAGAGATCGCCAACGACGACCTGCGCGGCTCGTTCTCCGGCATCGGTATCGAGTTCACCATCCGTCAGGACACCATCCGCGTGCAGAACGTCATCGGCAACGGTCCCGCTGAGCGTGCCGGTGTGCTGGCTGGCGACAAGATTGTCGAGGTCGATGACTCCGTCTTCGTCGGCAAGAAAGTCACCAACGAGGAGGCGATGCACCGCCTGAAGGGTCCTAAGGACACGAAGGTGAAGCTCGGCATCATCCGCTACGGCGAGAAGAAGATCCGTCATATCACCGTCACCCGTGGTGAGATTCCCACGAAGAGTGTCACGTGCAGTTATATGCTCGACGACGAGACGGGTTACATCAAGATCAAGAACTTCGGCGAGAATACCTATCCCGAACTCATCATCGCTCTGGCACAGCTCGCACAGAAAGGCTTCTCCAACCTGGTCATCGACCTGCGCAACAACACCGGCGGCTACCTTGAGTCGGCCGTCCAGATCGCCAACGAGTTCCTCTCCCGCGGACAGCTCATCGTCTACACCGAGGGTCGCCGTTATCCGCGTCAGGAGTACCGTTCCGACGGCCGTGGCTCCTACCAACACATGCCGCTCGTGATCCTCGTCGACGAGGCCTCTGCCTCTGCCTCCGAGATCCTCGCGGGTGCCATCCAGGACAACGACCGCGGCACCATCGTCGGCCGCCGTTCCTTCGGCAAGGGCCTCGTGCAGAAGCCGATGGAGTTCTCCGACCACTCGATGATCCGTCTCACCATCGCCCGTTACTACACACCCTCCGGCCGTTGCATCCAGAAACCCTACAACGACGGCGAGAAATACGAGACCGACTGGATCGAGCGCTACCAGCACGGTGAGTTCTTCTCAGAGGACAGCATCCGTCACACCGGTCCCGAATACCACACCGCCAACGGCCGCATCGTCTATGGCGGTGGTGGCATCACGCCCGACATCTTCATTCCTGAAGACACCGTCGGCATGACCTCTTACTACAAGGAGGCCTCCATGTCGGGACTCATCCTGCAGTTCGCCTACAACTACACCGACGAGAACCGTGCTCGTCTGAGCAAGATGGACGATGTGCGCGAGATGGAGCGATACCTCAAGAGCCAGAACACGCTCGAGCAGTTCGTCGTCTTTGCCGACAAGAACGGCCTCAAGCGTCGCAACCTGATGATCCAGAAGTCGAAGAAGCTGCTGGAGCGTTTCATCAACAGCCGCATCATCTACAACATCCTCAACGAGCAGGCTTGGACGGAATACCTCAATCAGGACGATCCCGCCATCATCGAGACCCTCCGTCTCTTCCGCGAGGGTCGTGCCTTCCCGCAGCCCGTCAAGGCCACGGAGGGCCAGACCATCGCCCGTGCCTACGACTCTTCCGTCTTCCGTCTCTTCCGTCGCCACCTCGCCGCCGACCGTATCAATTCGCTCATTTCATAAATCGGCTCTATCGCTATCATAAGTAATTCGTGAACTCGGCTTTGCCGCTTGCTACCATCTGGACGCAAGAATTCGTGAAATTCGTGGTCTTAAAATAACCGTCTCTGTCGCTCTTGTAAGCAATTCGTGAAATTCGTGTAATTCGTTGTCTTAAAAAACGGACTAATCTGTGCAATCAGTTCCATCTGAGCAATCTGTGCAATCTGTGGCTAAAAAAGCCCTTCGTCGTGAGATTCGCCGTCTGAAGCAGCAGTACACCCCTTCGCAGTTAGAAGAGCTGTCTGAGCCCATCATCGCCCGTCTGCGTCCGCTCCTGTCCGATGCCCGTGTCGTCATGGCCTATTACTCCCTGCCCGACGAAGTCAACACCCATCAGCTTCTCGACGACCTTGTCGCCGAAGGCAAGACCGTCCTTCTGCCCAAGGTCCTCGATGCCACCACGATGGAACTCCGCCATTACACCGGTCCTCACGACCTCGCCCCCGGCCCCTTCGGCATCCTTGAACCCACCGGCCCTCACTATTCTCCCTCCTCACTCCTCACTCCTCCCTCCTCGAAAACCATCGACGTCGCCCTCATCCCCGGTGTCGCCTTCGATGCTCTCGGCCATCGTCTCGGTCGCGGCCGCGGCTACTACGACCGCTTCCTCCGCACAATGGGGACTGTCCCTTCTGTGAGCAGCGCAACGAATGACAGGGGGACTGTCCCCAGTGTGCGTCCATTGCTAATCGGCCTCTGCTTCGACTTCCAGAAAGTCCCCTCAGTCCCCGTCGATCCTACCGACATTCCCGTCAATCAAGTCATATGAATATGAAAACCAAACGAATGATGCTGTCCGTCCTGCTGACGGTCGTAGTCTGCACGCAGGTTGCAGGTCAGGGTTTCCGCAGGGAAACCTTTCCCGAAGGGTCTTACTCCCCAGTGACAAACGTAAATCGCAGCGGCTGTCCGCGCGTGCTTTCCGATGGCAGCGTGATGTTCCGTGTCAACGCGCCGCAAGCCCAGCTCGTACAGATCGACCTCTGTGGCACGAAGTACGACATGGTGCGTGGCGACGACGGCTCGTGGACGATCACCACCAAGCCGCAGGTGCCCGGCTTCCATTACTATTTCCTCATCGTCGATGGCGTCTCTGTCGCCGACCCTGCCAGCCAGTCGTTCTACGGCTGTGGCCGTTGGTCGAGTGCCATAGAGATCAAGGAGGCAGGCATGGACGACTTCGAGGTGCAGGACGTGCCTCGCGGCGAGGTCAACACCGTCTGGTATTACTCCAAGGTCGATGAGTCGTGGCGTCCGCTGCTGGTCTACACGCCCGCAGGCTACAACGAGGGCCAGCAGGACTATCCCGTCGTCTATATCCAGCACGGCGGTGGTGAGGATCATCGCGGATGGATGGAGCAGGGCCGTACCGCTCAGATCATGGACAATCTGATTGCTCAGGGCAAGGCCGTGCCGATGATCGTGGTCAGCTCGAACAGCAACGTTCAGAACCGTAACGGAGGTTTCGGTGGCGGCTACAGTTGGCAGGGCATGCAGACCTTCCGTTCGGAACTGATCGACAATGTCATTCCCTTCGTCGAGAAGACCTACCGAGTGAAAAAAGACCGCAAGCACCGTGCCATGTGCGGCCTCTCGATGGGTGGCGGTCAGTCGTTCTACATCGGTCTGCGCTCGCCCGAGGTGTTTGCCAATGTCGGCGTGTTCTCCACCGGCATGTTCGGAGGCATCCAGGGTGCTTCCAACTTCGACTTGGAAAAGGAGGTGCCAGGCATCCTGACGGACACCAAGACGTTCAACAGCCAGTTTGATGTGTTCTTCATGAGTTGTGGCGAACAGGACCCGCGTATCGACTACACCCGCAATATCGTCCAGAAGATGCGTGACGGCGGCGTAGAGGTTCGTTTCAATTCCTATCCCGGCGACCACGAGTGGCAAGTCTGGCGCAAATCCCTCCACGAATTCGCACAGTACCTCTTCAAATAATAAGCAGTACCTCTTCAAATAATAAAGGGACGAGCTCATTGCTCGTCCCAATTCCCCTCCTGAGTAGGAGGGGCTAGGGGTGGTCTGATCAGCCTCTCCACATCGTTATCGGTCCCAGTCCCATGCAACTCGTCGTTGTGACGGCCGTCAGGAAGGCTGTGAGCGCGGCTACTACTACCTTCACCGCAATCTCAATGAAACGCTTCTTCATAATTGTCCATTATCAATTTTCCGCTCGGCTTTGCCGCTTGCTACCGAAGGGACGCAAGAATTATCAATTGGCGTAGCCTTAGTTTTGGTCCATCTCGTCACCGCCTTCACCCTTGGTGAACAGCTTGCTTGCAACCTCACTCGACTCACCGTCCTTGATGGCGATTGCCTTCACGGTCGTGGTGTCGCTCAGCGTGAATGCCTCGCTGTAGAGCGTACTCTCAGCCGTTGGTGTCGAGCCGTCGGTGGTGTAGTGGATCTCAGCACCGGCAGGGCCACTCATGCTCACCGAGGTAGTCTCAGCAAACGGAGTCGTACCGCTGATCGTGGGGGCTGCCAGGGCTGCAGACTGCGAACCGCCGCCGTTCTGAGAGCCGCCGTTGCCGCCTCCCGACTGCTGACTACTGTCTCCAGACTCCTGACTACTGCCTCCTGACTCCTGACTGTTCCCGCCCTTGGCTGCAGCGATCTCAGCCTTGGCCTTGTCGGTCCAAGAGAGCTTAACGTCCTTCTTCAGCTCGTCGCGGGTGAACTCGCCAGTGCTCTGTGCCAACAGCTTCACGGTCTTGACGGCAGGTCCCGTCTTTGCACCCTCGGCCAGAGTTCCAAGTGATGCAGAGGCCACCTTGTCGGCATCAGCATCGTAGAGCGTCTCCAGTCCGTTTGCCTCGACGGTAGCTTTGAAGATGGCCAGGTTGTCAATCTTCACCGTGTTGCCGTTGAGTACCTGCTCACGCACACACTTCACGAAATCGATAAGGATACCGGTGATGGAACCCTCCGAAAACATGGTGTTGTGCTCAGCCATGTGACGCGCCATTGCCTGCACGTCGAGCGTTTGTTTGTAACTGACGCGGGCGTAGATTTTTCCCGCCTGTTCCGATTCTGAGGTCTCGGTTACCTTTGAAAGATACAGTTCTAACATTTCTGTAATGCTTTTTGTGGTTTTAGAATACTAAGTGAACCATCTACATCGGGTGGTCCTTCCCGCCTTAATTTCTATGGTACAAAGGTACAACATTTTTCTGAATTATACAAGTTTTTCTTCAAAAATTTATCAAATAAAATACATAATAATTGTTAATTAAAAAAGAGAGGCAACTGTCTCCCGACAGCCACCCCTCAACAATCAATTACAAAAGATTCACTCAATATTGAATATTTCAATATAACATCACACCAGTTTGTGGTATTTGCCCTTGTTCGCTCCTGTGCGAATCTTCTTCGAGCACATGCCGTCGTCCTGTAATATCTTCAGACGGCTGCACACCGAGCCCGTGCTCTCGTAGCCATACTCACGCTTCACGTCGTCGCTCGTGAAGTATTCCGGCAGACGGTTGAAGGCAAGCGTCGTCTTCTGCTGACGATGCTTGTTCGACAGCTCAGCGACTTGCAGATCGTCGTAGTACTTCTCGCCGATGCCCAGGAAGAAATGCTGCTGGAATGCGAACTGAACCCTCTCTATGAGCAATGCCAGCTGACGGTCGTACTTGTCGGTCTTGAAGTTTGGACCACATACCATGCGCCCGTCCTTATCCTGCACCATCTGATCCCAATGGCGGGCTACGATGAACGGCAGGGCATAATTCATGCCGTGCCAGTAGGGACGCTTGATAAGGTCTTCCAGAGCGTAGTTTTGCTCATCTTCAGCGTCTTTCATACGGCGAGCCGTCCACTCCGACAAGGCGATGTCGATATCCTCACAGGGAATCTCACCCTTACAACTGTCGAACCTATACGCCCAGTCGCGAAGCTGCTGGTCCCTGGCAGCGTCCTCATCAGTATACAGACGCCTTTCTCTGGTCTCGAAGTTCGAGTCGCCAAGGGCAACCACGGTCAGTCTGAACAAAAGACCGCCGCCGAAATTGATCGTAGTGGTCTGCTTGTCGAGAGCCGTCTGGGTGCCGCTGTACACGCCGTTGAAATGCACGTCGTACTCACCCACGGGGGCACTTGAAGTCTTCAGGTAACTGCCGTCCGGCTCATTGTGGAAGCCTTTGTAAAAGAGCTTCTCAATGTTCATGTACTCCTTCCGCATCTGTCGCTGCATGTCCTGCAGCTCGCTGTTGAAGTGGAACACATGAAGTGGCCAATCCACTCCGTCGAGCGGTTCCTTGGCGTTGAACTCGGCTTCACGGATGGCAGCGGCCGATGTCTCCGACGGCATGCAGCGGAACAGGCCCTTGGGTCTTGGCGACTTGTTGCTCTTGCCGCCGTTGTTCTGTTCGCGCTCGGCGTTGAACTTGTTCAGGGCATCGATCTGAACCATGTCAGACTTCTTGACAGGTTCCATCAACAGACGGTAGAAGTCTACGGCAATATGCTTGCCACTACCAGATCTTCCGATTAGCTCCAGGATGCAGTTCAAGCGGCATACACGTCCTGGCTCCATGCCCGAGCGATACCAGCAGCGCGTCATAAGCGTCATGAAGAACGCGCCAGCTACCAGCAATGCCGCTATGTAGTGACGGCGCTTCAAGTGGTAACACAGCTGACCGATCAGAGGGAAGACAGGGAACAGCTTCTCCACATCCATGCCGATGCTTTCCAGCATCTTCATGATGTCGTACTCAGCAGCGGCCAGTTCGCGGCCTTCGGCCGTATAGTGTGCCTCGCGTGCCAGCTGTTTGTAGCTGCGACCCGTCAGGAGTTTGATGGCATCGCGCATCTCCTTCGAGGGCTGCAACTCGTTGTAGTTCTCGGCCTCTCGCTTCATCATACGCTTCTGGGCGGTCTGAAGAATGCGCTCAAACTCGTCCTGGCCACGCTCTTTGATGACATCCAGCACCCATGGCAGCGACTCCAACACGCGCCGCACCTTGTCAATGTCGCCGTCGAGGACAATGATGAGGTCGGAGGCCAACTTCAGCATCATCTTGTGACGGGAGCCTTCGGGCGCACCGTTGGGCAGCTCGGTCTTGATAATGTCCACCACAGGGATGTCGAACACCTTGACCGGTCCGTCGTGTACTGGTGCTGCTCTCGGGGGCTTAATGCCTGTGCCTTCAATTACAACTGTAGTCTCGGCTTCAGGGGGTAATGACTTGACGGAGGCAGGAGCCTCGTCGAAACGGTTCTCGGGATTGGTGGGGGCGCAGTGGCCCTCACCCTGACGGTACGCATCGCCGTATAAACGCTCGGCCTCGGTACCGTTCTCAAAAATGTCCTTTTCTTCGTTCATTTCAAAAACGTTTTAAGGGGTTAATACTATAATTATTTAGAACAAATGCTCTTCGTCCATGAAGTAGATGTCCTGACGGCGCGGGGCATAGGAGATGCGGCTGGCGTCGATGCACGAGTCATCTACGACAGGCTTGCCCGTTGAGCCGAGTACGCCCATCAGTCCGAGGTCGCGAGCCAGGCAGACTTGGTTGTCGGCGATGTTGCCCAACTCTGGTCTCAACTCGCACACCAACCGCAGGCCGTGTCCCGACGATGTCTTGTGGGCCAGTCGCACCTGCCAAGGGAATCCGGGCACCTGCGTGCGTTGAAACACCTCGTAGGGATCGATCAGCATCTTGTCGGCATCGAACATAAAGAGCCCACTCAGGTGGATACCTTTCAGCTGTCGGCGGCGGCGCATCACTTGCTGTCCGTTCTTGTCGAGCACGGGATCGCCCCACTTGTCGTTGACGGGAACCAAATCGAACTCCGAGGCGGCGAAAATAAAGCACGGCAGCGACATCTTCAGCGCGTTAGTCCACTGTAGCAGCTTCTCTCCGATGGTCAACTGTCTGAATGTCTCACCGGCTCGTGGCAGTACGTCACGCTTCAGGCAGAACTGCTGGAAGTCGCTGTTCATGGTCCACTTGTCCAGCGGCAGGCCATGAGCCACGGCATACTCCACCTCCTGGCGTGTGGAGATTTTCCACCCCACCACAGCCAAGTTAATGATGTTGTTAAAAACTGCGAGCGTGCAAGGCAGGCACTCACCCCAAAATTGGTTGTCTTGATAGGCAAAACGCCAATTCTTTTTCATACGCGTACATTATTTTAATTCGTTTATTTCGTGTTTCAGAATCTCCGTGCGGTGGCGACCAATGGTGACGTTCATCGTAGCCTGCGCCTGGAGTAGCATACGTTCGATGTTCGACGAACAGTCCAGCTGAGTCAAAATGCTCACCTTACCCTTTACCGTGTCGAGCCAGACTTTCAAGTTCTCGCCGTTATCGAAGAGCATACGTCCCTCGCCTTCGGGCAGAGTCGGTTCCGACTTGCGTTGGCCTTCCGTCAGCACCTTCATGATGTCATAAGCCTTGCCTACGGGGTCGGCACTGTCGCCTGGCACGTTCACATGAAAGGTGTAGCTCGATTCTTTTTCACCCTCACTTTTGTAGTACGATGAGTTGCCCAACTGCTTCAACATGTTCCTGTTACTCGCCTTCTGGCCTTGGGGGATGAATTCTTTGTAGCCGTTGTCCCACTCGTTCAATTTGCCTTTTGTTGTCGAGTCCGGCTTGCGACGCGGACGGCTGACGTAAGTAGCCTGGTCGCCGCCCTGCGACGACTCGACTATTGCTGTAGTTTGTTTCTTAGCGCTCATACCTTATTAATATTTATATTGATCAAACATATCAAAAATCTCAAGGAGTTCATTGTCCACATGCTTTATCCCCGTCAGATCAATAGCCTGATACACGACGTAGATGCGAATGCTGTCGGCGATTTCTCCCTGCATTTCGCGGCTGTGGCCGCGCAGAAGGTCGGTAATCCGCTCCGTGAGTTGCTTACTCATGATCTGCAGAAATCCGACGACGTTCCTACCATCCTCGAAAAGAGGATACCTCTGTGCCAGCGACTGAGCAACCATGCGCTCGATTCTCTTCTGGTCTTTTTCCTTGCCGCTCTGGGCAGACTTGTTTTGATTTAACTTTTTCATCTTTTTACAATTGAAACCATTGCAAAGATATATAAAAAGGTAATGCGTCGTCAGGAAGACCGCGCATCGCATAATAAATAGTATGAAAATAGTATAGTGGATTTAAATAGTGTACGAATTAGTACACTTTCGTATGGTTAAGCTCCAACTTCAGCTTTAAGGTTATTATAGAATATGGTGGCAATATTTCTTCGATCGATGAAGTCGTGATCAGTCTTATAACTGTTCATCCATTCAATATAAGTTTTCGGCCAATCATTATTAATACCCTTCTGTAAAGCCTGATAACTGAACCGATGATTATTATAATCACGTTCACTGATAGCAGGAATACCACATCTTTTAATCCCTGTTATAATATCATCTGTAGGGTAGATTCCCATTTCGTCGAATCTTCTCAAAAATTTTGCATAATTAGGAGGAAAACTACAGTAATCCACCAATATACGATAAATGCCGCCCCAGTCTCTATCACTATTGAACTTGGGAAGCGTCTTCTTGATGGCTGCGACAATTTGATCATCATCGGCATCGATGGTTTCCAATGCTATAGTTCCACGGCGGCGCAGATCTTCTTCTATTGCTTTTCTTCTCATCGCTATGTCTTCTTCAACAAAACGATCCGAGATACTTTGTATAGCTTCCAATACATCATGTGAGGTAACTCCCGTTTCCAGTGCACGCCGCATTAGGAAATTTTGCATGACTTCAGCTTGGTTCCGAGGTGCATTTTTGCACAAGTCAGCATAATGCCGAGCTTCTGAGAGTGATATTGGACTATAATCCTTCATCCACCTTGTATCTGTTCAGTTCGTCAACAAAATCTTGGTATAATTTATTCTTGGTTGTAAACGTTATACTCCGCAAGCCTTCAGTTTTCAGTGTTCTCAAATAGTTATCACGTAACTCTGCCATTCGCATTATTGCAGTTGGTTTGTTTATCAATCCAACGCTTGTGTAGTCTGCATCGTCATCAGCATAATATTCGTAGA
Organism: Prevotella sp.; assembly: GCA_016284635.1. Lineage (GTDB taxonomy): Bacteria > Bacteroidota > Bacteroidia > Bacteroidales > Bacteroidaceae > Prevotella. The sequence goes on from JAEEPF010000017.1 coordinate 21,498, forward strand.
AATAGAAATCACTTTCATTAGAGGAATATGCCATACACCTTATTCCATTTTCGCCAGTCGCAAACTCAAGACAAACTTCATAATCAGCGATAGTTTTATTATTATTGTCTGTAGGGAGAAACAATTTAATACCATGCTCTAAAAGTGCCATTGTAAAAAAAGTTAAGGTTCGTTCTTGATAGTGCGTTATTCCCCTTTTCCCACAATATTCCATAGCTTTTCTCAGCGTGTAAAGGGAAACACTCTCGTTTTCACGACAAATCACCAAGCAATCTTTAAGCTCTGTATCCATCCAGACTTGACCGTCCATGTCGTAACTACCTCCTACGACAGGGTAACTGCTTACTGCGAGAGTGTCGCGCATGGGGGCACCCTCCGCAACTCCCTCAATCTTTTCCTTTACAACAATAAGCGTAGCTACGTGAAGGGCAAATCTACAATTGCTCCCACAAATGATGTGATAAGGCTTATCAAGCCTAACTAATTGAGTATCCATATTCTTTCAATGTATAGTTGACTGCAAAGATAAGAATTATTTTTCAGCCTCCAAAATTTAAATGAATAAAAATTGTTATATTCAAATATTCATTATTGATTTCACTTTTTTGGAGTAAGGAGAAGATTTGTATCTAAATTTAGTATATAATTATATATAAGTTATTGATTATTAATATATTATACTATTATTTTTACTATTTTATCTGTTCCAACAATCTCTTTAAGTTAAAGTCAATAATCAATATCTCAATATAGCGACAAATGCTCGTCGATAGAGTTGAATAAATCCCCCCAAAATGCTGACCAATGCTATTCAGAATAACCAAGCCTTATTTTTCAATAACCTTGCCTTATTGCGCAATAACCTGCCATTATCGTGCAATAACCTGCCATTATCGCAACGACTTGAATTGAGAAGTCAAATCACCGCCTGGCTATCGGGCACAGGACTATTCTGGTGCCTTTTTAATGAAAAACTCAGAAAAAGTTTTGTCGTTCCAATTATTCTTCGTATCTTTGCCCTCGAACATCGGCGACATGCCTCGGTGGAGGTGCCGGTGCGACATTGTGGGTAAATTATAACAGCATTAGCTGATTATACGGAACATCTTGAAACCTGAGAAATTTCGAAGATAGAACAACCGTAGATAGTCACTAATGTCTGCACCTTTGGGTGTGGGCATGACTTATCTGGTTGTTCGGGCAATCTCAGGGCCTCAAGATGTAGATAAGGCAGTTCACGCCTTTTCTATGTTCTGAAGTCCCGTTGGTTTTGCCTGTCAAAATCCCGATAAGTCAGCAGTGTACTATAAATAATGTGCTAATGGCAAATACGAATTTGGCAAATGCGAAGACGGCGAAGAACGACGAGTTCTATACGCAATATGATGATATCCAGAAAGAGATAAACGCCTATCTGGACTATGATCCGAATGTGTTTCGTGATAAAACGGTGCTACTGCCTTGCGACGATCCTGAGTGGAGTAACTTCACGAAGTTCTTTGCACAAAACTTTCAGTTGTTGGGATTGAAGAAATTGATCTCTACCAGCTATGCCCCCGAAAGCAAGAAGTACAAAATCCCATACCAGCCAACGCTTTTTGAGACCTCACAGCCATACTTCGACAATGATAAAAGCAAGACTCATGGCAAGATTTTTGTGCTCACAGATGATATTACGGGCGATGGTCGGATCAATATAGATGACCTGCAATGGCAATATTTGGAGGGTGATGGTGATTTTCGCAGCAAGGAAATTATGAAACTGCGTGACGAGGCAGATATCATTGTGACTAATCCACCTTTCTCGCTGTTCAGAGAGTTTGTACTATGGTTGATAGATGCAAAGAAGAAATTTATTATTATAGGCAATATGAATGCCGTTACTTACAAAGAAATATTTCCACTTATAAAGGAAAATAGAATGTGGTTAGGCAATGGCTTTCAGAATGGAAATGCCTATTTCCGTGTTGAAGTACCACGCGATGGTTATGCAGATGGAGTGTTTGATGAGAGTACAAGTCTTGTCAAATTCCGAAATTGTTGTTGGTTTACGAACATTGACCATGGTCGTCGTCACCAACCTTTACGCCTCATGACTATGGCTGAAAACATTAAACATAGTAAGCATAAGGAAATACGAGGTCGTAAGGAATATATACACTACGAGAATTATGATGCGATAGAAGTTCCTTATACTGATTCCATCCCTTCCGATTTTGAGGGTGCAATGGGGTTGCCAAAATCCTTTCTTGACAAATACTGCCCTGAACAATTTGAGATTATTGGGATTGCAGAAGGAGATTCGGGTAAAGAGTTAGGGTTAAAACCATTTCCCCCAGAACTAAAGAAAATGAACCCAAGTCTACGACAAGGTCAGCTATATTATATGGAAGATGGCTACCCGGTAAAGCCATACGCAAGAATACTAATCCGTAAAAAGCAATCAGAATGAAAACGACATTAAAGATTTATACCGTAGAGCAGCTATGTGACGGCTTTGAGTATAACGAGTTGGAAGGTAAAGGCCTATATGGATTAGCAGGACAGTTGACCATCCAGCCCGAATATCAGCGTAACTACATCTATGCTGACAGCAAGAAAGATGTGGCTGTGATAGAGTCTGTACTGAAAGGCTATCCGCTCGGACTTTTATATTTCAACCGTAATAAGGATTTCAAATCACCTCAAACAGAACTTGAAGTGCTCGACGGACAGCAGCGCATCACTTCGCTCGGGCGTTTTCTGAAGAAAAAGTTTGCCGTTAAGGTCAATGACATAGAACAAAACTTTGACGGTCTGGATGAAGAAAAACAACAGAAGATTCTCAAAACGGAGCTGCTGGTCTATATCTGCGAAGGAGAAGGTGAGTTTGCGGAAGAGGAGATAAAGAACTGGTTTAAGACCATCAATATAGCAGGCATTCCACTCAATCGCCAAGAAGAATTGAATGCTGTTTTCTCTGGCCCGTTCGTCTCTGCATGCAAGGCGGAGTTCTCGAATTCGAAGAACGCCAATATCCAGCGTTGGGAGAGTTATATAAAAGGGCCCGCAAACCGTCAGCAGTTCCTTGCTACGGCACTTGAATGGGTGGCAAATAGTGAAAGGGTATCACCGCAGACGGCATCTGCCAACGATCCTGTGAGTGTCTATATGTCGCTGCATCGCAGGGATACGAATATTGACGAAATAAAAACTTACTTCAATACGGTAATAGATTGGGTGGACTCGAAATTTGATGATGTCTATAATGAGATGCAGGGGCTGAATTGGGGAGAGATGTATGAGCGTTTCCATCATCTGCCATTGAATCATTCGGAATTGTCTGCAAAGGTCTATCAACTGATGCATGATGACTTTGTGACGAATCGTCGTGGTATCTTTGAGTATGTGCTTGGTGGCTGCCAGGATACAAAACTGTTGAATGTCCGTCTTTTCGATAAGCCAACAATGCGCAAGGTCTATCAGGAGCAGACAGCCAAGGCCAAAATCGATGGCGTGAGCAACTGCCCTTATTGTGCCATCGGTCGCGACTCCAATCGTCTGCGTATTTGGAAATTGGAGGAAATGGATGCCGACCACGTGACGGCATGGAGTAAAGGCGGTGCTACGGACATCGAGAACTGCCAGATGCTTTGTAAGACGCATAATAGAGCAAAAGGAAACAGATAAAACAATAACGATATGAAAAAGTCAGTATTTATTCTTCTTATTTGTACGCTATTGCCTTTTACAGCAAGAGCTTACGATGCTTACATCGGTGGCGTTTATTACAATTTAAACAAAACTGATAAGACGGCTTCTGTGACATATTATAAGTATGCAGGAAAAGTTGTTATACCAGAGTCTATCAAGTATGATGAGATGACATATAGCGTGACATCCATTGGCAATTATGCTTTCTCTAGATGCAAAGACATAACTTCCATCAGTATACCTAATAGCGTGAAATCTATTGGAATCTGTGCTTTCGAAGACTGCACAGGTTTGAATTCGATCTCTATTCCTTCAAGTGTGACATACATTGGAGGTCTTGCTTTTTCTAATACAGGTTGGTATAATAGCCAACCTGATGGACTTCTTTATCTTGATAAGTGCCTTGTAGGTTATAAAGGTGTAATAGATGAAGATATAACAATTGATGAAGGAACAAGATTAATGGCAGGTAATGCATTCGCTAATTGCCAAGACCTAATCTTTGTTTCTATCCCCCAAAGTGTTATATCCATCGGTTCATGTGCATTTATAGATTGCACCAGTTTGGTATCTATCACTATCCCTGATGGTGTAACTTCAATCGAAACGGATACATTTAATGGTTGCAGTGGATTAATATCCGTAACACTCGGCAAGGGTGTAACTTCTATCGGTGCTCAAGCATTTAATAATTGTACAGGCTTGACAAAAATTAATATCCCTGATGGTGTAACTTCTATTGGTAATCGAGCTTTCTATAATTGTAGCAGCCTATCCTCTATTACCATCCCCAGTAATGTAAGCTCTATTGAAGACTATACTTTCTACAATTGTCAGAATCTTGTATCCCTCACAATTGGTGAAGGAGTAACCTCTATCGGCAATTATTCTTTCAGCAATTGTCAAAAAGTATTATCTCTCACCATTCCCAATAGTGTGAAAACTATTGGCAATTGTGCATTTCAATGTTGCTACATTCTGCCATCTCTAATCATTCCTAATAGTGTGACATCCATTGGGGAAAGGGCATTCGAGGGTTGCAATAGCATCGGATCTTTAACAATTCCAGAAGGTATAAAGATTATAAAAAAAGGTACATTCACTTGGTGTTCTTCATTAGAATCAATAACAATTCCTTCAACTATTCAATATATTTATGGAGAAGCATTTGCTTATTGTACCAATATTAAAGAAGTAATTGCTCTTCCAGAAGTTCCTCCTGTATTATATGAAACTTCTTTCTCCAATTACGATATAACTTTATTAGTGCCAGAAGAATCTATTGAAGCCTATATGACAACTTCTCCTTGGAGCAGATTTGGAAAGTTCCAGACACTTTCTGGCGAAAATGTTGAAATACCCAAATGTGCCACACCTACTATTTGGTATGAAAATGGGAAAGTAAAATTCAATTGCGACACTGAAGGCGTAGAATTTGTTTCTGAAGTGATTGTGGATGATGCAAAACAATACAATGATTCAGAACTCACCCTGTCACAAACCTACAAAATCAGTGTCTATGCAACGAAGGATGGTTACGAAAAATCTGATGTGGCAACCCGTGAAATCACAATCACAGGCAATGGCAAAGCCATTATGGTGGGTGATGTGAACGGTGACGGCATAGTCAATGTTGCTGACCATGTGAAGCTTTCGGATATAATAATGAATAAGAACCAATAATGATATGGCAAAAGACAAATTCAGTAGGACGAAAGCCTGCGCCACGAAGACGCTGTATGCAGTGATGAAGGAGATGAACCGACGGGGTGGCAGCATGCCGGCGAAGGAACTCTATCCGTTTGTGAATGAGAACGTAGAACTGACGGATTGGGAAAAGGAACCGGCAGGTAAGATGCAATATATCCGATGGACCAATAGTTTCCAGTTCTATTCCATAGACTATCAGAAGGCTGGCTTCATCGTGAAGAAGAGTGGCAACTGGTATCTGACACCAGAAGGTGAGGCAGCCTTGAAGAAAACTCCTGAAGAGGTGATGAACATCGCCAACGATGCATATCACGCATGGAAGAAGGCTCGCGATATAGAGGATAATCCAGATGAGGAGCCTACGGACAATACGGCAGAATCTGATAACTCCATGAAGTTAGAACAGTTGGAGTCGGATGCACGCGAAGGCATCAAGGCATTCATTGCTTCCAAAGATCCCTATGAATTTCAGGATATGGTGGCGGCTCTGCTGCGTGCGATGGATTATCATACACCATTTATCGCTCCAAAGGGTAAAGATGGCGGCATTGACATTATCGCCTACTTAGATCCGCTTGGTGCTAAGACACCTCGTATCAAGGTTCAGGTGAAACATAAGCCGGAAACAGCCATTGGTGCCTCCGAGGTACGAGCCTTGTCAGGTGTGCTAAAGGCTGGCGACATCGCGTTGTTTGTCACCAGTGGCACCTATTCGGCAGATGCCAGGAATGCTGCTTCTGGCAATGACAAGTTTATCCGTCTCATCGATGGTAATGATTTCATCGAGATGTGGCAGGAATACTACGATAAGATGTCCGATGATGACAAGAACATGTTGCCCTTGAAACGTATCTCGTTTTTGGGGAATAACGAATAATAAAGATGCAGGGCCGTTAAAGTCCTGCATCTTCACTTATCTGAACTTTACACTGGGGCAGAAATGTTTCAAGATTGGACCGTACTTCTTCATTTCGTGGTTGCACATGGAACGAGCTTCGTTGGATAATCTTTTAAAAGTTCCATCTTTTTGCTCCTGCCAGATTTGGACATGAACTGTTCCGACTGGGAAATGACGACCATCGCCTTTGTTGGTATGTTCATGACTCCAGTCGAAATCGAGATGTAATTTATTGCCGATATAGGTCCTTGCCTGACAAACACCATATACGTTTTGGCGGAAATAGACATCAGAAGTGTTAGCGTAAAAAGGGAGATTGGTATGAGTATCGGAATCTCCCTTACGCTTAATCAGATGACCCTTTATGCCATTAACTGTAACTGCAGGAGATAGTGAATCATACTCAGATTGCCTGCCTGCAGCATCTCTTGCAAAGAAATCAGCTCCGTTTCCCATTTTCGGTTAAGTCATAGTTACGTCCATAATTCACAATCGTATAGTCCTTCTCACGAAGCCACTGCCAGAGGGTAATGTCACGGTTGAGGAATCCTTCGGCTTTGAAGTTGACAGCCAGAGCCTCAGATAAGTTCATCACATGAACCTCTTGAGCTCCATCGGTTCCGATGCCATGACCAACGACATATTCGTCGTAGTTCATACGAATGACGTATATCTCGTCGTCATTCTCATACTCAGATACAAGAAGGTCGTTCAAGGCTGTAACCTCGTATTCTTGCTTGTACTTCATGTTACTGAAGAAGTTAGCTTCATTAGGCGTGAGGCTTCCTTTCTCCATAGATGCAAACAGCTTAGCGTCCACATCCCATAGCTGATTTTTACTATTATCCATGCCTGAATCGTTTTGAAATGAAATCTTTTATGAATTTAACCGGTGTATGAAAGTCTGGAATTTCGATTTCCGGACCGTAGACCAATATAAGAGTAGGGTGCTTCTCTGCTTCGAGTCGCCTTAAGGCATAACACCAGATGTTGTAGGCCTGCGCATCTTTACGGTTACTAAGACCGCAGACTGCTATTATGCTGTGAAAAGGCAGACCTTCGAGGCAAAAGGAAAAAGACGAAAGACCACCAAAACTGTAAGTAGGAATGACATTCATTCCCCTAAGTTGGCAGTAAAGGCCAGCGAATCGTGTGCGATAGGTGTTCTGCATGTTACAGAATTCTGTTGGGAGATTGCGCCACAAACTGAAATCAGGACAGAATATATAGTCGAAATGACTGATATTATACACTGTGTATTCCAGATTACACCACATGGGATCTCGGAATCGAAAGTCATCGAGGAAGAAATGAAGTGCCTCATTTTTACCAGAGTGCCCCTTCCTTTCAGCATACGAAACGAGTTCGAAGTCAGTGGGGCCATTGTATGGTAGCATCTGAGGAAAAGAGTGTGTCGCCGTGAAAGTCATACCCTCCATGAGGTGCATGTTATCATAGATTACCTTGCGTCTTTGTCGCTTGGGAATCTTGGCAGTCCTAAGGGATTTGCCCTGTGGGGTGTGCTCCATTCTGTAGAGCTCCTTCCTGTCGAAAAGATTTACGGTCGTGTCCATACTTAGTTTAAAAAATTTAAAATAATACTACTGAATTCGACAGAAATTTGCCCGTTTGTGGTATTTTTACTACCTTTGCCAAGCAATTCTGTCATGCCCGATGGGATTGTCCGTAGTCTCGCTGCCCAAAAATGAGACTTCGTTCCCCGCCCTGTCCACTTGCCCTGAACAGGGCCTTTTCATTTATGTATCTATGTCTTCATCTTTTTTGTCTTTACGTTTCGAAGCTCTTGATTTCATCAAAAACACTTGACCTTCAAGTGTCTCGTCGAGAGAAGGCTTACGGATCAGGTCGAACATCACAACGTTCTTCTCATAATCCACACCTAATGAATCAAACATCATCTTCGCAGGAACAAAGTAGTACCCGCTCGATGAGCGTATGTCAAAGCTGTCCTCATTACGCTTATCTATTATAATAAGGTATAGAACACCGTTTTCGTCGTCTTGTGCAAACTTTGCAAATTTCCCGTTGGCCAGATTCATGTACCTTGCCGTTTCCTCCGTGAACCCCAACCGTCCAGATCGCTGAATGGTTGCCTTTAGTTTCATTGCAAATCTCTTTGCACTTATGATCTTTATTGCCATATTAATAAATTTTTTGCAAAAATACTAATTTCTATGCTAAGAATCAACTTTTTCTCCTTAAAACATATAGAATTTAACATTTTATTAACAAAGCAATTCAAATCCTTTAAAGGCTTTAAAAACATAATATCTGCAAAAGAAAAATACAAAGGAGTAAAATGGCAGGTTCAAGCAAGTAAGCAAGTAAACAAATAATTATCTGTAGTTAATTAAGTAAAATCGGCTGTAAAATAAGATCCTCATTCAATTCCACAAAATAATTAATTAAGTAACTAACTAAACAAGAAAACAAGCAAGTAGTAAAATCTATCGGTAAAAAATCAAGAAAAACTCTCCCCAAATGATCTGTTTCTCAAATAATTGTTGTACCTTTGTACGCAGATAACAAAAAAACAATAAGTCTATGAAGTCAGAAAAGAAAAACAAGGAAGTCGATCTTAACGAGGTCGCAATCGCCCTCGAAGTGGATAACGAGGTGATTGGCAAGGTACGTTCAGGCGAGGTGACGCACATTTGCTTAAACCTCAACGATGATAACTATCGCGATATTCTGGAGAACTTTGACGGAAATCTCGTGTTGGTAACGGAAGAGTTGCCTGACACTTTCCACGGATGCTATTTTTATAACGAAGGCGATTTCCCGTACGCCATCAAGGGTACGTTGGACTTCTTGATGCTCAATGGTGGTGAAGACCATTGTCTGACACGAATCATTGGCATTAATACTGAGCCTGGAATTCGCTTTCGGTTCAAAGGACCAGGTGAGCCCAGCGTGGAAGACCCTGAGGGTGACAGCTGCATTTGGGAAGTGCAGTTCGAGGTAGTACCAATACCAGAAGAACCGAAGAAGTATTTGATGCGCTGGAACCCTTCAATCAGTTCTTTCAAAGAGAAAGATTACGAGGAGTGCGTGGCAAATATGGTGCATGGTATGTTCCGTATGAACTGGAGCATCTATGACTGGCAGGAGGCCCGCAGAGGCGACTTGTTTTATATGTTACGCACAGGCGACGACAAGGCTGGCATCGTGTTCAACGGGCATTTTCTCTCTGATCCTTATCCTGAAGACGACTGGGCTGGCACGACCAAACGCAGGATGTATGTGGATATGATCTGCATGAATCCCGCTGAGCCGTATGGTGAGCCAATAATATCGTTAGAGCAATTAGAGAAATCCATTCCTTCCTTCGACTGGTCGAAAGGTCATTCAGGTGCATTGCTGTCTTATGACGTGAATGCAAAGATGGACGAACTATGGGAGGAAGTGTAATAACGAATAGGCTATATTGAAATATTGATTATTGAATTAAGAACCCACGGGTCCTGTTCCGTGGGTTATATCATAATGTTACGCAGTCCCCATTGTGATCCTATGAAAAATAAAATAGGAAAAAACTTGCAAGTTACGAATATTTGTCGTATCTTTGCATCGGATTGATGGTCGCACGGGAGCGGGGCACCTCTTTTCAGAGCTGCATATCGGAGGTTCGAGTCCTACCCAATCCACATTGTTAACGTAAAATCAAAAACATAATGAGAAACAAGAATCGGACAAATGAGAAAAAACAAAAGCCTCCAGGAGGAGACTTTTAAAAAAACGATTGATGGCGAGAGGCACGGCGCGGTTGCAGGTAATGCTTCAGCCAAGAATCTGAACAGGAATGGCAGTGAGCGCCTAAACCGTTTTGCACTAACGCATTCGTATTCTGCTGCAAAGTTACAACAAAATACCGAAACCACCAAAAAAAACTTCATTTCTCTATGTTTGATGTATATATACTTAGGATAACAGCCTAAGACGGTGAGCGTGACGGGGCAAATCCATAAAATCGCAACTTTTTATTGAAAGTTACCAATAATTGCTGAATTTTTGCTAACTTTGCAGAATGTTTGAACAAAAGTTGAGAGTTTTATTTGTTTTTGTATTGGCGCTAATGATGCCAAACATCGTGATGGCAGGACAAAATCCGTGGGATCACGGACGGTTAGAGGTGTCACAGGACCAGCGTTTTTTGCAGCATGCTGACGGCACGCCCTTCTTCTGGTTGGGTGAGACAGCCTGGCTGATGCCTGAAAGACTGAACCGTGAGGAAGCGTCGTATTATCTGGATAAGGCTCGTGACGCTGGCTATAACATGACCCAAGTGCAGGTGCTGAACGATGTTCCCTCGATGAACGCCTATGGACAGCCCTCTCACGACAAACAGGGGAATCTGCTGACCAAGGTCGACTATGGCTATTGGGACCACATGGACTATATCATCAACCAGGCCGAACAGCGTGGTATCTACGTTGGTATGGTGTGCATCTGGGGCGGAGTGGTAAAGGCTGGCAAGCTCTCTGCAGATCAGGCTAAGACGTACGGCGGTTTTCTGGCCAACCGCTACAAGGACTGTCCAAACATCATCTGGATTATCGGTGGCGACATACAAGGTGACGTGAAAGCTGACGTTTGGGAAACACTCGCCACCACCATCAAGTCGATAGACAAGAATCACCTGATGACCTATCATCCCCGTGGGCGCTATACATCGGCCAAATGGTGGAGCAGGGCAGCGTGGATAGACTTCCACACCTTCCAGAGTGGGCATCGCAGATATGGTCAGCGCATGAACGACAAGAGCTATCCCATACCCGATCATACGGAAGAGGACAACTGGATGTATGTAGATTCCACCTGGGCCTATAAGCCCATGAAACCTGTGATCGATGACGAGCCCATCTATGAAGGCATACCCAAAGGGCTCCACGACCCCAGTGAAGACTTATGGCAGGCCTGCGATGTGCGTCGCTATGCCTATTGGAGTGTGTTTGCGGGCAGTTGCGGGCATACCTATGGACATAATGCCATCATGCAGTTCTACAAGCCCGGCTATCCTTCGGCCTATTATAATAAAAAGGTATGGACGGAGGCGCTTGATGATCCTGGTTTCAACCAGATGAAGTATCTGAAACGTTTGATACTCGCATTCCCCTATTTCGAGCGTGTGCCCGATCAGAGTGTCATTCTGGAGAACGGTACACAATACGACCGCCTTATCGCCACTCGTGGCAACGGCTATTTGTTGGTATATAACTACACGAGCCGCGAGATGAAGATCGATTTACGCAAGATTTCTGGCGATAAAAAGAAGGTCTGGTGGATGGATGCCAGTACAGGTCGGCTTACTTATCTCGGCCAATATGACAACGAGGTACTCACCTACCGCCCTCATAAGACAGGAACCGATATCGAGGATGGCGTACTCATCGCCATAGACGCGTCGAATACCAACAAAAATAATCAATGGAATCTCATCATCAATTGAATCTCACGTCGGCAATCACCTGGTTGCCGACGTGTTCGTTTAGGCGGCGGACGATGTCCTGACGCTGCATGGAGAGTTCCATGCGGAGGGCGGGATTAGTGAGGTGGACGAAGAGCGTCTGGTTACGGATGTTGAGGGAGGTGGTGTAGGAGGCGATGGTCTCGCCCATGACGTCGGGCCAGGCGTCGATGAGGCGCTTCTGAAGAAGGGGCGTCTCGAGACCTTGATCCCGGAGGTTCTTGAGGATAATGTCCTTGATGAGGGTGCTATTGCGTTTGAACATACTTATTCGTTTATTTCGCCGGCGTCGACGTGGAAGATCTTGTAGTCGTGGGAGGAGGCGGCGAGGATCTGGTCGAGATGTGAGCGGTTGGTGTCGGTGATGAAGATCTGACCGAACTCCTCTCCGGCGACGAGGGTGACAATCTGCTCGACGCGGCTGGCATCGAGCTTGTCGAAGATGTCGTCGAGGAGTAGGATAGGGGTGTTGCCGCCGTTGGTGCGACGGAGGAAGTCGAACTGGGCGAGCTTGAGGGCGACGACGAAGGTCTTGTGCTGGCCCTGGCTGCCTTCGCGGCGGATGGGATGGCCGCCGAGGGTGAAGACGAGATCGTCGCGGTGGGCACCGTGCAGGGAGTAGCCCATGATGCGGTCTTTGGCGCGGTCGCGCTGGATGACCTCGAGGAGTGGCCCCCGCTGGCAATGGGAGATGTATTCGATGGCGACCTGTTCGCGGTTGCCGGAGATGCGTTCGTAGTAGCGCTGGAAGATGGGGGTGAGTTCGCGGACGAAGGCGTCGCGGCGCTGGTAGATGCGCTCGCCCTCGAAGGCCATCTGCTCCTCCCAGAGGCTGATGACCTCGGGATCGGGCTCCGTCTCCTGCTTGAGCATGGTGTTGCGCTGCTGCAGGGCCTTGTTGTAACGGTTGACGGACTCCATGTAGGTGTGGTCGTATTGCGAGATGACCATGTCCATGAGCCGTCGGCGCTCCTCGCTGCCACCGTCGATGAGAAGGGTGTCGGAGGGGGAGACCATCACCAGGGGGATGAGGCCGATGTGCTCGGAGAGACGGCGGTACTCCTTCTTGTCGCGACGGAAGTGCTTCTTCGTGCCGCGCTTCATGCCGCAGGAGATTGTTGTCGAGGAGTGAGGAGTGAGGAGCGAGGAGTGATAAGTGCCCTCAAGCATGAGGAAGTCCTCGCCGTGACGGATGATGGTGGAGTCGGTGGGATTGGAGGCGGAGTGGCAGAAAGAGAGGAAGTAGACGGCATCGAGGATGTTGGTTTTGCCGACGCCGTTGCTGCCAATCATGCAGTTGATCTTCGGCGAGAGGTCGAGCGTGGCCTCCCGGATGTTCTTATAGTTGATGAGTGACAGTTTCTGCAGAATCATAGTGCAAAGGTACGAAAAAAATGGATAATGGATGATGGATAATGAATAATTTTATGCTGCGGAAGCAAATTTTTCACTTTTCGTTTTTCACTTTTACTTTTTTTTTGTACCTTTGCAGCCGATTTTCGAAAATTAATACAAATATTATAATGGCAACAACAAAAAATCAACCTCAGGCTGCTCCTACAATGGAGGAGACCCTGAACAAGAGTGAGGCCTTTTTCCTGAAGTACAAGAAGGCCATCATCGCCGCTGTGGTGGCACTCATCGTCATCATTGCCGGTGTCGTACTTTACAAAACTTATGTCGCAGAACCCAACGAGCAGAAGGCTTCTACAGCCATCGCCAAGGGTCAGGAGTATTTTGCCCAGGGCCAGTTTGAGAAGGCTCTGCAGGGTGACAGCACAGGCTATAAGGGCTTCGCCAAGCTGGCCAGTGACTACAGCAGCACCGCTGCCGGTAACCTGGCAAACCTCTATGCCGGACTCTGCAACGCCCAGCTCGGCAAGTGGGACGAGGCTGTGAAGTATCTCGAGGACTATGACGGTGCCGACG